>JABSSB010000043.1 GCA_013214715.1 Paracoccaceae bacterium | reverse complement strand
AAAGACGCCTGGCGGAGAGCACGCGCTCAATACGCTCGCCGGGATATATGAAAACCGCCGTCAATATGAGACGGCGACGGAGTTCTGGCAGGAGAGCATCAAGCGATTCGGGCCTGGACACAACCAGCACAAGCAGAAACGGTTCAGGTGCCAGAGTTACCTGATGGTAGTGTGGATGTAGAACAAGTGATGTCTGGCCCGCATAAGAGAGACGCGCCTCTGACCCCTGGATCCAGAACAATATGCCGTCGTGGGTTTCATATTTCGCACCAGAGGCGGCGCGAACCTGTGGCAAGCTAATCATCATCTCGTCCCAGGCAACGCTTGCATAAGGTGCCTCTGGCAATGTGATGACCACGGCTGACACGGTATGGTCCAACCCGTCGCAGCGATATTCAATCGGGCCGAGACTGGCACCGTCTTCGCTCCGCGTGGCCGGGTGGTCACGGCGGAGTTCGTGAATGCGCACAATATTTACGGTGCTGATGCATTCGGTGATCGATACGCGGGCCTTCCAACAGTCATCGCGACCCTTGATCCATCCGCGCTGATACGCTTTGAGCATGGCCAGATCAGAGCCCGAGACCGAGCCGCGTGCCAGATCATAAAGGCGGGATATTTCACGATCGAGCGCGGAAAGTGCCGGATCGGCGCAGATCAGCTCTTCCGCCGTGCTGTTGGCTTTGGTGCAGTCAAACGACGGGCCGTTTTGCGCCGCCAAAGGCGTCGCACCGAAAACCAGACATGCCAAAGTGCATAATCGCATCAGAATACTCCGCGCAAATGCGGCATTTGAGGGCGGTCAGGACGGCCCCCGGGCCGCGCAGTCATAGCTTTGCGCGGAAAGCTTGCGACAGGCCAGTTGGGCATTGTCGCGGGTCAGTCCAAGAAACCGCGCTTCCCAGCCTTGCGGGCCGTTCACGACCTTGCGCACCGCCCCGTTCAAAGTGGCCGTTTCCTTGAGCGCGACCCGCAGCAGGGCCTTTTCCGCCTCAAACTGGTTGCTGTAGCGGCCAACTGTGACGCTCCAATCCGTGCTGCCGGTGTTGGCCAGACGGGTGACCACCACCGGTTCAGGCGCGGGCTGTGGTCGCAGGGACAGTGTCACCGCGCCGGTGGCCTGAACCGAAGCGGGGATCGCCACAGCCTTGGTCGGAGTGGCGGCAGCGGTCACAGCCTGCGGCGCGGGCTTTGGCGCAATCTCGGCATTGAGCCCCAGTTGCGCAGTTGCGGTTTCCAGCCGCGGGCGCAAACGCGGGCGGATCAACATGCCGCCGGGCGCGACCTTAGCGGGCATAACTGCGGCGACCAGATCGACTTTTTCGACTTCCTCCTCCGGCGAGGCCGCGGCTTCAGCCAGTTTCGGATCACTCGTTGACAGATCGACCGCTTCGATGGCTGTCGCTATGTCTTCGGCGGTGGTGGTTGTGTTCGCGGGGGTCAGCGGCACCAAAGGAGCTGCTGTCGGGTCGGCCAGCGCAACAAGCACGCCCTGCGATTGCGTCGGCGCGCCCGGTCGCAGGGGCGGGATCGGGCTTTTCGTGATCGCACCGGACAAACGCAAGGTGGACCCCAAGCTGACATTGCCGGTATAGGCGGGCCGCTTGGGTTTGCGCAGTGGCGCCCGCGACGGGGCGCGCGCGAACCCCATATCCAAGAGTTCCGCCACCCGCGCATTGCGCGACGCAGACGAGGACCCGCCAAACATCGTCGCAAGGATCCGTTCATTCCCACGCTCGGCCGAGGCGACAAGGTTGAACCCCGCGGCCCTCGTATACCCGGTCTTGATTCCATCCGCCCCCCGATAGGCGTTCAGCAAACGCCGATTGGTATTGTTCACGGTCGTGATCCCCGCACTGGTAGAGCGGCGCGAGAAGAGGTTGTAATATTGCGGGTAGTCATACAACATGTGCCGTCCCAGGATCGTCATGTCCCGGGCCGTGGACATATGGCCGCTTTCGGTCAGGCCATGGGCGTTTTTGAAGGTCGTCCGGGTCATGCCCATCGCCTTGGCCGTGCGCGTCATACGGCGGGCAAAGGCGGCCTCGGACCCGCTGATCGCCTCGGCCATCGCGGTGGCTGCATCATTGGCCGACTTCACGGCCGAGGCCCGCACGAGATAGCGCAGGGCGATGCGGCTACCGGATTTCAGGCCCAGTTTTGACGGCGGCTCTGCCGCGGCTTTGCGCGACACGCGGATTTTGGTGTCCATCGTGATCTCGCCATTGCGGACGGCTTCAAACACGACATAGAGCGTCATCATCTTCGTAAGAGAAGCCGGATGCAGCCGCGTATCGGCGTTGCGCGAATGCAGAACCTCTCCGGTTCTGGCATCCATGACCATCGCTGCATAGGGCGCGGCAAGCGCCGCAGATGCACTGATAACAAGGGCGGCCAGCGCCCCGCCAAGAGCCCAAAAAAGGGCCCCGCATTTTTGCGGATCCTGCACGATCAACTGCCTGTTTTCTGCCTCGCGCCGCCGGTTTTCCGGCTGGTCGCCTCTGTTCTTGACGCGACGCTAGCACATACGATTCGCAAAATAAACAATGAGGCTTAATTTCGGCCAAAGATTACAAGGCTGTGCCTAATCCTCTAACCGGGCCACGAGATCCGGCAAGGCGCCCAGATCCGGGACTTCGCGAAACCGTGGCGCGTTGACGGGATGGTCGGCGCGTTCCAACTCCCAGGTCAGATCATGCGGCACATGCACCGCCCAGCCACCAGCCTCCAAAACCGGCAAGATGTCCGAGCGTATGGAATTGCCAGCCATCAGAGCAGCATCCGCCCCATGGCCGTGGCGAGCGAAAATGTCGGTGTAAACCTGGGGCGTCTTTTCGGAGACGATTTCAACGCCATCGAAGTGATCGCCCAGACCCGACAGCGCAAGCTTGCGCTCCTGATCGAGCAGATCGCCCTTTGTGATCAAGACAATGCGATGTGTCGCGGTCAGGGCTTCGACGGCCTCGATCGCATGGGGGAGCAATTCGATGGGATGCGACAGCATCTCTTGCCCGGCGGCTAAGATCTCGGCAATCACCGGGGCTGGCACCTTTTCATCGGTCACTTCGATGGCGGTTTCGATCATCGAGAGCATGAAGCCTTTGATACCGTAGCCATAGTGGTCAAGATTGCGACGTTCGGCCGCCAAAAGGCGATCTGCAAGATGATCGGGCTCGGCATAGTTTTTTAGCAGATCGGTGAAATGGGCCTGCGTCATCTGGAAAAAGCGTTCGTTATGCCACAGCGTGTCATCAGCGTCGAACCCGATGGTCGTGATCCTTTGACCCATATTTGCGTGAATCCCCGGTCTTTTCACTTTGTGCCTTTGCATTATATAACAGCCATGCTTTCGAGAGGCGAAGCAGAGACTTTCAGAAGATGAAGCAGATGACCTGGCATATGTCCGACAAGAAGGACGAAGATGGCGACACGTCCGTTGTTGTCGAAACGCGCCCGAAAACCGCGCGGCCGCCTCTTTACAAGGTGCTGCTGCTGAATGACGATTACACGCCGATGGAATTTGTCGTGCATGTGCTGGAACGCTTTTTTGGCATGACCCATGCGCAGGCCTTTGAAATCATGCTGACCGTGCACAAGAAAGGCGTTGCCGTTGTGGGTGTGTTCAGCCATGAAATTGCAGAAACCAAAGTTGGGCAGGTGATGGATTTCGCGCGCCGCCACCAGCATCCGCTGCAATGCACCATGGAAAAGGAAGACTGATCCACCGATGACGGTGCGGTTGGCATTGGCGCTGGAGGCTGGCTTGACCCTTCCCGACGATGGGCAGGTGGCTATCGTCGGCCCGTCGGTCGAGACAGATTTGTCGACGCTTGATCCAGTGCGATGCGTGATTGTGAGCCCGCAAAAACCCGTTCATGATCGCTTTTCCGCACTAGGCTGGACCTGTGCCACGACAATGCCGGAGGGCATTGGCGCGACCCTGATCTTCCTGCCGCGCGCCAAGGACCTCGCTCGCGATTTGATCTCTCGGGCGCAGGGCCGGATCATTGTGGACGGCGCCAAAACCGATGGTGTCGATTCGATGTTGAAGGCGATGCGCAGCCGTGCAGAGGTCATTGGCCCGATCAACAAAGCGCATGGAAAACTGTTTTGGTGTGATAGAGGCGATTTTTCCGACTGGCGCGCCACCCCGCAGCATGTTGATGGGTTTGAAACGCGCGCTGGCGTGTTTTCTGCTGACAGCATTGATCCGGGATCGCGCCTGTTGGCCGAGGCGCTGCCCGACAAGCTGGGTCGCCGGGTGGCAGATCTGGGTGCGGGCTGGGGCTATCTGTCGGCGCAGATCCTGACACGCAATAGCGTGGAAAGCCTGTATCTGGTCGAGGCCGATGCGACCGCACTGGAGTGTGCTCAGCAAAATGTGCGTGACCCAAGGGCACAGTTCCACTGGGCTGACGCGACCCGTTGGGAAACGCCCGAGTTGCTAGACGCTGTGGTTGCGAACCCGCCCTTTCACAGCTCTCGTGCAGCGGACCCGGCGCTGGGCCGTGCTTTCTTGGCAACAGCGTCACGCGTGCTCGCCCCATCTGGCGTGATGTGGTTGGTGGCCAATCGTCACCTTCCGTATGAAGAGCATCTGCGCGCCCTCTTCCGCGACGTCGTCGAGACAGGCGGGGATGGGCGCTACAAGATCATCCGGGCGGCCCGCCCGATCCGAACCCGATGAGCCGCTGACAGACAGGAGCTGATCATGTCCTTTTCCATTGCAGGCAAGACTGCCATCGTAACCGGTGCTGCCAGCGGCATTGGCCTGGCCATCGGCAAACAGTTTGCCGACAAGGGCGCGAATGTGATGTTTGCCGATATGGACGAAAAAGCCCTGATCGCGGAATTGGGGGAACGTGCCGATGAAGGCAATATTCGCCACTTTGCAGGTGATCTGCGCGAAAGGCTGACCATCGCCAATCTGCTCTCGGCCACGCTGGACGCCTTTGATGAGGTCGATGTTCTGATCAACGGAGCCCGGCAAGTGATGCCATCTGACCCTCTGGACCCCGAAGATAGCACCGTCGAAGCACTCTTGCAGCAAAACCTGATGCCCGCCCTGCGGCTGAGCCAGGCAGTGGCCAAACGCATGATCAAACAGGCCGAAGGACGCGAGGACGATGGCCCTATCGGGTCGATCATCAATCTCAGTTCCATCGCGGCGCGGCGGACGCATCCGGATTTGATGGCCTATTCGGTGTCGACGGCAGCCTTGGATCAGATGACCCGCTCCCTGGCCGTGGCTCTTGCCCCGTACCGCATCCGGGTCAATGCAGTGGCGTTGGGGTCGGTCATGTCGGCGTCGTTGAAATTGACGCTCAAGGACAATCGCGATTACCGGCAGGATATCGAAACGCATACGCCGCTCAATCGCATCGCGGCTCCGTCTGAACTGGCTGATGCAGCGCAGTTTTTGGCCTCGGACGCGTCGCGGTTCATGACGGGTCAGATCATGACACTAGATGGGGGGCGCACATTGCTTGACCCCGTGGCCGCGCCCGCGCACTGATGGGACAGACAGTTTCTGCAGCGAAGGGCAAGACCATGACAGACGCGTTTCAAACCGAAAAAGACACGGCGTCCGCATGGTTCCGCGACTTGCGCGACCAGATCGTTGCTGCGTTTGAAACGCTGGAAGACAGCCACGCCGATGGCCCGCTGAGCGAAGCCGCGCCCGCCCGGTTCGAAGTGACCGAGACCCGCCGCTCTGCCCCCGATGGGAGCGATGCGGGGGGCGGCTTGATGAGCGTGATGCGCGGCGGGCGCGTCTTTGAAAAGGTCGGTGTCAATGTCTCGACCGTTTATGGCACGCTGGGTGAGCGCGCGCAGGCTGCGATGATGGCTCGCAAGGGCCTGCCGGGGATGAAGGATGATCCACGCTTTTGGGCATCGGGGATTTCGCTGGTGGCCCACATGCAAAACCCGCATTGCCCGGCCGTTCATATGAATACGCGCATGTTTTGGACGCCTCATGCCTGGTGGTTTGGCGGCGGCTCGGATCTGAATCCATGCCTGGAATATGACGAAGACACCGCGCATTTCCACGCCACCCAAAAGGTGCATCTTGATCCGCATGGCGCAGAGTTCTACCCGCGACTGAAAGAGTGGGCGGATGAGTATTTCTTCATCCCGCATCGCAATCGTGCGCGCGGCGTCGGCGGGATATTCATGGATGACCACTGTACCGGCAACTGGGCGACAGATTTCGCCCTGACGCAGGATATCGGACGGGCGTTTCTGCCCGCCTTTGTCCCTCTGATCGAAAAGCGGCGCGTGCAGGATTGGACCGACGCTGACAAGGACACACAGCTTGTCCATCGCGGCCTCTATGCTGAATACAACCTCGTTTATGATCGCGGCACCAAATTCGGCCTGGAAACCGGGCATGACGCCAATGCCGTGTTAATGAGCTTGCCACCGCTGGCGAAATGGGTGTGAACCAGCCCAGAGGATGACCCTCTGTTGCTTTGGCTTGGTTTTGCCTAATTTTTTCATTCGGTCTTGTTAAGGGAAGCGCGGATGTCACGTCTGCTTGTATATCACGCCCATCCAGCGCCACGACATTCGCGGGCCAACAAGGCCATGGCCCGCGCCGCGCGTTGGATTGACGGTGTGACATGGGTCGACCTGTATCAGGACTACCCGCGCTTTGACATTGATGCTGATCGAGAGCAGGCGCGGCTTTTGGATCATGACGTGATCCTGTTTCAGTTCCCGCTGTTTTGGTATTCCAGCCCGGCGATCATCAAGGAATGGTTTGATATCACGCTCGAACATGGCTTTGCCTATGGCGCGGGCGGCACCGCGCTTGAAGGCAAGCAGATGATGCTGGCCGTCACCGCGGCGGGCGCCGAAGACGCTTATACCGCCGAAGGCTATCAGCATTTTCCGTTGCGGACCTTTCTGACGCCGATGGAGCAGACAGCGCGGCTGTGCAAAATGAGTTTTGAAACGCCTTATGTGCTCTATGGAGCGCTGCGCGCTGCCGAAGATCACGCGTTGTCTGACCATGCTCATGGTTTTGCATCTTTGATCCAGTCGATCCGGGAGGATACTTATGATTTCGAAGCCGCCCGACAGCGTGAGGTCGTGCGCGCCGCTGATTTGACAATCCTGTGTGGGGAGCGTGCCGATGGATAGCCTGCTCCTCCTGTCCTTTCTGTTTCTCACCGCCGGGATCATCATGGTGCCCATCGCCTCGCGTCTGGGGCTGGGCTCGGTGCTGGGGTATCTGATCGCGGGCATCTTGCTTGGGCCGCTTCTGGCGTGGCTGGGCGTCGATGTGGTCGCGATCCAGCATATTGCCGAATTTGGCGTGGTGATGATGCTGTTTCTAGTCGGGCTTGAGCTTGAGCCAAAGATGCTTTGGCATATGCGGACGCGGCTACTGGGGCTGGGCGGTTTGCAGGTGGCTGTGACGGCGGCCTTGATCATGGGGGTGGTCATGTTGCTGGGCCAGCCTTGGACCGTATCGCTGGCCATTGGTCTGATCCTGACGCTCAGTTCCACGGCGATTGTGCTTCAGACCTTGGGTGAAAAAGGATTGATGAAATCTGATGGCGGGCAGGCCAGCTTTGCCGTGCTGCTGTTTCAGGACATTGCGGTCATTCCGATGCTGGCGCTGTTGCCCTTGCTGGCGCTGCCGGAATTGGCCGATCTGGCCCATGATGGCGGGCATGGCGCGGCGCATGGCGACGCACATGGCGACGGCCATAGTGACGAAAATGGCGATGCGCATGGTGATGAGCATGGCTGGTCGATCAATCTGGTCGATGCTTTGCCGGGCTGGCTGCGGGCTGTGGTCACGCTGGCGGCCATTGGCATTGTTGTCGTGGGTGGGTCTTATTTAACGCGTCCGATCTTCCGCTTTGTTGACACGGCCAAGCTGCGCGAGTTGTTCACCGCCACCGCTTTGGCCATGGTCATCGGCATTGCCGTGCTGATGACAGCCGTTGGACTGTCGCCCGCTCTGGGCGCGTTTCTGGCGGGTGTGGTTTTGGCCAATAGCGAATACCGGCATGAGCTGGAAAGCGATATCGCCCCGTTCAAAGGACTGTTGTTGGGCGTCTTTTTCATCACCGTCGGTGCGGCAATCGACTTTGGCCTGCTGGGCAGCAATCTGCTGACGGTTCTCGCGCTGACCATTGGCATGGTCGCAATCAAAGCCGGGGTGCTGTTTGTGCTGGCGATGATCTTCCGCGTCGAAGGGTCCGACAGGTGGCTGTTCTCGCTTGGTCTGGCACAGGCGGGAGAGTTCGGCTTTGTCCTGATTTCCTTCACGCTGGCCAACAATGTCCTCCCGCGTGAGATTGCGGATATGCTACTTTTGGTGGTGGCGCTTTCGATGATGCTGACACCGGGGCTGTTTATCTTTTACGATCGTTTTATCGCGCCGCGCTATGCCAAGGCCCAAACCGCCGAGCCGGACGAGATCGACGAAGGCGGAACCATCATCATTGCAGGCCACGGGCGCTTTGGTGGGATCGTGAACCGGATGCTGCTGGGTCAGGGGTTTCAGACCGTGGTTCTTGATCACGACTCGCGCCAATTGGAGATGCTGCGCACCTTTGGGATCAAGGTCTTCTTTGGAGATGCCACGCGGCCGGACATGCTACATGCCGCCGGGATCGACAGTGCCCGGATGCTTGTCGTGGCCATTGATGGCCGCGAACAGGCGACCGAATTGGTGCGCCATGTCTCGACCAACCATCCTGATGTCTATATCGTCTCGCGCGCTGTCGATCGCCATCATGTCTACGAGCTTTATGCCGCGGGATGCCGCGACATCATTCGAGACACCTTCGACAGCGCGGTCAGGGCCGGGCGATCGGCCATGGAAGGCATGGGCGTGCATCCTTATGACGCGCAGCGCCGTTCAAAGGAATTCGCGAGCGCCGACCGCAAGGCATTGGCAGCTTTGGCGCCGGTTTACGACCCGTCTTTGCCGGGCCATCAGAACAAAGAATATGTGCGGCGCGTGAAAGAGATCGCCGCACAGCAAGAGGCTGAATTGCGCGGTGAGAAGAAAGCCTATTCCGCCCGTGTCGAACGGGCTTGGTCGCCGCCAACGCTCGATGATGTCCAAGCCGAGACCGAGGCCGCACAGGGCGGCGAATTCTCCAAACCGTAATTTTCACTAGACCCCATCACCCCAAATCAATAGCGTGCTGGAGGTCTGCCCACCGGGCAGGCTTTGTTAAACTGGTCCGCCAGAAAAAGTATCGAGCAATAGTGTGACAGAAGAAATCTCCGAACAAATCAGTAAAAGCGCTGACACGAAGCGGGCAACGCGCAACCAAGGACCGACGCCGAAAGGCGAACGGACCCGCCGTCAGATCCTGGATGGCGCCATTTTCGTCGTGGCCGAACAGGGGGTCGCAGCCGCCACCCATCGCGCCGTCGCCAAGGCCGCGGGTGTGAGCCTGTCAACCACCACATATTACTTCACCTCGCTCGATGATCTGTTGACGCAGGCTTTTGTCCGTCTGTCGGAGCGAACCGACCAGAACAATGCCGGGACCGTGTTGGAGTATGAAACCGCCATTGCCAATTCCGGAGTCACGCTGGACAGCCCGCTGCAAGAACGGATTGCCCTGCGCGACGAACTGTTATTGATCCTTCTCGATTACTTTGACCGCACCGCCGATGACTGGCGGGTTCTGATGCGGGCTGAAGTGCGGTTTCTTTTTGAGGCAACGCGTATCGCCGATCTGAAAACCCGGGTGACGGCCCGACGCAACATGACCTCGGACAGCCTCAGCTCCCTATCGGCGGCGGTCGGGTCCAAACATGCGCGCATTGAAGGCGAGATGATGCATGACCTGCTGCTTCTGGCCGAATTCAATGCGCTCACATGGCCTTCGGAAACCCTCAAGCCCGCAACTCGGGACCGCTTCACCCGCTTCTTCGACTGGATTCTCAATATCTGATCCCGTCGGTTTCGGTTTTTAGAAAATTTGATCAAAAAGGCTTGGCGTGCTGCCGGGATCGCTGTAGCCACGGGTGACTCGATTTTCAGGGAGCTTCGGATGTCTGACATGGTTCTGACCAGCCCGCCGCGACCGACCTTGCCCGTGCAGGATGGTCGTCTGTTTCCGGTGCGCCGGGTGTATTGCATCGGGCGCAATTATGCCGAACACACCCGCGAAATGGGCCATGACCCGGATCGGGACCCGCCCTTCTATTTCCAGAAGAACCCCGAAAACCTCGATCCAAGCGGAGAGTTTCCCTATCCCAGCCTCAGTCAGGACGTGCATCACGAGGTTGAATTGCTTGTCGCATTGCGCAGCGGTGGCCGCGACATTCCGGCAGACAAGGCAATGGATCATGTCTGGGGCTATGCCGTTGCGCTGGATATGACCCGGCGCGACTTGCAGGGGCAGATGAAAGCCACAGGGCGCCCATGGGAGATAGGCAAAGCCTTCGAACGTTCCGCCCCGGTTGGGCGATTGATGCCTGCCGAAGGTCTAAACATGTCGCAGGGGGCCATCACGCTCACGCTCAACGGCAGCCCTCGCCAAAGTGGTGATCTGTCACAGATGATCTGGTCGATCCCAGAACAGATTGCCTATCTGTCGCGGACCTATGATATCGCGGCAGGTGATGTGATCCTGACCGGGACGCCCGCCGGGGTCGGTCCGGTAACGGTCGGGGATGTGATGGAGGCGCGGATTGACGGGTTGCCCGATCTGTCCGTGCGCGTGGTATAACAACAACATCAGACAAAGGAGAATGCGATGCCCGATGACGCAGTGCAATTGCCGAATGATCTGGACAGTTTCTGGATGCCCTTCACATCGTCGCGGGCGTTCAAGGACAATCCGCGTTTCCTCAGCGGAGCCAACGGCGCGTATTACACCACGCCCGAAGGCCGCCAGCTGATTGATGGCACCGGTGGGTTGTGGTGCAGTAATGCCGGGCATGGCGTGGACCGGATCACGCGGGCGATTCAGGCGCAGGCGGCGGATCTGGATTTTGCCCATACTTTCGGACAGGGCCACCCGATCGCGTTTCAGGCTGCCTCGCGCCTGGTCGATCTGGCTGAAGGGTTTGATCACGTCTTCCTGACCAATTCCGGCTCTGAGTCTGTGGACACAGCCCTGAAAATCGCGCTGGCCTATCACGCCGCGCGCGGAGACGGGCAGCGGCGTATTCTGGTAGGGCGGCAAAAAGCCTATCACGGGATCAATTTCGGTGGGCTGTCCGTCGGTGGCATCGGCTTGAACAAAGGCCAGTTTGGTCAGCTTTACCCAAGCGCGCTGCATATGCGGCACACATTGCTGCCGGAAAACGCGTTTTCGCGCGGCCAACCCGATCACGGCGCGCATCTGGCCGAGGATCTGACCGGCATCATCGAAACCCACGGCGCCCACGCGGTCGCGGCTGTGATCGTGGAGCCGATGGCCGGTGCCGGCGGCGTGTTTCCACCGCCCAAGGGCTATCTTGAGCGTCTGCGCGAGATTTGCGACCAGCATGGCATCCTGTTGATCTTTGACGAGGTGATCACAGGCTTTGGCCGTCTGGGCACGCCCTTCTGCTATCAGCATATGGGTATTCAGCCTGACCTTATGACCGCGGCCAAAGGCATGACCAATGCCACTGTCCCGATGGGCGGTGTCTTTGCCACGGCCAAGGTCCGCGATGCGTTCTTGAATGGTCCGGCGGCCATGCCTGATCTGTTCCACGGCTACACCTATTCTGGTCATCCGCTGGCGGCGGCGGCCGCGATTGCCACGATGGACACCTATCGCGATGACCGGATCTTCGAAAATGCCAAGGCCATGGCCCCGCATTTTGAAGACATGCTGCACAGCCTGAACGGCGTGCCGGGCGTGGTGGATATCCGCAATTTCGGCATGGTTGGGGCCATTCAGCTCGAAACGCCAGACGCGGCGCGCGCGGCCTATGCCAAGGCCTGGGATGCCGGGCTGATCGTGCGCCCGATTGGCGAGTCGCTGGCCATGTCGCCACCGTTGATCCTGACCGAACAGCAAATCAGTGATATTGGCGAGATATTGAACACGGTTCTGCGCGGCTGATCCGCGCATCTGTCTGGGCGCGACCTCTTTTGTCGCGCCCGGCACTGGCGCGGCGGGCGCCTTTCTGAAACCATTCCCGCCAAGAGCGATTTTGACAGCGGGGAACGCGATGCAATTCCACAGCCCAACAAGTTTTGCCGAAGCTGCAAAGCTGGCAGCAGATGCCGAGGGCATCACACGCTTTCTGGCCGGGGGCACCGATGTTTTGGTGCAACTGCGCGCTGATGCAGTCACGCCGGATACGCTGATCGATATCAAACAGATCAGTGGCACCCATGATATCACCCGCCGGGCCGATGGCGGTTGGGATTTGGGCGTGGCCGTCACCGGGGCTGAGATGACCGAACATCCCGACCTCAGCACCGATTGGCCGGGGTTGGTTGAAGGGATGGACCTGATCGGCTCCACCCAGATCCAAGGGCGCGCGACGCTGACCGGGAACCTGTGCAACGGCTCTCCCGCCGCCGATGG
This sequence comes from Paracoccaceae bacterium, assembly GCA_013214715.1. Lineage (GTDB taxonomy): Bacteria > Pseudomonadota > Alphaproteobacteria > Rhodobacterales > Rhodobacteraceae > JABSSB01. The sequence continues at coordinate 3,795 of JABSSB010000043.1, read as the reverse complement.
TGTGCCGGGCATGGTCACGGCGGGTGTCACCGTCACCGTGACCGGACCGGATGGAGACCGCGTTATGCCGGTCGAAGACATCCCCGCCGGGCCGGGCCGCACCACTCTGGCAAAGGGCGAGGTCATCTCGGCCGTGCATATTCCACCCCGTGGCGCATATGGCGGCGATGCCTATCTGCGGTTCATCCCGCGCACGGAAATGGATATCGCGGTGGTTGGTTGCTCGGTCAGCCTGCGCCGCGACGGTGATGTGATCACCGAGGCGCGCGTGTGCCTGGGTGCGGTCGCGCCCACGGTGGTTCTGGTCGAGGATGCCGCAAAGGCGCTGATCGGCTCCGCCCTTGACGAGGCGGCACTCGACGCGCTGGCAGCAGCGGCTGAAGCCGCCTGCAACCCGATCAATGACAAACGCGGTACCATCGAATTCCGCACCGAGGTCGCTGGCGTGCTGGCCAAGCGGGCCGCCAAAATCGCCTATGACCGTGCCGGAGGGGCAAAATGAGCAAGAAATTCCACGTTTCGACCACCGTGAACGGCGATCCGGTCGAATTTCTGTGTGACAGCCGGGAAACCGTGCTGGACGTGCTTCGCGACCGCCTGTCCCTGACCGGGGCCAAAGAAGGCTGCGGCACCGGCGATTGTGGGGCCTGTTCGATCACCGTCGATGACCGTCTGGTCTGTGCCTGCCTGATGCTGGGCGCCGAAGCTGAAGGTAAATCTATCGAAACCGTCGAAGGCATCGCCGCGGGCGAAGACTTGCACCCGCTGCAGAAACGGTTCATCGAATATGCCGCCCTGCAATGCGGCATCTGCACGCCGGGCATTCTGGTGGCCGCCAAGAACCTGTTGGAAAAACACCCCGACCCGACGGAAGAGCAGGTCCGCTATTGGCTGGCCGGGAACCTGTGCCGCTGCACAGGCTATGACAAGATCATTCGCGCGGTGATGGACACCGCCGCCGAGATGCGGGAGGCCTCGTAATGGCACGTGACGAGTTTGAAGCAGAACGCACCACATATAACTTCGTCGGCACGCGGCCTGACCGCCCCGATGGGATCGACAAGGTCACTGGGCGGGCGCGCTTTGGCGCGGATATGACCGCGCCGGGCATGTTGCACGCGGTGATCCTGCGCTCTCCTCATGCCCATGCAAAGATCGTCAAAATCGACACGTCCAAAGCCGAAGCCGCGCCGGGCGTGAAAGCCATTGTTACCCGCGCTGATTTTGCCGACGGGCTGGACGGTGAAAACTGGAACATCCTGGAAAACGTCATGGCTGGCGACACGGCCTTGTATGACGGGCACGCGGTTTGCGCCTTGGCGGCTACCTCGATGCTTGAGGCGCGCGACGCCGCCAAGCTGGTCGAGATCGAATATGAGCGCATCCCCCATGTCACCGATGTCGACAAGGCGATGGCGCCGGGCGCTCCGGTGATCCGCGAAGGCGCCGATGATGGCTCTGTCCCCGCAGGCATGCATCCCAACGTCGTGCGCTATCACGAAAGCGGGCATGGCGATGTCGAGGCCGGGTTTGCCAAGGCCGATCTGGTGCTTGAGGAAACCTTCAAGACCGAAGCCACACATCAGGGCTATATCGAACCCCATGCTTGCCTTGGCCACATGGGCACCGATGGCAAAGGGGAACTTTGGTGCTGCACCCAGGGACACTGGAATGTGCAAAAGGTCTGCGCTGCATTGCTGGGCACTGAAACCTCGGCCCTGCGTGTGACGGCGTCGGAAATCGGCGGTGGATTTGGCGGCAAGACAGCAGTCTTTATCGAACCCGTGGCGCTCGCGCTGTCGCGCAAGGCCAACCGCCCGGTCAAACTGGTCATGCCGCGCGCTGACGTTTTCCGCGCCACCGGCCCGACGAGCCCTGCGTCGATGGACATCAAAATTGGCATGACCAAAGACGGTACCATCACCGCGGCCAAGGGCGTCTTCCGCCTGTCAGGCGGGGCCTTCCCCGAAGCTCCGATGGAGTTCTCGGCCATGTGCGCGTTTGCGTGCTATGACCTCGAAAACGTGCTGCAAATGGGCTATGACGTGATGTCGAACCGGCCCAAGCAGGCCGCCTATCGCGCGCCCGGTGCGCCTATGGCCGCGTTTGCGGTGGAATCGGTGCTTGACGAGATGTGCAACCAACTGGGCCTGGATCCTCTGGAAGTGCGTCTGAAGAACGCAGCCAAGACGGGTTCCAAAGCATCCTATGGCCCGCGCTTTGACCAGATCGGTCTGGTCGAAACGTTGGAAGCGGCGATCAACCACCCGCATTACAAGGCCCCATTGGCTGAAGGGCAGGGGCGCGGCGTGGCCTGTGGCTTCTGGTTCAACCATGGTGGAGAGACCTCGGTCTCGCTGATGCTGTCCGAAGATGGCACGGCGCAAATTGCCGTAGGCACTCCGGATATCGGTGGATCGCGGGCGTCCATGGCGTTGATGGCGGCCGAAGTGCTGGGCATCCCCTATGAGAACATCCGCTGCGTGATCGCGGATACTTCCTCGCTGGGTTATAATGAGATCAGCCATGGCAGCCGCGTGACCTATGCCTCGGGCCTTGCCACGATCAAGGCCGCCAAGGATGCGGTGAACCGAATGTGCCAGCGCGCGGCGGCGAAATGGGGGATCGACCCGGATGCGGTCTATTGGGAAGACGGCTATGCCAAGCCGTCCGGTCCCAATGCCGGCGAGTTCGACCCGATGCATATCACCGAAATCACCGCCAACATGGGCGCCACGGGCGGGCCGATCAACGGTCATTTTGAGGCCACACCCGAAGGCGCGGGCGTCAGCTTTGGCACCCATATCGTCGATGCCGAGGTCGACCCGGAAACCGGTCATACCAAAATCCTGCGCTACACGGTCGTGCAGGACGCCGGTAAAGCTGTGCACCCGACATATGTTGAAGGCCAGTATCAGGGCGGCGCGGTGCAGGGCATCGGCTGGGCGCTGAACGAAGAATACATCTATGGCGAAGATGGCAGCCTGCAGAATGCGCTGTTCCTTGACTATCGCGTGCCCGTGGCGTCGGACTTGCCGATGATCGACACGGTGATCGTCGAGGTTCCCAATCCGGGCCACCCGTTCGGCGTGCGCGGTGTTGGGGAAACAGGGATCGTCCCGCCGCTCGCAGCGATTGCCAATGCCGTGTCCAATGCGGCTGGTGTGCGGATGCGCCAGCTTCCGGCCTCCCCCCCGCGCATTCTGGCGGCGTTGAAGGACCGCGATGCCGGTTAAGGTCCATCTCTGGTCCGGGCTACGCTCCCTGACCGGCGGGCAAGAGGTGGTGGAGGTCGAGGCCTCCACCATCGGGCAGATGCTGCGCGCTTTGGAGCGGGAGTATCCTGAGCTGAAACAAACCATCGCGGCCGGTGTCTCGGTCGCGGTGGATGGCAAGGTCTATGCCTATGGTCTGACAGAGCCTGTCGGGCCCGAAAATGAAATCTACCTGATGCAGCGCATCAAGGGCGGGTGACGGCAAACCATCCGAACAAATCCCTCTGATGACGTCTCTCCAGCCCGTGTTTCGGGTTTGTCAGACCTGTCGAATAAAATTACGTGAAAAGTATTTTAATGAGGGGGTGGTAGTGGGTATTCAGAGTTATTCGAATGACACGCGCGCCACAGGGCCGCTTTGACGTTGTCCTTGGTCGACACAAAGTTCCGCCACATCGTCCTTGAAGACGTTTCAGTGATCAGCGAGCCCAAATCGGGGATTGTCGTGAAACCGGACCCAACCAAAGTGAATCTCCGAGGAGACATTGTTGCGGCGCAGTCCGGGATTAGGTTTCAGGAC
>JABSSB010000042.1 GCA_013214715.1 Paracoccaceae bacterium | reverse complement strand
CCCAACTCGACCCTGCGCGATGATGGCGACGTGGATGCGCTGCCCGACGGTGCGCAGGTGATCGAGGCAGAATATCGCGTGCCGTATCTGGCCCATGCGACGATGGAACCGATGAATGCCACCGCGCTTTACGAGGATGACAATCTGACTATCTGGGCCCCGAACCAAGGGCCGACCGTGGTGCAGCGTGACTGCGCCGCTGCACTGGGGCTCGATGCCGAGCAGATCGAGGTGCATACCACCTATCTCGGCGGTGGCTTTGGTCGCCGGATCGATACGGATTACTGCGTTCGTGCGGCACAGCTGGCCACCAAACTGCCCGGCACGCCCGTGCAGCTTACCTGGTCACGCGAAGAAGACATGACCCATGACTATTACCGACCTGGGGCGGTGGCGCGCTATCGCGCCGCGGTGTTGGACGGCAAGGCGGTGATGGTGCATGGCAAGATCGCCGCACAATCCACTACCGTTGAAGGGGCAGGCCGCCTATTTGGCCTACCGAATCCCGGGCCCGACAAGGGCCATGTGGACGCAGCTTTTAACCAACCCTTTGCGGTGCCAAATTTCCGTGTCGAAGGCTATCTTGCCAAGCCGATGATCCCGGTTGGGTTCTGGCGATCGGTAGGCGCGTCGTTCAACGGGTTCTTCTCGGACACGATCATCGATGAGATGGCCGTCGCAGCGGGGCGCGATCCGCTGGAGTTCCGTCTGGAGTTGGCCCGCCCCGAACACACGCCCAGCGCCGCGGTTCTAGAGAAGGTTGCGGAAATCTCGAACTGGGGCGGTGAGAAGCGGCCCAGTACAGGCCGCGGCGTTGGCTTTGCCTACAGCTTTGGCACGCCGGTGGCGACGGTGGTCGAGGTTGAGGATCGAGACGGTGAAATTTATGTCTCCAAGGTGTGGATGGCGGCCGATCTGGGCACCGTCATCGATCCGTCGATTGTCGAGGCACAGATGGTTTCGGGCGCAATCTACGGCATGTCCGCCGCCATTCAGGGCGAGATCACCTTTGCTGATGGTGAGGTCGAACAGGAAAACTTCCCCGATTATGACGCCATGCGGATGCACACCGTACCGCAATTCGAAGTCGCCCTGCTGGAGACCAACAAACATATGGGCGGCGCGGGGGAGCCTGGCACACCACCGATCATGCCGGCGCTGGCCAATGCAGTTTTTGACCTAACCGGCACGCGCAGCCGCAGCCTGCCCTTGATCCACGATCATCCAATGGCTCTTTGAGCCATCGCCAACACCCATGACAGAAGGCGGGAGGCATCTCCCGCCTTCTTGCATTTGCGTGGCGCGGATCATGCTTTGGACATGTCGCAGCTGTGTAACTCAAAACTGGGACTTACGTATTTTTTGCATTTGCATTGAATGAATAGACGCCACTGCATCCTGAAAGAGTTGGAAACAGCGCGCCTGCGAGAGCTGGCGCAACAGTCCCTTTACGGGCTGCATGTCGTCGCCAAACCTACGGAGGTTTGCGACCCGCTCGGCCGCGCATTCTAAACAGACCGGGCGGAGGCTTTAGACCCGCCGCCCCTAGCGTTTGGAAAACCGCAAATATCCTGCCACGGGGTCAGCCTCCGGCGCATCGTTTGGGTGATTGACCCCGTCATGCACGATGATTTCCGCAAAATCAAAGGGGCTGATCCCGTCCAGACAAGCGGTGTTAATGCCGATTTCGTTTCGGTTCGATCGCCTTTGATGATGTGGGTAGATGCCACAGATCGAGCAAAAGGAATGCTTAGCCGCGCCGGTGTTAAACGTGTAAAGCGTCAGCTTCTCCGCGCCTTGCGTGATCTCGAAGTCATCCAAATCCGCGCTGAGGCCACCGCGCCGCGCATTCTGCAAAAGGAACAATCGCCGCGCGGGCGCTGTTTAACCCGCCCGCCAATGTCACGCGGAACCTCACTGCCCCGCAATGGCAGGCGCCGTGGCGTTCCGGCTCAGTCATACCGCGCGCTTGAGCGCGAGATTGGCCCGCGCAGACGCATAGGCCCGCGCCGCATCGCCGAAGGCTTCGAACAATGGCCGCGATACCGGGTCTTGATCTGCCTTGTATTCGGGGTGCCACTGGACCGACAGGGTAAAGCCCGGCGCATCCTTGACATATATCGCTTCGGGCGTGCCATCCGGGGCGTGGCCGTCGATCATGATACGCGCGCCGGGCTCTTCTATACCCTGGCCATGCAGCGTGTTGGTCAACACTTCGGTCTTGCCAAACAGCTGCGAAAACGGACCGCCATCGGACAAGGTCACGATATGGCGCAGCGCAAACTTTTCATCCAGCGTGCCATCGGGCGGCATGCGGTGATTGTCCCGCCCCGGCAAATCTCGGATTTCGGGATGCAGCGTGCCACCCATTGCCACGTTGACCTCCTGAAAGCCGCGGCAGACGCCGAAAAACGGCTGTCCACGCTCCACACAGGCGCGGATCAGCGGCAGGGTGATGGCATCACGGTCCCGGTCAAACGTGCCGTGCGCTTCGGTCTCTTCATGGCCGTATTCTTCGGGATGCACATTCGGGCGCCCGCCGGTCAGCAGGAAGCCGTCAAACCGGTCGAGCAACTCATTGACCGACATCAGCGCCGGATCGGGGGGAATCAGCACTGGGATACAATCGGCGACCCGACTGACGGCATGAGAATTCATCGTCCCGCCCGCATGGGCCGGGTATTCGTCATTGATCATATACGAATTGGCGATGATGCCAATCAATGGACGCGTCATGGGATCCTCTTTTGTTTAGTGTCGAACAAAAATAGTCAGGATCGCGTGAACAGACAAGAACGCGCAGCGTACAGCACAGGCGCAGGCACTTGCGCGCCTGCGCACAGATCACGTGCATAAATTTCGGGCAAATCAGGCCGCGCCGGTCAGCCCGACAGCAGCAATGCCGGCCAGTCCGGCCTCGGCATCGTTGTCCGAGGTATCGCCGGTCACACCCACGGCCCCGATCACGGCCCCGGCCGCATCCTTCAACAGGATACCACCCGGCACGGGCACGACCTGCCCGCCGTAAACGCCGTTCACCGCCGCCATGAAATAGGCCTGCTGCTCGGCCCGCGCCATCTGCGCGCTGCCCGGCATGCCCAGCATGACCGCGCCATAGGCCTTGCCTTGCGCAATACCAAACCGGCCGGGGCTGGCCCCGTCGGCGCGTTCAAAGGCGATCACATGCCCACCCGCATCCAGCACCACAACCGACAAGGGCTTGAGCCCCATCTCAGCGCCCTTTTCCATCGTCCCGCGGATGATCCCACGGGCTTGCTCCAATGTCACACTCATCGTCTTACCCTTCAGATCGAGGCTTTCAGTTCCAGCCGTCGGGCGTGCAGCACCGGCTCGGTATAGCCCGAAGGCTGCAGCCGGCCTTTGAACACCAGATCACAGGCCGCCTGGAAGGCGATGCCGGTAAACTCGGGCGCCATCGGCATATAGGTCAGATCACCCGCGTTCTGACGGTCCACCACGGCGGCCATCTTCTGCATGGCCGTCATGACCTGATCCTCGCTCACCACGCCATGATGCAGCCAGTTGGCGAGCGCCTGAGCGCTGATGCGGCAGGTCGCGCGGTCTTCCATCAGGCCCACATCGTTGATGTCTGGCACCTTGGAGCAGCCTACGCCCTGATCGACCCAGCGCACGACATAGCCAAGGATGCCCTGCGCGTTATTTTCGATCTCGCGGGTGATCTCCTCATCGCCCAGATTGCGCCCGCCCAGCAGCGGGATGCTCAGCAGATCGTCCAGCGTGCCGCGCGCACCGACTGCGGCGATCTCGTCCTGACGCGCCAGCACATCGACCTTGTGGTAATGCGTGGCATGCAGCGTTGCCGCCGTGGGCGATGGCACCCAGGCGCAGGTGGCGCCTGCTTGAGGATGGCCGATCTTGGCCTCCAGCATCTCCCCCATGCGATCGGGCATGGCCCACATGCCTTTGCCGATCTGTGCACGGCCCTTCAGACCAGCAGCCAAACCGATATCGACATTGCGATCCTCATAGGATGCAATCCAAGCCGTGCCCTTCATATCGCCCTTGGGCAGCATCGGGCCCGCTTCCATCGAGGTGTGAATTTCGTCACCCGTGCGATCGAGGAAACCGGTATTGATAAAGGCCACTCGCGATTTCGCCGCGCGGATACATTCGCGCAGATTGGCCGAGGTGCGGCGTTCTTCATCCATGATGCCCAACTTCACCGTGTTGCGTGGCAGGCCCAGAATGTCTTCGACCATGTCGAAAATCTCGACCGCGAACGCGACCTCTTCCGGCCCGTGCATCTTGGGCTTCACCACATAGACCGAGCCATTCAGCGAATTGCCACCCGCGCGCTGCAGATCATGCATAGCGATCATCACGGTGCATAGCGCATCCAGAAGCCCTTCGCCAATCTCGCGCCCATCAGCGTCCAGTGCAGTCGGGTTGGTCATCAGATGCCCGACATTGCGCACCAGCATCAGCGACCGCCCTTTGAGCACAGCCTCGGACCCATCCGGCGCCGTGTAAGCCAGATCATCAGCCAGCTTGCGGATGAATGTGGTGCCGCCCTTGCTCACCTCTTCGGTCAGGTCGCCCTTCATCAAGCCCAGCCAGTTGGCATAGGCGGTAATCTTGTCTTCGGCATCGACGGCGGCAACGCTGTCTTCGCAATCCATGATGGTCGACAGCGCGGATTCCAGAACAACATCTGCAATGCCTGCCGGATCGGCCGCGCCAATCTGGTGGCTGGGATCGATCACGATCTTGATGTGCAACCCGTTATTCTGCAGCAGAACAAATCCGTCCCCATGGCCGGCAAACTGGGCCGGATCCGCCAAAGCCGGTGCCAAAACACCATCAGTGACCGACAGCGCCGTCACATCTGCCCAAGATCCCGACGCCAGGGGTGCGGCCTCGTCCAGGAAACTCTTGGCCCATGCAATCACCCGCGCGCCACGCGCGGCGTCATAGCCGCCGCCCGCCGGCAGATCGCCCATCGCATCCGTTCCATACAGCGCGTCATAAAGCGACCCCCAACGCGCATTCGCTGCATTCAGCGCAAAACGCGCATTTGTGATCGGCACCACCAGCTGCGGTCCGGGCGTCAGCGCAATCTCAGGATCCGTGCCGGTCGTATCGATCTGAAAATCCGGGCCTTCGGCCACAAGATAGCCGATCTCGCGCAGGAAGGCTTCATAGGCCGCCGCATCATGGGGCTGGCCTTTGCGTTCCATATGCCAATTGTCCAACCGCCCCTGAAGATCGGCGCGTTTTTCCAGCAGCGCGCGGTTCTTGGGCCCCAGTTCGGCCACCATTCGCGACAGCCCGTCCCAAAACGTGGCAGGCTCAACCCCTGTGCTTGGCAGCGCCCGCGTTTCAATAAAATCAACAAATTCCGGCGAAATGCTCAGCCCAGAGACTGCGATACGCTCGCTCATTCTGCCCGTTCCTTCTTCATGTGTGTCCCTCAATCACCGCGTGATTTAGGGAGCATGTTTCCTATCGGCAACAAAATATCGGAAAAAATAACGATGCAGCTGCATCAAAAATTACCTGAAAACCTGTTTCACTACCGGTGTGGATGATATCGCTTCGCCTCTAAAGCGCGCGGGCGGGAGGAAATTGCCGGTATGCCGCGTCCCTTCAGCCCCAAAGAGGCACAGATATGTCGCAGGCAATGACCATGCCGATGCGGGCGACGCATGCTGGCGTCACGGAGTTCGCATCGCTGAATGACGGGCAGCAAGGCACTCGTGTCGCGCGCCACGTCACCGATGTCACGGCAGCCGTTCTCAACCGGCCGCGCTGCCGCGGGCGTCTGTGCAATGGGGCCGAGCTGTATCTCGCGCCTCCCGCGCAAGACGTGGTCGGCACACTCTTTGGCGAGGCGCAGCCCGGTCACGGCTTGCAGCGGGCAGCGCGCAGACCTAGGCTTCCGCGCAACCCCGGCCAATTTGCAGGACCAATTCCGTGACCCAGCCCGCGACCCAAACCGTCTATCTCAAGGATTACGCGCCCTTTGGATATGTGATCGACAGCGTCGAGCTTGATTTCGACCTCGCGCCCAGTGCAACGCGGGTGACATCCCGCATCCGCTTTGCGCCCAATCCCGACAGCGACGACCGGCGTTTCTTTTTGCACGGCGAAGAGCTGACGCTGATCCGCGCCACCATCGACGGCACCCCGGTCACCCCACGCGATGTCGCCGGCGGGATCGAGGTCGACGTGCCCGATGGGCCGTTTCTGTGGGAAGCCGAGGTCGAGATCGACCCGCAAGGCAACACGGCGCTGGAGGGCCTTTACATGTCCAACGGCATGTATTGCACGCAATGTGAGGCCGAAGGCTTCCGCAAGATCACATATTACCCCGACCGCCCCGATGTGATGGCTGTTTTCACCGTCCGGGTCGCATCCGACCTACCGGTGCTGCTCTCCAACGGCAACCCTGTCGACCAGCGGGCGGGTTTTGCCGAATGGCATGATCCCTGGCCCAAGCCCGCCTATCTGTTTGCGCTGGTCGCAGGCGATCTGGTGGCCCATCCCGACAGCTTCACGACAGTCTCTGGCCGCGATGTGGCGCTGAACCTGTGGGTCCGTCCGGGCGATGAAGGCAAATGCGCCTTCGGGATGGAAGCGCTCAAGAAATCCATGATCTGGGATGAAGAGGTCTATGGCCGCGAATATGACCTGGATGTGTTCAACATCGTCGCGGTCGATGATTTCAACATGGGCGCGATGGAGAATAAGGGGCTGAACATCTTCAACTCCTCCGCCGTGCTGGCCTCGCCGGACACCTCGACCGACATGAATTTTGAGCGGATCGAGGCGATCATCGCGCATGAATATTTTCACAACTGGACGGGCAATCGCATCACCTGCCGCGACTGGTTTCAGCTTTGCCTGAAAGAAGGGCTGACCGTGTTCCGCGATGCACAGTTCACGGCGGACATGCGGTCCGAGCCGGTCAAGCGCATTGGCGATGTGATCGACCTGCGCGCGCGGCAGTTTCCCGAAGACAATGGTCCGCTGGCGCATCCCCCACGCCCAGACCGGTTTCAGGAGATCAACAACTTCTACACCGCCACCGTCTATGAAAAAGGCGCAGAACTGATTGCCATGCTGAAACGGCTGGTCGGGGATCAGGCCTATGCCGAAGCGCTGGATCTCTATTTCGCGCGCCATGACGGGCAGGCCTGCACAATCGAAGACTGGCTGAAGGTTTTTGAAGATGTGACAGGCCGCGACCTGTCGCAGTTCAAACTCTGGTATACAGAGGCAGGCACCCCCCGCCTGAAGGTCGACGAGGATTGGGCTGATGGCACGCTAACCCTGACCTTTACCCAGACCACGCCGCCGTCCGAGGTCACGCCCACCCCGGCCCCGCGCGTCATCCCGGTGGATGTCGGCCTTCTGGGCCCCAATGGCGATGAGGTGCTGGACACGCAACGCATTGAGCTGACGGACGCCACGCAATCGGTGCGCTTTGACGGGCTGGCGGCGCGCCCGGTGCCGTCGATCCTGCGGGGCTTTTCGGCTCCGGTGATCCTGCAACGTGACAGCAGCGCTGCGGAACGCGCCTTCCTGCTGGCCCATGACACCGACCCCTTCAACCGGTGGGAAGCCGGCCGCAGCCTCGCGCGCGAGACATTGATGGCCATGGCCCGCGACGATGCCGCCCCGCAGGGCGATTACCTCGACGGGATGCTGGCGCTGCTGCGCGATGACAGCCTCGATCCGGCCTATCGCGCGCTGATGCTGTCCCTGCCCGGCCAATCGGAACTGGCGGCCGCGTTGCATGAGGCCGGCACAACGCCCGATCCGCAGGCGATCTGGCAAGCGGTCGAGACGCTGAAACAGGCGCTTGCCCAGCATATGCAAGATGTCCTGCCCCGCATCTACGCCGCGTGCCAAGTCGATGCCCCCTATCAACCCGATGCCGCGCAATCGGGCAAACGTGCGCTGGCGGGGGCCGCGCTGTCGCTGATCACGCGGCTCGACGGTGGCGCGCAGGCTGCCACGCAATATGGCCGCGCAGACAACATGACGCTGCAACTCTCGGCGCTGTCCAGCCTGCTGGCCGCGGGCAAAGGCGCCGACCAGCTTGCCGCGTTTGAGGCGCAATGGTCCCATGACCGGCTGGTGATGGACAAATGGTTCAGCCTGCAAGTGATCGAGGCCGCACCAGACGCCACCGCCGCCACAGCCAAACACCTGACCGAACATCCCGATTTCAACTGGAAGAACCCCAACCGCTTCCGTGCCACCTTGGGCGGGCTCGCGATGAGCCATGCGGGCTTCCACCATGCCTCCGGCGCAGGCTATGCGCTGCTGGCTGATTGGCTGATCACGCTCGACCCGGTGAACCCGCAAACCACTGCGCGCATGTGCTCGGCCTTCCAGACATGGCGCCGTTATGACGACGCGCGGCAAGCCCTGATCCGCGCGCAGCTGGAGCGCATCATGGCCACCCCGGAGCTGTCGCGCGACACGTCCGAGATGATCTCACGCATTCTGGCCGCTTAAGGATTTGCCATGACCAAAACCGTTCTTGTCACCGGCGCCAGCTCAGGCATCGGCGCCGCCACCGCGATCCTCGCCGCTGAACGCGGTTGGGACGTGGCCGTGCATTACAATGCCAATCGCGACGGCGCAGAAGATATCGTCAAAGCGGTCGAGGCCCAAGATCAGCGTGCCCTGCTCTGCTCAGGCGATGTCGCCACACCGGACGGCATCGCGCAGATCTTCGCAACACTGGACAGCGCCGACTGGCCGCTTGATGCGCTGGTCAACAATGCCGGCGTGGTCGACATGACAGCGCGGCTGATCGACATGGATCATGCCCGCCTGCGCCGGATGTTCGACGTAAACGTGATCGGCGCGATGCTCATCGCGAAAGAGGCCGTTCTGCGCCTGACCGGGCGCGGCGGCGTGATCGTGAATGTCACCTCCGCCGCGTCCCGGCTGGGCTCGGGCAATCAATATGTGGATTACGCAGCCTCCAAGGCCGCGATGGACATTTTCACCAAGGGCCTCTCAGACGAAGTCGCGGCTGACGGCATCCGCGTGATGGCCGTCCGTCCCGGCCTGATCGAAACGGAACTACATGGCAAAGGCGGGGAGCCGGACCGCGCGCAGCGCCTGGCGCATCAGGTGCCGATGCAGCGCACCGGCTCGGCCCTCGAGGTTGCCCAGACCATCCTCTTCCTGCTTTCGGATGAGGCCAGCTACATGACCGGTTCCTCGATCGAAGTCACAGGCGGACGGTGACCGACTTTCTCTATGAACCGCAGGCGCGCAACGCGCGTCTGCAGATTGCCATCGCGCTCTGGGCTGCCGGGCTGGTAATCCTGCGCCTCTATCTCGGCGCGGCCTGGGGCGTTTTGGCTTTGCTCGCGCTGCCGCTGATCCCGGCAATCATCGAACAGCTCCGCAACCCGCGCCGTTGGCTGCGCCTGACCGATGATAAGCTTTTCTGGCATGACGGCTTTTCAGACCAGGAGATCGCGCTCAACCGCATCGCCGAGGCCCGGTTTGACACCAGATGGGATCTCTCCACCCGCGTCCGCATCACATTGGAAAGCAAGGATCGCGTGCGTCTGCCGCCGACCGTGACGCCCAAACCCGACCCGTTCATCGACGCGCTGGAAGCGCGCGGGGTCGCGACCTCGCGCCAACATTTCCGGGTCTTCTGACCCCGCTCTTCTTTGCTTCAAAAATACCCAATCCCAGATTGGCCCAAAACGCTGCGCAGCCCGCTCTTGCCCCGCCTGCCACACTGCCCTAGAACGCGCATCGGACCGCTAGACACGAGGCTGACATGCTCGATTTGACCTTTGACACGCCCAAACCCAAAACCATCGCCGGCGCCAAGCATGATTGGGAACTGGTGATCGGGATGGAGGTGCATGCGCAGGTCAGCTCGAATGCCAAACTCTTCTCTGGCGCCTCGACCAGCTTTGGCGCGGAACCAAATTCCAACGTCGCCTTTGTGGACGCGGCCATGCCCGGCATGTTGCCGGTCATCAACGAATATTGCGTCGAACAGGCGGTGCGCACCGGGCTAGGTCTGAAGGCCGAGATCAACCTGAAATCCGCCTTTGATCGCAAGAATTATTTCTATCCTGATCTGCCGCAGGGCTACCAGATTTCCCAGCTTTATCATCCGATTGTGGGCGAAGGCGAAGTGCTGGTTGAGCTTGGCGACGGCACGGCGCGCATGGTCCGGATCGAACGCATCCACATGGAACAGGATGCGGGCAAGTCGATCCATGACATGGACCCGGCCATGTCTTTTGTCGATCTCAACCGCACGGGCGTCTGCCTGATGGAGATCGTCTCCCGTCCCGATATTCGCGGCCCCGAAGAAGCCGCCGCCTATATCGCCAAGCTGCGCCAGATCATGCGTTATCTCGGCACGTGCGACGGCAATATGCAAAACGGCAATCTGCGGGCCGATGTGAACGTGTCGATCTGCCTGCCCGGCGCCTATGAGAAGTATCAGGAAACACAAGACTTTTCCCATCTCGGCACGCGCTGCGAAATCAAGAACATGAACTCCATGCGCTTCATCCAGCAAGCCATCGAGGTCGAAGCCCGCCGCCAGATCGCCATTGTCGAAGCGGGCGGAGAGGTCGAGCAGGAAACCCGTCTTTACGACCCAGACAAAGGCGAAACCCGCTCGATGCGCTCCAAGGAAGAGGCGCATGATTACCGCTATTTCCCGGATCCCGACCTGCTCCCGCTGGAGATCGAACAGGCCTGGGTCGATGATATCGCGGCCTCGCTGCCCGAGTTGCCGGACGACAAGAAATCCCGCTTTATCAAGGACTTCGGATTGACGGATTATGATGCATCCGTGCTGACGGCCGAGGTCGAATCCGCCGATTATTTTGATGCTGTGGCCGATGGGCGCGACGGCAAGATCGCGGCGAACTGGGTCATCAACGAGCTGTTCGGCCGTCTGAAAAAAGAAGATCATGACATTACCGAAAGCCCGGTCAGCCCGACACAGCTGGGCGGGATCATCGACCTGATCGCCAAGGGCGACATCTCGGGCAAGATCGCCAAGGATCTGTTTGAAATCGTCTATACCGAAGGCGGCGACCCTACTGATATCGTTGAGAAACGTGGGATGAAACAGGTCACGGATACCGGCGCGATCGAAGCCGCGGTCGATGAGATCATCGCCGCCAACCCGGCGCAGGTCGAAAAGGCCAAAGAGAACCCGAAGCTGGCCGGCTGGTTTGTGGGTCAGGTGATGAAAGCCACCGGTGGCAAGGCTAACCCCAAGGCCGTGAACGAGATCGTGAGCCGCAAGCTCAGCAGCTAGCATAGGGCGGGGTTCACTCCGCCGCTGCCTGGCGTTTTGACCGTTTTGTACATGTGCAAACCGGCGGTTTGACCGTTTTGTACAGTCTGCTCAGCCGTCCAGAGACCTGTTCGCTGCCGCGATCCGCATGTTCAGATCCCGCGCCACCTCGGGCCGGTACAGATCACAATAGGCCGCCAAGAGCCGTTTCCATACGACCTGCAGATCGGGCATCATCGCGCGCCCCTGATCGGTGATTGCGGCCATGGCAAGCCGGCCTTCGCTGCGGCGCGTGACCAACCCGCGCGTGGCGAGACGGTCCAGGAACCGCGCCATGGTGGACGGGGCCAGCCCGAGCAGATCCGCCAGCGCGCCTGCCACCATCTCTCCGCTTTCGTTGAGCGCCATCACTAAAAACGCATGAGATGGCGCCAGATCCAGCAGGCCGAACACCCCTTCGGCCGGCCGGTTGACCTGTCATTGCATCACCGACAGCGAGGAAAACGGGCAGCCGTCCTAACAGGCCGACAGCGGCGCCGGTTTATCGCGGGTCGCAGTGTGGTCATGTCAGGCTGCTTGCCTTTGCCTCAATCCGCCGCTGTGCGGCCCGGGCATCGGACTTGTCGCCATCGGCGAACCGGGCAATCGTGGCATCGTCGACAGCCACGGCAGAATGCATCCACATCGGCGGCAAGTACCCCATGCTGCAGAGTGCGGCCGTCTGCTGCAGCGGCCGCAGGAATTCCGCCACTCCGAACTTGTTATACCCGTCCGGCCCATAGCCGTTTTGCGGCAAACCAACACAGAGCAATAACTGAAGCTCCCGCCGTTTCAGCAAAGTGTCCGACGCCCCCTAGGCAAACCCGTAAGTCGGCACATCATCGAGGTATTCTTCAAAAACGGCGGGGTCGAATACCAGTAGAACGGAAATTACAGCACGATCCGCTCATGCTCTGTCAGCAGAGCCTGCTTGGCCGCGACAACAAACCGGAACTCTGGCGCCAGCGCAGACATGTCGCGGCTTTGCGTGACCACGCCCAATGCAGCGATCTGATCGGCGCAGAGGCCATCGACGCGGGATGTCTCCAGTATTGGGGTGGATGATCATATGCACGGTTTTCATGGCAGCCTCCGTTACGTTGAGTGTTTTTTATTTGCACATACAATAAAACCAGCTTGCGCCAATTTCGGACGCAAGCCAGTCTGCCGGCAAAAAGGGAGGGTCACGTGGGGCTTTTCAGATCATCCGTAATGCGGGTCGAGCCGGGCTGGATCGACTATAACGGCCATATGAACATGGCCTATTACAACGTGTTGTTCGACCGTTGCGCCGATGAGGTTTACGAGTTGCTGGGCTTTGGTCCCGACTATGCGGAGACTGAAAAACACACGACCTATACGGCGGAGTTTCATGTCTGCTATGTCCGCGAATTGCATCTGGACGATCCGGTGACTGTGACATTCCAGCTGATCGACGCCGATGAGAAACGGTTTCACAGCTATCAGGAGATCTGGCATCAGGACGGTTGGCTGGCCGCCACCGCGGAAGGTCTGGCGCTGCATATCGACATGTCCGGGCCGCGCGTGGCAGCGATGCTGCCCGGCCCTGCCGCGGCAGTGCGAAAGATGCTGACCGAGCACGCCGCCCTGCCCCGGCCCGACCGTGTCGGGCGGTCCATCGGCATTGCGCGGAAATAGGCTTCCGCTT
>JABSSB010000041.1 GCA_013214715.1 Paracoccaceae bacterium | reverse complement strand
GGCCACAAGCAGAGCGGACTGCGTCGCCAGAAACCCGGCCAGAAGTGTCTTGCCTACAATCATGCCGCAAACTTGCTCACGTAGGGTTTTTCGATACGCCACCAAACCCAACCACCCACCAAACCAGCAATTGCGCCAAGCAAGACGACCGGAATGAACTCGGGAAAGAATGGTTGACCGAAGCCCGCAGAAAAAAGAATTGCGCCTATGGTTCCAACGATCAGACCCGTGCCCAGCGCCGCCTTAAACGGATTTTTGGCCAGCAAGCTAACGATCCAACGCGGCAGAGCGCCCGGCCCCATCAACAAAAGTGCCGCAGGAATGATCACAACTTGCCCTGTGGCCCAGAAACCAATTCCCGCCAATACCATGCCGAGGCCCTCATAGAGCAAGGTGATACCCACGCAAATCACCAATGACCCTGCTTGTATCGCGCAGAAACAGGCACACATCGTCAGAACAAGGTTCATCCTTCCATCGTTCATGCGGTCGTACGCTCCCGATACGGCGTCTCGATCTGCCACCAAACCCAACCACCAAATGCTCCGGAAAGGCCATGGGCCAGAACAAGCTCAACTCCATGAGTGCTCCACATTACATCTTGCCTCATCGCAGGATGCAAAACCGGGATAAGGGCTAGCCCTACGAATACGCCAACAGCCATAGTATTTAAGGGGTTTGGCTTAAGCGTCTTGAGCGCGACCCATCGCAGCGCCCAGCCCGCAGGCAATGACGCCACGGCGAGAATAGCAAAGATCAAAAACCCGCCAACCCAACCGAAGAACGCCTCCAGCCCACCTTCCAGGCCACCGGACACAACGCCCAAGCCTACCATGAGGCAGCCAGATGCTAAAAGGACTGCGATAAGATGCGCCGCAATAGTTCGCACTTGGACGTCACACCCCTGTCGCTGGAATACCGGTGCGGTGGACCGGTTGGGGTGATGTCAGCTCTTTCCAGGTGCTGAGCGCGCGGTTGACCGGCGCGTTGGCATCGCGCGCCACGAACGTGCCGTGACCTTCCTGGGTCTTGATCTCTCCATCCGAAATCGCAAGCTGCCCGCGGGTCAGGGTGAAACGTGGCAGGCCTTTGACCTCTTTGCCTTCGAACACATTGTAATCGATCGACGATTGCTGGGTTCCGGCGGTGATGGTTTTGGTCTTTTCCGGGTCCCAGACCACCAGATCGGCATCAGCCCCTACAAGCACCGCCCCCTTTTTCGGATAGCAATTCAGTATCTTGGCGATGTTTGTTGATGTGACCGCCACAAATTCCTGAGGTGTCAAACGGCCGGTTTCGACGCCATGCGTCCANAGCATCGGCATCCGGTCCTCAAGCCCGCCGGTGCCGTTGGGGATCTTGGTGAAATCCCCCACGCCATAGCGTTTCTGCTCGGTCGTGAAGGCGCAATGATCCGTCGCCACAACCGACAGCGACCCCGACTGAAGGCCCGCCCAGAGGCTGTCTTGATGTTTCTGATTGCGGAAGGGCGGCGACATCACGCGGCGGGCGGCGTGGTCCCAATCGGGGTTGAAATACTCGCTGTCATCCAGCGTCAGATGCTGGATCAGCGGCTCCCCCCAGACCCGTTTGCCCTGCATGCGGGCGCGGCGGATTGCCTCGTGGGCCTCTTCGCAAGAGGTATGCACCACGTAAAGCGGCACGCCCGCCATATCGGCGATCATGATGGCACGGTTTGTGGCTTCGCCTTCGACCTGGCTGGGGCGGGAATAGGCGTGCGCTTCGGGCCCGGAATTGCCTTCGGCCAGCAGTTTGGCCGAAAGNTCCGCCACCACATCGCCATTTTCGGCATGGACCATGGCGATCCCACCCAGCTCCGACAGGCGGTTGAAGCTGGCAAACAGCTCATCATCATTGACCATCAGCGCGCCTTTATAGGCGAGGAAATGCTTGAAGGTGGTGATGCCGCGATCTTCGATGACGGTTTTCATATCATCAAAAACCTGCTCTCCCCACCATGTGACGGCCATGTGGAAGGAATAATCGCAATTGGCGCGGGTGGATTTGTTGTCCCAGCGTTTCAGCGCGTCATGCAGGCTTTCGCCCTGATTTGGCAGGCAGAAATCGACCACCATGGTGGTGCCGCCGGCCAAAGCGGCGCGGGTGCCGCTTTCGAAATCATCGCTGGAATAGGTGCCCATGAAGGGCATTTCGAGATGCACATGCGGGTCGATCCCGCCCGGCATCACATAGCAGCCTGTCGCGTCCAGAACCTCGGCCCCGCTCAGGTCGGGCCCTATTTCGGTGATCATGCCGTTTTCGACGCGGACATCCGCCTTATAGCTCAGATCCGCCGTCACGATGGTGCCGCCCTTGATCACATAGCTCATGACCCGCTCCCTTCCTTGTCAAAGCCTGTCCGGCCCGCGTCATGACGCGGGCCTTCGGGGCATGATTACAAGATTTGCAGCATAGGTCGAGTTCTGGTTGCACAGAAAATATGCGGCGGCCCGATACATGCAGCAGAATCAGGCGGCAAGTGCATGCGGGCTGGCTCAGGCGCGGGCTTCCGCAGGGTTCATCCGCCAGACCGCGGCGTTCAGCGCCCCGGCGATGGTGACCCAGATCAGATAGGGCACAAAGAGAAAGCCTGCTATCATGTCGATCTGCCACATCGCCACCATGCAGCAAGCGACGGCCAGCCAGAGAGCGGCCAGAACGCCAAAGCCTGCCCGGATGCGTTGCAGTCCGAAAAACACCGGCGTCCACAGCCCGTTCAGTGCGATTTGCAGCGACCAAAGCGCCATGGCCAAGCCCGACCCATCGGCCACAGCCACACGCGCCCCGGCGGCGGCCATACAGAGGTAAAGCGTTGTCCAGACAACAGGAAAAGCCCAGTCCGGCGGGGTCCAGCCGGGTTTTGACAGCGCACGATACCAGTCACCAGGCGGGAACATGGCCCCTGTGGCCCCGGCGGCGAAACAGGCCGCGAGGAAGATGAGAAACAGCAAAATATCCATTCTACATCATCTAGCCCGGCCACGGCCCCCGATCAAGGATCCGTGCCGCTGGGCATCGGCGGCTTTCAAGGCGGCCATAGCGTCGACAACCGCATCGCTCCAATGCCCGCGCGGGGCGGCGTTGCGGGCGGCGGCATCGACGAGGAAGGCGGTTTCCGGCAGCGGGGCGGCGTAAAGCCGGGCGGCGCGAGGGGTGATCAGCGTCGCGCCCGCCTGCGCTGCCGAGAGCGCCAGCCAGCCTAGTTTTTGGGCGGTCGAGGTCCGCGCGCGACGCGCGATGCTGTCATAGCCGGCCGCCCGAACGCGCCCGCCGATCCCGGCATAGATATGGCGCGCGGCAAAAATACCCGGTCGGCAGGACAGCGGCAACTCTCCGATCCCAGCCTCGGACCGATCATAAAGCGGGCGGGCATTGGCCAGCAGGCGCCGGGTCAGGCGGCAGATGGTCGGGCTAGGCTGCGGGTCCGACAGGAAGCTTTGCACCGCGATGCCTTCCTCTTCCAGCCAATCGAGCGGCAGGTAGAGCCGGTTTTCCCGCGCGTCTTCACCGATATCGCGGGCAATATTGGTCAGCTGCATCGCCACGCCCAGATCACACGCCCGCGCGAGCGCGTCGGGATCACGCACGTTCATCAGGACAGCCATCATTGCGCCCACAGCCGACGCCACGCGCGCCGAATAGGCCCGCAGGTCCGATATCGTCTGATAGCGCCGCTCCATCGCGTCCCAGGCGAGGCCTTCCAGAAGCGCTTCGGGCAATTCACGGGGCATGTCGAATTCTTCGATGATGGCGGCGAAGGCGCGGTCGGCGGGCGCATTGCGCGGCGTGCCTGCGAAGGCCAGCGATAGCCGTTCCTCCAGCGCCAGAACCGACGCGGCCTTGTCCTGTTTCAGGTCAACCTCATCATCGGCCAGACGGCAGAAAGCATAAAGCGCCAGCGCCGGGTCGCGCACACGCGCCGGCAGCAGGCGCGAGGCCGCATGAAACGACAGCGAGCCATGCCGGATCGCCTCGCGGCAATGTTCCATATCTTCGGGGGCAATCATTGCGTCACCTGTGCAGGGGCGGGCACGAGCTTGTCCAGAACCTCAGCCGAGGACACAACACCCGGCAGACCCGCGCCTGGATGGGTGCCTGCGCCCACAAGATACAGGCCTGGCAGTTCTTCGGAGACGTTATGCGGGCGGAACCACGCGCTTTGCAGGATGCGCGGCTCAATCGAGAACCCGCTGCCATGGGGCGACAGATAGCGGTCGCGGAAGGTGTCGGGTGTGAACAGTTCCGACGCGGTAAGATGATCGCCGAGGCCTGGCAAAAGCTGGTCTTCCAGCACCTCGAGCATTTTCTGGCGATAGGGCTCGGCCTCTTTGGACCAATCGACCGGATCCTCATGGCCCAGATGCGGGACCGGAGAGAGGACATAGAAGGTGTCATCGCCATCTGGTGCGGCGGTGGGGTCGGTCACCGTGGGGCGGTGGACATAAAGGCTCATATCCTCGGCCAGAACGCCACGGCGGAAGATATCGCGCACCAGCCCACCATAGCGGGGGCCGTTGAGGATGGTGTGATGGCCGACGTCTTTCCATGTGTCGCGCGTGCCTTTGGTGCCAAAATACCAGACCACCAGCCCCATCGACCAGCGCGAGCGCGCAAGGCGCGGCGTGGTCCAGCGCTTGCGCGGGTGATCGCGCAGCAGCCGGTCATAGGTGTGGCCCGAATCGGCGTTGGACACGACCAGATCACCCGACAGGGTTTGGCCATCGACCAGTTCGACCCCGCTGGCGCGGCCCTTGTCTGTCAGGATGCGGTCGACTTCGGCCCCGAAGACGACACGGCCACCCTGCCCTTCGATCACGCGCTGCATGGCGCTGGCGATCGCCTGCACGCCGCCCATCGCGTAATGCACCCCGAATTCCTTTTCGAGATGGCTGACAAGGATATACATCGACGTGACGCGAAACGGATCGCCGCCGATAAAGAGCGGGTGAAAGGAAAACGCCATGCGCAACCGTTCATCGCGAAAGCGGCGGGCCGCATGGGCATAGACAGACCTATCGGCGCGCAGCATCCCGAAAATGGGCAGAACCTTGATCAGTTCCCATAGCTGATGCATCGACCGACGACCCAGATCTTCGAAACCGAACTCATAACGCTTACGGCTGTCTTCGAGGAATTTATCGTAGCCTTTCACGTCACCCGGCGACAGACGCGCAACCTCGGCTCGCATCGCCTCGGTGTTCTGAGAGGCGGTGAATTTTGAGCCGTCGGGCCAGCGAATCTCATAAAACGGATCGACGGGGCGCAGATCGACATCGGCGTCGAAATCGCGCCCGCAGGCGGCCCAAAGCTCGCGAAAGACCTGCGGCACAGTGACGATGGTCGGGCCAAGGTCAAAACGATAGCCATCGCGCCACAGGGCCGAGCCGCGCCCGCCCGGCGTGGGCAGGCGATCCACCACCGTCACGCGATAGCCTTTGGCCCCCAGCCGCATCGCGGACGCCAGCCCACCCAGCCCGGCGCCGATGACGATAGCATGGCTGCGCGGATCCGGCGCTGCCCCCGGCTGAATGGGATCTGAGAGATCTGCAACGAAAGGCGGGTCGAGGCGTGTCATGTGGTCACTCTACGCCTGTCAAGTTAAGTTGACAATATTCACTGTCAGACCTTTTCAAAAAAGCCAACACATGTCACACTGGCCTGACAGAACCGGAGAAGCCCCAAGGGACCAGATGGGGGACCAGTATCATGCAGATCGTCAGCCTTAGCCTGCACCGTTTTGCCACGCCGGGCGCGCGCCTTTGGGCGTTCGCAATGATGGGCTTTGCCCGTCTGCCTTTGTCCCGGATGCCGGGGCTGGAGTTCTGGAAGCTGTGCGGCTCGGGGCCGGACAATGGCTTTACGCTGAAATTCAACCCGTCAGTTTACACGATGCTCTGCGCCTGGCCTGATCTTGAGACGGCGCAGCGCACATTGAACGAGGCGCCATTATTCGCGCGCTACCGCGACATGGCGGCCGAAAGCGGCACGCTATTTCTGCAACCGATCAGCGCGCGCGGCAACTGGTCCGGCAAGGAACCCTTCCGCCCCAGCCTGTCGCCAACGGGTGAAGGCCCGATTGCTGCGCTGACCCGCGCCACGTTGCGCCCGCGCATCGCCCGCCGCTTCTGGAGCAGGGTACCCGATATCAACGATGTCATTGGCGCCGATCCGAATGTGATGTTCAAGATCGGTATGGGCGAGGTGCCCGCGCTGCATCAGGTGACCTTTTCGATCTGGCCCGACATGGCCAGCATGGCCCGCTTTGCCCGTTGGAGCGGACCGCATGCCGAGGCCATCCGCGCGGTGCGCAAAGAGGGCTGGTTTCAGGAAGAATTATACGCCCGGTTCCGGGTGGTGAACACGCAAGGCATATGGGGAGGCGAGGATCTATGCTTGATTCAGGGCAAACAGGTGTAAGCAAGCCGGTCTTTCCGTTTTCGGCCATCGTTGGCCAGCACGAGATGAAGCTTGCGATGATCCTAACAGCGGTTGATCCCAAGCTGGGTGGGGTTCTGGTTTTTGGGGATCGCGGCACGGGGAAATCCACCGCTGTGCGCGCGCTGGCTGCATTATTGCCCCCGATCGAGGCCGTCGCAGGCTGCCCGGTCAATTCCGCCCATATCGACACGGTGCCCGACTGGGCCGAAATTGACCCGGCCGCGCCCCTGCTGCCGCGCCCGACGCCAGTGGTCGATCTGCCTTTGGGCGTGACCGAAGACCGCGTGACGGGCGCGCTCGACATAGAACGCGCGCTGACGCAGGGCGAAAAGGCGTTTCAGCCCGGTCTGCTGGCGCAGGCCAATCGCGGCTATCTGTATATCGACGAGATCAACCTGCTGGAAGATCACGTCGTCGACTTGCTTCTGGATGTGGCGCAGTCGGGCGAAAACGTGGTGGAGCGTGAGGGCCTGTCGATCCGCCATCCAGCGCGGTTCGTGCTGGTCGGCTCGGGCAACCCCGAAGAAGGCGATCTGCGCCCGCAGCTTCTGGACCGGTTCGGCCTGTCGGTCGAGGTGACGACACCCGAAACTATCGACGACCGGATCGACGTGATCCAGCGCCGCGATGCGTTTGAAAACGATCCTGAGGGATTCATGACGCGTTGGCGGCGCAAGGATGCCGCGCTGCGGGACGAGATTCTGGCTGCGCGCGCACGACTTGATGACGTGAAGGTGCGCAAGCCCGTGCTGCGCGATTGTGCGGCTTTGTGCATTGCGCTGGGATCAGACGGGCTGCGCGGAGAATTGACGCTGCTGAAGGCAGGCCGCGCCTTGGCCGCCTATCGCGGGGACACCAGCCTGCGCCGCACCCATCTGCGCGAGGTTGCGCCGCTGGCGCTGGCGCATCGTTTGCGCCGCGATCCTCTGGACGAGGCCGGGTCGCTGGCGCGCGTGCAGCGCTGCTTGGAGGAGACATTCGGGTGAGCCCCGCGATCGGCCCCGATCCGCAGGCCATTTGGGCGCGGGCCTGCCTTGCCGCCGGTTTGATGGCGGTAGACCCCAAGGGCTTAAGCGGGATTGCGATGATCGCCCGCGCGGGTCCGGTGCGGGAGCGTTGGATCACGCTGCTGGATCAGGTGGACCTGCCCCGTGTCGCGCTGCACCCGAACATGAGTGATGATGCCCTTTATGGTGGTTTGGACCTGTCTGGTCTGGGCGGCGCAACAGCGCTGACCCGCCATCAGGGCGTGTTGGAGCGGGCGGGGTGCCATGTTCTGACCGGCGCCGAACGCTGCGCGCCTGAACTCGCAGCGCGGCTGGCGCTGGCGCTGGATGATGGTGCACCCGATTGCCTTGTCGCCCTGATCGAAGCGGCCGAACCCGAAGACGGGTTGCCCCGTGCTTTGGCAGATCGGCTCGCGTTTTCTATGTCATTGGAAGGCGTACCAATGGCCGTCGCAGACCTGCCCGCCTTTTCCGACCTTCAAGCGGCCCGCGCCCGGTTGGAGGATATCGCGCTGACCGATGCGGTTGCGCCGCTGGTGTCGTTAGCACAGCAGTTGGGCGTGCGCGGGTTGCGGGCGCCTCTGATGGCCTGCCGGGCCGCGCGGGCCCATGCGGCGCTGACCGGTCGGCTGGAGATCGCGCAGGAGGATCTGGAACTGGCCGCCGCGCTGGTTCTGGCCCCGCGCGCAACGCAATTGCCGCAAAGTGATGAGGCGCCGCCGCCTCCGCCGCCGGAGGAGGAGGATCGCTCAGATCCGTCCTCGTCGGACCCGACGCAGATGGAAATCCCGCAAGAGCTTCTGATTGCCGCCGTGCAGGCCGTGTTGCCGGATGGCGTGTTGCCCTCAGCCCTGTCGGGCGGCGGGCAAGGCGCGGGCGGCGCAGGTGCGAAACGCAAGGGCAATCGGCGCGGACGCCCCCTGCCCGCCCGACCAGGACGGCCCGATGGGGCGAACCGGCTGGATATTGGCGCGACGTTGCGCGCGGCAGCCCCCTGGCAAAGGCTACGCGCACGCGCGCCCGGCACGCCGCGTCTGACGCTGCGGCCACAGGATTTGCGCATCAAACGCTATGAAAGCCGGTCGGACCGGTTGCTGATCTTTGCGGTAGATGCCTCGGGGTCACAGGCGCTGACCCGATTGGGAGAGGTCAAAGGCGCGGTCGAATTGCTGCTGGCCCGGGCCTATGCCAGCCGCGATCACGCGGCCCTGGTGGCGTTCCGGGCCGAAGGGGCGGAGGTTCTGCTGCCGCCCACCCGCGCGCTGGTGCAGGCCAAGAAACAACTCGCCGGATTGCCCGGTGGCGGTGGCACGCCGTTGGCGGCTGGCTTGCAGGCCAGCGGGCTGCTGGGTCTGGGCGCACGGCGTCAGGGGTTGAGCCCGCTGATCCTGCTGCTGACTGATGGCAAGGCCAATGTGCCGTTGACGCCGGGCGGCGGGCGTGCCCAAGCCCGGCAGGATGCCGAGCAGATGGCAGGATGGCTGCGCGGTATCGGGGTTGACTCGGTTGTGCTGGACACAGGTGTGCGGCCTCAGCCTGCCCTGCACCAACTGGCCGCGCATATGGGCGCACGGCATCTCGCCCTGCCCCGCGCGGGGGCCGAGGTGATCAGCCGCACCGTCGAACAGGTGACGGCAGGCTGATGGAGTATCCGGGCGGATTGAAGGGCTGGCCGATGGCCGAGGCCTCGCGCATGATCCAAAGCAAGCCGCATCGCTGGCATGTTCAGATCGTTGGCCCGCCGCGCGCCGCCCCCGATCTGCTGTTTCTGCATGGCGCAGGTGCGACAACGCATAGCTGGGCCGGGCTGATTGACCGCCTGAAATCGCGGTTTCGTTGCATCGCGCTCGATTTGCCGGGGCATGGGTTCACACGGCTTGGCACCCGGTTTCGCAGCGGGCTGCGCCCGATGGCCGAAGATGTCGCGCGGCTAATCGCACAGGAAGGCTGGCAGCCGCAGGCAATCATCGGCCATTCTGCCGGCGCCGCAGTCGCTTTGCAGCTGGCGCGGCACATGAACCCTGCCCCGCAGATTATCGGGCTGAACCCGGCTTTGGAGAATTTCGAGGGCTTTGCCGGATGGCTTTTTCCGGTCATGGCCAAGGCGCTGGCGCTGAACCCGCTTACGGCTTTGGCCTTCAGCGCGGGGCCAAACCCCGGCGCGCGGGCGCAGCGGTTGATCGAAGGCACAGGCTCGCACCCCCCGCCCGAGATGATGGCCTGCTATACAAGATTGATCGCGGATCGGCAGCATATCGACGGCACGCTGACCATGATGTCGCAATGGGCGCTGAACGACCTGCTCCGCGCCCTGCCCGAGATCACGGCAGCGTGTCATTTCATCACCGCCGCCGGGGACCTGGCGGTGCCGCCCGCCGTGGCTGCGCGCGCTGAAGAGCGGATGCAAAATACGCGGCTGACGGCGCTGGATAGGCTGGGCCATCTGGCCCATGAAGAAAACCCCGACCTGCTGGCCGGGGTCATCCAAGAAAGTCTGACGCTCGCGGCTTAGGAGCCTGCGCTGACCGAGACGATGTAAGCCCAGATATCGGCGGCGTCCTGTTCATCGCGCAGTTTGAAGGACATTTTCGATTTGGCCGACTTGTCATCCAGCGTGTCACGCAGGAATTGGCGCGGATCCTGCGTATACGTCACGAAATTCGCTTCGTCCCAGACAAGACCGGCTTCGCCTGCGGCAACCAGATCATCGCCATAGCGGAAATCGGGATAAGTGCCCGCCTGACGACCCGCCACATTGTAAAGATTGGGCCCTGTGCGGCCGCCCTTGACGATTTGGTCGCCAGCATCGGTGACGATCATGTGGCAGGCTTTGCACTTGTTGAAGCCCTTTTCACCGGCGGCGGCATCTCCTTCGGCCATGGCCGGAGCGGCAAGTGCGGACAAGGCCAAAGCGGCTGACATCATACGGAACATATGTCTCTCCCAGTTTTCCCGTTTCTCTGAACTACGTAGTGCTACGCGATGCAGATCAAATCAATCGGTCAAGCGACCGCATGGGCAATTGCGCATTGTTTCCATAAGACCGACAACGCTTCGACCAGATGAAGGATATCTGCATCACTATGCAGCGGTCCGGGCGTGAAGCGCAGACGCTCGGTTCCTTTCGGCACTGTCGGATAGTTGATCGGCTGCACATAGATACCCCAGTCCTGCATCAGGATATCGGCCAGCATTTTGCATTTGACCGGATCCTTGATCATCACCGGCACAATATGGCTGGGATTGTCCAGATGCGGGATACCGCGCGCATCCAGCATGTTGCGCAGCTTGGCAACCTGCTGTTTCTGCCGGTCGCGCTCGACCTGGCTTTCTTTCAGATGTGCAATCGAGGTGGCCGCCGCCGCCGCGACCGCCGGGGGCAGCGCGGTGGTGAAGATGAAGCCCGACGCAAAGGAGCGGATGAAATCGCACATTGCCGCCGACCCGGTGATATAGCCGCCCATGCAGCCATAGGCTTTTCCCAGCGTGCCTTCGATCAGGGTAATACGATCGGCCAGCCCACGCTCTTCGCTGACGCCGCCACCGCGCGGGCCATACAGGCCAACGGCATGGACCTCGTCAAGATACGTCATCGCGCCATGCTTTTCGGCGACCTCCAGGATCTCTTCCATTGGGCAAATATCGCCATCCATGGAATAGACCGATTCAAAGGCCACGATCTTGGGCGCATTGGCGGGCAGTGCCGCCAGCTTGCGATCCAGATCTTCAGGGTCGTTATGTTTCCAGATCACCTTTTTGGCGCGGGAATGGCGTATACCTTCGATCATGGACGCGTGGTTCAACTCATCCGACAGGATCACGCAATCGGCCAGACGCGACCCGAGCGTGGACAGTGCCGCCCAATTTGACACATAGCCCGAGGTGAACAGCAGCGCGTCTTCCTTGCCATGCAGATCTGCCAGTTCGGCCTCCAAAGCGACATGGCAGTTATTGGTACCCGAGATGTTGCGCGTGCCGCCGGCCCCGGTGCCGTGCGCCAGAACCGCATCAACCATCGCCTTTTGCACCTTGGGATGCTGACCCATGCCGAGATAGTCGTTCGAGCACCAGACCGTCACCTGATCGGGGGCATCATCATCATGGCTGCGGGCCTTTGGAAACTGGCCGCATTGTCGTTCCAGCTCTGCGAAGATGCGGTAATTACCATCCGCCTTCAAAGCGTCGAGCTGCGAATTGAACAGCGCGTCAAAATCCATGGTGTCCCTCCGGGTCTTGTCTTGATGTTTTAAGAATTGGGCCTGGGGCCTCGGGCAGCATCCAGCGCCACAGCCGCGCATCGGGCAGCGGCAGCACCATCAGCCAGTGTTCCAGCAACGCCAGCGCGGTCATGGCGGTCAGCAGGGCAAAACCCACCGCCTGTGCCGGCTCCGCCACCCAGAGCCGTTCCAGCCAACAGGCCACGGCAAAGCTGAGCGCGGTGATCGAGATCGGAAACAGCCAGTTCAGACGCCGGATGCGGAAATGGCTGGGCAAATGCGCCAGCGGGCGCGGGATGAATTCGGTGTTGATGCGCGGCACGCCCAGATAGAGGTTCAGCTTGGCCGAAACACGCGCGAAGAACAGCACGATGAACGTCCAGAGCGCGACGGTGTTTTCCGCCCCCTGGCTGATATGGACAAGCCCCACGAGGACCGCCAACAGCGACATTTCATGATAGGCAATCGTGCCCCAGGCGCGGATGAAGCGTTCAAAGGGCCGCACATCATCGGGGCATGGATAGACATTTGGCCCAGTGACCTGCCCGGTCAGAAAGGCCAGTTCGATCCAGCCCCAGACCAGCAGCACCGAGACAAAGCCCAGATAAGCACCGTTCACGCTGCCTATCGACAGGCTG
This sequence comes from Paracoccaceae bacterium, assembly GCA_013214715.1. GTDB lineage: Bacteria > Pseudomonadota > Alphaproteobacteria > Rhodobacterales > Rhodobacteraceae > JABSSB01. Next base: position 15,081 of record JABSSB010000041.1, on the reverse strand, counting down.
GCCCAGATGCCCGCACCACCGGCCAGCGCCACAGGCAGCAGAAGCAGCGTTACCTGCCGCCCTGTCCCAAAGCGGTCAGCCTGCCGCACAGCCCACAGGATCGCCCCGGTGGAAAACCACCAGGCAAACAGGGCGAAACCCGCCGCGATCCAAAGGCTGTGTGGCATCAGTAGCAGGGCTCCAACCGGGTGTTTTCAGGAACCTTGTGGCTNACCGACGGGATGGTCAGCAGCGCGACAAAGGCGCGCCCAGCCCGNGCCCGCGCACCAAGGCCTTTCAGCCAGCCGCCCAGACCACCGGCCTTATCGGCTTCGGCGATATCGACATTGGCCTTGTACAGACGTTCCAGATTGGGCTGCCAGCGCGGATGTTCGATATCCAGCGTGATCGGGAAGATCTGCTTGGAAAGCTCAGAGGTCTTTTTATAGACCTCATGCGCATACCAATCCGGATCGACGCCCAAAGCGTCATGGAAAGCCGGGCGCTGGTGGTCGCGCACATACATCGTGGCATAGACCGCCGTGAGGAAGAATTTGATCCAATAGACATTCCCGCCTGAGGTCAGTTTCGGATCAGTTTTCATCAGCAGAGCGAAAGCTTCGCCATGGCTGAATTCATCATTGCACCATTCCTGGAACCATTTGAAAATCGGGTGGAAACGGTGTTCGGGGTTCGCCTCAAGGTGCCGGAAGATCGTGATATAGCGAGCATAACCAATCTTTTCCGACAGGTAGGTGGCGTAATAGATGAATTTGGGCCGGAAATACGTGTATTTCTTTTTCTGAGTCAGAAAGCCCAGATTGACGGCCACGCCGGCTTCGCGCAGGGCGTCATTGATGAACCCGGCATGGCGCGCCTCATCTCGGGCCATCAGCTGAAACAGCTGGGTGATATCCTTGTTATTGCCGCGGCGCTTCATCTCTTTGTAAAGCACGCAGCCCGAAAACTCGGCCGTACAGGACGAGATCAGGAAATCGATGAACTCGCGCTTCAGCTGCGGCTCCATCCCGTCCCAATCAACGTGATCCCAGTCTTCGTTTTTCTTGAAATGGCCCTTGTTGGGGTCTGCCTCCATCTGCGCGATCAGCTGATCCCATTCTTCGCGAATGTCCGAGACATCGATCGCGTCCAATTCATCGAAATCGGTGGTGTAGAACCGGGGTGTCAGCAGCGTGTTCTGCATCGCCACGGCGGTGGCGGTTTCGCTGTCAAAGGCGGCCTGTGCCTCCTGAATGGCCAGCCCTTCTTCGACCGTGGTGGCATCGGCGGTGTGTTTGGCTTGCATGTTCATACCGTCACCTCCTCGGAGAAGGAAAATTCACAGAGTTCCATCACCTCGAAATCGCCGGTCAAGCGGGTCCAGAGGCGTTCCAGCTTGCTGGCGCGGATGATCGTGGCCTGACGCTCTTCGCGGACGACCTCGCCAAAGGGGGCCATGATTTCGGGGCCCTGCACTTTGACTTCGTCGCCGGGATGGATCACGGCGCCATTGTTGAAGCGCACATGCGCGTGCAGGCTGTCAAAGCAATGACTGACCTCCACCGTGCAGGGGGCGTGTTCGATGTCTTTGGTCAATAGTCCCATCTTTGGCTTCCTCTCACTGTTGATCGAGCAGCCTGGCGAAGGCTGTCGCGTTATCTGCACCGAACCCCATGAGGTCCGCGCTCCACCCGGTGACCGGGTCGGTGACGGCCAGCCGTCCCCCCGCAGAGCGAGAGATGCTGACCGGGGCGGCGCTGGTCAGGCCCCGCATGGCTCGTTCACGGTCGATGACGCGGGCCACACCCGCGACAAAGCCGCCTTCTTCGCCTTCCAATTGCGCGATCATCGCGCCTTCGGGGCTGAGCACCGTGACAGCCCCCGAGACCCCGTCGGAGATCAGGATCATGCTGCGTTCGGCCACGATGCCGGTGACCGGGGGCATGGCCGATTTGGGCCGGTCGGTCAGAACTGCCCATGATACAAGCGCCAGCGTGGCCAGACACAGCGCGACCATCGCGCGCAGCACCGGGCGCGGGATCAATTCAGGAACGTGGGTGTCAGCTTGGTCATTCATGGGTTTGGCTCCGGTGGTCTCGTGGCGTTATTCGGCGGCGATGGGCTGGGCGGTACGGGACACTTGCGGCACGGCGAGTTCGGCCTCGGCATGCTCGGCAAGCAGGCCCGCGATCCGCTCGGCATCGGGGATGCAGCGCAGCGCCGGTTGGGTGCGGAATTGCCAGGGCCGCACATGCGGCCAGAGCGTAAGGTAAGAGAACCGCGTATTGCCCTTCAGGCTCAGCGCGATCGTGCCTGTCCCGTCCTTGCGCAGATCAAGATCGGCTGCGTTGATCTTCGTATAAGGCAGGTTCAGCGTGACGGTCAGCGCCGCGCCCACGCGCATCACCACGCGGCGGGTGGTCAGCGTATAGACCGTCGCCCGCGCCTGCACCCAGGCGAAGCCCAGAAGCAGCGCGCAGGTGATCACCCCCAGCACCGCCACCGGGACCGTGGCCGCGATGGCGAGATCCATGGGCAGGCTGTCCACCACCACCACAAACCGCCACAGCGTCAGCAGCGCAAAATACCCCGCGACCCAGAAAAGAGACAGCGATGCCTTGGCCAAGGCCCATGTTGCCGGACGGCCCTGCCACAGGATCTCTTCGCCTTGTGGAGGGCGTTCCGGCAGGCCGGGCATCACTTCCTGATCGAAATCATCATGAGTGTCGTGGGGCATGGCTGGCGTCCTTAGATCTGCGGATCCTGCCGGGCCTGGGACGCATAAAGCGTGCCGCCGGCGTAATAGGCAGAGATCTTTTCCTCTTCNAGCATNGTCACCTCATCGGGCGATTTCAGCACCGGCACGTTCTGGAAATGCTGGGCAAAGATCGACCGGATCTTGAGTTGATCCTTCTTGATCCGCGCCATGGTCAGCGGCACCANCCGCGNGCCACCGCCAAACTCGGCATCCAGTTCGTATTCGACGTAACGCACCAACTGTTCCGCTTCATCAAGCCAGATATCGGTGACGCGCCCCACCACGGTCATGTCACCCGACATCACCGGCAGCCCGCGCGGATCGCGCCCGGCGGCCACGGCAAAGCTGTCGAGCTTGCGCATTGGCACCAGCTTGTTATGGCCTTTGCCGTCCAGTTCCGGCAGATCGCGGCGATTGGCCCAGGAGGCCGGGCCGACCCCATCGACCATTGGATCGCCAGTGGGTTCAAACGGAAACCCATCCGTGTCGCTGGTGCGCGCAAGGGCGAGATCTTCGCGATCCGGGCGCTGACCGGATGGCACCGTGACCTCTCCGCGCCCATGGGGCAGGACAAAGGTCTTGTCGCTGGGCACCGGGAATGGGCCCTGATTAGCGGTCTCATTGCCGTCATCATCCACAAGGGGATAGCCCTCGCGCATGTTTTCGCGCTGGATGTAGAAGATGAGCAGGGCAAAGAAGCCCCAGAACAGCCAGATCGCCACAGAGGCGAGGTCGACTTCTCCGAAAAATGTCTCAGTCATTGGTGTATCCTTTCCACGGGCCGAGTCATGTTGGGAATTCCGGCAGGCCGCGTGGCACGGGCCCGTCCGAACGGGTGACGCGCGCGGCCATGGGCCCCAGCGCGATGAGGGTGAGGAAGATCAGACCGATCTCCAGGTGATAGACAGTTGAATAGCCGGTTGCCGGAGAGACCAGCGCAGGCCCCAGCGCGCCGGACATCGCCCAGCTGCCCACGATATCGCGGATGCCGCCGCCCAGCGCGATGGCCAGCCCCGCCGCCGTGGCCTGAGCAGCCCCCCAGGCGCCCAGCGCCAGACCGCGCCCCGCCAGATCTCCGACCGGGAGCGTCATGGCATAGATCAGCGTCGCAACGGCAAAGACCCCGCCGCCAAAGCCGATCAGACCGGCCCCGGTGTAAAAGCGCAGCGTCGATTGCATTGGCGCGGCAAAGATAACCGCGGAAAAGGCCGCAAGCCCCGCCAGAAGACCCAGAGCCGCCAGCCGCACCGGATCCATCCCGCGACCCAGCAGCCGCGCCGACAGCCCATAGCCAATCAGCGCCCCGGCTGCCCACATCGCCGTCAATAGCGTGGTCAGGGAAACGGAGAGGCCCAGAATTTCGCCGCCATAAGGCTCAAGCAGCACATCCTGCATGGTGAAGGCCATTGTGCCCAGGAACACCACCGCCAAAAGGCGCCCGGCCTGCCCGCCCTTGGCATAATCGCGCCATGCGTCCTGGAACACTGGCCGTGGGGCGGCACGCTCTTCGCGGGACATCGGCTTGACCTGTTCCTGCTTCCAAAGAGCGGCGAGGTTCAACAGCAGCCCAACCAAAGCCGCCCCCTGCACCACCCGGATCAGCCCAAGGTTGGAGAAATCGGCCAACAGCCCGCCGATGATCAGGGCCGACACGCCCATGCCCAAGAGGAACATCACGTAAAGCAGCGCGACCACTTTGGGCCGTGTCTCTTCCGTTGCGCGATCGCAGGCCAGCGCCAACCCGGCGGTCTGCGTCATATGCAGGCCCAGACCCGTCATCAGGAAGGCCAGACCTGCCAGAACCTCTCCGGCGAAAGGCACATCATGCACCGTGTCACCCGACAGGACCAACAGCGCGAAAGGCATCACTGCCAGACCGCCCATCTGCCAGAGCGACCCGAACCAGAGATAGGGGATGCGCTTCCACCCGATCGAGCTACGGTAAGTGTCGGACCGGAAGCCGAACAGCGCCCGGAACGGGGCCACCAGCACGGGCAGCGCGATCATCACCGCCACCACCATCGCTGGCACCGACAGTTCCACAATCATCACCCGGTTCAGCGTGCCCAACAGCATGACCGACGCCATGCCCACGGAAACCTGAAACAGCGACAGCCGCAGCAACTGCCCCAAAGGCAGCGCCTCACTCGCCGCGTCAGCGAAAGGCAAACAGCGCAGAGGAAGGGAACGCAGTCCGCTCACACCTGCACCTCCATCGCCTGAGAGATGTAAAAGCCGCGCGCAACGCGGCCCAGATCGCGCATCTCTCCGCCCCGATCCCAGGCGTGGATCAAGCGGGCAGGTGCTTGTGGGGTCATCACGGGCGCGCGGTCAGAGCGTGGGAAAAGCTTGCCGGTATGCCACATGGTCATCAAAAGCGGGGTGCGTGGGGCCACCGTATAGAGGATCTGCGGCGCGCGCTGTGCCAAGCCACCCAGCACATCGATCAGATCAGGCTGGCGGTAGTAGATCAGGCTATCCATCGCCACGACGGCATCGAATGTCTGGGTCACATCGCGCAGATCACCGCTGAAAAAGGACACATGATCTGCCAGATGCGCTGGGCACCGCGCCTGTGCGATCCCGATCAACGCAGGCGAAATGTCAACGCCATGGACAATCGCGCCGCGTTCGGCCAATTCACAGGCCATCTGTCCAGTGCCACAGCCCGCATCCAAAATGCGCAGACCCTGCAGATCCTTGGGCAGCGCCCCGATCAACCGCGCACGCATCTCGTCCCGGCCCGCGCGCACCGTGGCGCGGATCTTCGACACCGGCGCATCCGATGTCAGCCGCGCCCAGACCTCGGTCGCGCTGTCATCGAAATAGCTTTCCACCCGGCTGAGCGTGCGCTGATATTCCATCAATCAAACCCCAGCAGTTCAAAAATTTCCCGATCCGGCAGGGGGGCTGGCGCCAAAGGCTCGGTCCCGCGCCAAAGCGCTTCGGCCAGGCGCACATATTCGGCGCGGCAGCGGACAATGTCTTCGTCATCATCCATCTCGAACAGCGTCTTTTTCTTCAGGCGCGAGCGACGGATCGCGTCCACATCAGGCATATGCGCGATACGCTTGAAGCCCACACGGTCGCAGAAGCGGTCCACCTCATCCGTATCGCGGGAGCGGTTGGCCACGCAGCCCGCCAGACGGACCTTATAATTGCCCGATTTGGCCTGCACCGCGGCGATGATGCGGTTCATCGCGTAGATGCTGTCAAAATCATTGGCGGTCACAATGACGGCACGGTCAGCATGTTGCAGCGGCGCGGCAAAGCCGCCGCAGACCACATCGCCCAGCACGTCAAAGATAACCACATCGGTATCATCCAGCATCCTATGCTGTTTGAGCAGCTTGACCGTCTGCCCCACCACATAGCCACCACAGCCTGTGCCTGCTGGCGGCCCGCCTGCTTCGACACATTGTACCCCGCCCCAGCCTTCGAAAACGAAGTCCTCCGGGCGCAGCTCCTCGGGGTGGAAATCGACCTCTTTCAGGATGTCGATCACGGTCGGCACCAGCGACCCGGTGAGAGTAAAGGTGCTGTCATGTTTGGGGTCACAGCCGATCTGCAAGACCCGCTTGCCCAGCTTGGCAAAGGCTGCCGACAGATTCGACGAGGTGGTCGATTTCCCGATCCCGCCCTTGCCATAGACCGAAAACACCTTGGCGCCTTCGATCCGCGCGGTTGGGTCCTGATGCACCTGGACGGAGCCTTCGCCATCCAGCCCTCGCAGCCGGGGCGGTGATTTGTCCAACGGGCTCATACTCCACTCCTTCTTCTCTTCCCAAATACCCCGGGGGGCGTCGCGACAGCGACGGGGGGCTGGTCCCCCTGCCCGGGCTGATATTCAAACGGGGCGCTCATTCTGCCGCGACCCCTTCGACTTGATCTTCCAGCGCATCCGCCGCGTCCTGAAGCGCAGCCAGCGTTTCGGCATCCGGTGCCCAATAGGCGCGGTCCGACGCTTCCAGCAGGCGGTTGGCCATGCGCGACGAGGCCACCGGATTCAATTCCGCCAACCGTTTGCGCATCTCTTCATCCAGCACGAAGGTCTCCGACAGGCGCTGATAGACCCAAGGTTCGACCTGCCCGGTCGTGGCCGACCAGCCCAGCGTATTGGTCACCGTCGCCTCGATCTGACGCACACCCTCGGCACCATGGCGCAGCAGGCCTTCGTAGAATTTCGGGTTCAACGCGCGCGAGCGGGCTTCCAGAGCGACCTGATCCGAGAGTTTGCGCACCTTGGCAGTGCCACGAGTCTGATCACCGATATAGACCTCGGTCTCTTCCCCGCGGGCGCGGCGCACCGCGCGGGCCACCCCGCCCAGCGTGTCGAAATAATGATCGACAGTGGTCACACCCAGTTCGACCGACTCAAGGTTCTGATATGCGAGATCAACATCCGCCAAAGCCTGCGACAGCAGATCATTGCCCGGCTGAGCCTTGCCATCAACGCCATAGGCAAAGCCTTTGCGCGCCTGATAAGCATCGGCCAGTTCGTCCTCATCGGCAAAGGCCGACAGCTCGACCAGCTGGTTCACGTTTGAGCCATAGGCGCCCTGCGCGTTCGAAAACACGCGCTGCGCGGCTTCTTCGAGCGGTACGTCCATCCGCTCGGCATAGGCTAAAGCGTGCGCACGGATGAAATTCTCATCCTCCGGCTCATCGGCCTGTGCAGCCAGCAAAGCCGCCTCGGCGAGCATCCGGATTTGCAGCGGCAGCAGGTCGCGGAAAATCCCCGAGAGCGTCATCACCACATCGATGCGCGGACGGCCCAGTTCGTCCAGCGGGATCAGTTCGGCCCCGCAAAGCCGCCCAAAGGCGTCAAAGCGCGGCCGNGCNCCCATCAACGCCAGCGCCTGNCCGATCGGCGCCCCGTCGGATTTGATATTGTCCGACCCCCACAGCACCAGCGCCACGGATTTCGGCAAGCTGGGATGGGTGTCCAGAAGAAGATCGACCTGCCGCGCCCCTTCGGCGCAGGCATAGGCCGTGGGCATCCGGAACGGGTCAAAGGCATGGATATTGCGCCCGGTGGGCAGAATATCGGGGCTGCGGATCAGATCACCGCCTGGCACCGGCGGGATATAGCGGCCTTCCAAGGCGCGCAGCAACGCGGGCAGTTCCGTCGCCTCGGCAAGGCCAGCCTCGATCCGGGCGCGGCTGTCGGGATCATCATGCAGGGACAGATAAGCCTCACGCGAGGCGTCGCTCAGATCGCGGCCCACCACATGCAGTCCATCGGGGATCAGCGCGTCTTCGGTTTCGAGCAACGCCAACCACAGCTGATCGGGCGAGCCGGTCATGTCCACCGCCTCGGCCTGTTCGGCAATCAGATCGAGCATCCCGTCCCGGTCGGGATCTTCGGGCAGCAGCCCACGCCAGCGCGTCAGGCTGTCTTTGAGGTCCTGCAAGCCCTTATACAGCCCAGACTGCGCCAAAGGCGGGGTCAGATGGCTGACGGTGACCGCGCCAGACCGGCGCTTGGCCAAGGACGCCTCGGACGGGTTGTTGGCCGCATAGAGATAGACATTGGGCATGTCGCCGATCAGCCGGTCCGGCCAATCCGCCCGTCCCGGCCCGGCCTGCTTGCCCGGCATGAATTCCAACGCGCCATGCATCCCGAAATGCAGCAGCACATCCGCCTTGAAACTGTTTTTGAGCCACAGATAGAACTGCACAAAGGCATGGGTCGGCGTCTGATCATGCTCAAAGAGCAACCGCATCGGGTCGCCTTCATACCCAAAGCCCGGCTGTAGCCCAACAAAGACATTGCCAAACTCACGGCCCAGCACATGCACACCGCGCCCGTCGCTTTGCACCCGGCCCGGCGCGGGGCCCCAGCAGGCTTCGACCTCTTTCAACCAAGGCGTCGTCGCCACCATGGTTTCGGCCGAAATATGTGTGTGGACATGCGCCTCTTGCCCGTATCGGGCCGAATTGCCACCCAGCACCGCCTCGCGCAGCGCCTCGACACTCTCGGGCGGGGTCAGGTCATAGCCTTGGGCGGCCAGCGCGTGCAACGTGTTATGCAGCGAGGTGAACACATCCAGATACGCTGCGGTGCCTGCCGCGCCCGCATTGGGCGGAAAACCGAACAGGACAATGCCCACGCGGCGCGCATGCCGCTCGGCCCGGCGCAGCGCGACCTGTTTGGCCACGCGGGCGGTCAGGATTTCGATCCGTTCGGGGCAAGGCGCCATCGCGCGCGCCGCTTTCCCAGGCAGGCAGGGCGTGTCGCACCCGGCGCACCCCTTCGGCCCATGCCGTCCGGCAAACACGGTGGGCTGTGTCGCACCATCGAGTTCGGGCAGCGCCACAAGCATCGTGGTTTCAATCGGTCCCAGCCCGTGTTTGGACCTAGCCCATTGATCCAGCGTCTGAAATTCCAGCGGATGCGCCGCGACAAAGGGCACATCCAGGGATTGGAGCATCTCAACAGCTGCATCGCTGTCGTTATAGGCGGGCCCACCAACCAGCGAGAAGCCCGTCAACGACAGGACCGCATCGATGCGCGGGCCACTCTCATCCCTGAAAAACGCCTCAACCGCCGGGCGGGTATCGAGACCGCCCGCATAGGCCGGCAGCACGCGCAACCCGCGTGCCTCAAGGCCGCGGATCACGGCATCATAATGCGCACAATCGCCGCTGAGCACATAGGACCGCATCATCAGTACCCCAACCGTGCCCTTGGATGATTTAGGCGCAGGCAATTCAGCAGGATCGGTTGTGATGCGATCGGTCAGATCGGGATGATACAGCGCGACATCGGGATAATCGCGCGGTGCTGCGGCCTCGGTCGCCTCACTCCACCCCTCGCGCGTGGCGTAGCGCGCCAGCAGGAAACGGATCATCGCTTCGATATTATCGTCGGAACTGCCCAGCCAGTATTGCATGCACAAGAACCAGGCCCGCAAATCCTGTGCCTTGCCGGGGATAAATTTCAACAGGCGCGGCAGACGGCGGAGCATGCGCATCTTCTTGGCGCCATCCTCGCTGGACGGTTTGGCCGAGCCACGCAGCCGCGCTAAAAGGCGCATCGCGCCCGACGCAGGCGCTTGCATGTCCAAAGCGCCCATGCGCGTCAGTTTGACCACCTGCGCATCGGCGATAATGCCCACCATCGCATCACAATGATCGCGCCGGTCGCGTAGCGCAGGCAGGATCGCCTGCACATGCTCGTCCAGAAAGAGAAGGTTCGACACCACGATGTCGGCCTGCGCCACGGCGGCTTGCGCGGCGGCCAAAGCGCTCGGGTCTTCGCCCCATTGGGCGGCGGCATGCACGTCGATCTCAAGGCCCGGAAAATCCTTGCGCAACGCCGCCTGCGCCCGACCGCAAGGCCCGGCCGCATGAGCGTCCAGCGTGACAATCGTCACGCGGTAAGGCCGGTCATGGATCAGATCATCGCGCATAATGGGCCTTGGCCTCGTAAAGCAGATCGACCGAGATTTCCTGCGCCCCCTGCGCCACGGCAAAGGCTTCGGTGTTGCGCCGCGCCTTGCCGCGCACAAAGAAGGGCACCTTGCGCAACTCCCGCTCAGCCGCATCGGCCCAGACGGGGCCAACGGCGGGTTGATCCGGCAGATTGGCCGGATCGGGAAGCTGCACCGGGTCGGGCAACGGGGTGGCCGCATGACCATGATGGCTGGGTCCGGCGGCGTCATGGAATTCAGGGTCTTCGCGGAACATGGTGAGCAGATGCTCCTCAAGCCCCATGACCAGCGGATGCACCCATGTGTCGAAGATGACATTTGCGCCTTCGACACCCATTTGCGGCGAATAGCGGGCCGGGAAATCCTGCACATGCACAGGCGCCGAGATCACCGCGCAGGGGATGCCCAGCCGTTTGCCGATGTGACGCTCCATCTGCGTGCCAAGGATCAGCTCGGGCGCGGTCTCGGCAATNGCCGCTTCGACATCCAGATAATCTTCGGTGATCAGCGCCTCGAGCCCCAATTCACGTGCGAGGGCACGGACTGGGCGGGCCATTTCGCGGTTGTAGCAACCGAGGCCCGCGACCTCGAACCCCATTTCTTCACGGGCGATGCGGGCGGCGGCGATGACATGGCTGCCGTCGCCAAAGAGATACACGCGCTTGCCGGTCAGATAGGTGCTGTCGACGCTGGCCGAATACCACGGCGCGCGCAGGCGGCTGTCATCAAGCCGCGCTGGCAGACCGGTTAGCCCGGACAGTTCCGCCAGAAAATCGCGGGTCGCGCCGACGCCGATGGGGACAGTCTTGGTGTAGGGGATGCCAAGCTCTCTCTCCATCCAGCGGCAGGCGGCTTCGCCTGTTTCGGGATACATCAAAATATTGACATGCGCCGCGCCCAAACGTGCGATATCGGCCGGGCTGGCATCATAGGGGGCGATCACGTTGATCTCGATGCCCATATCGCCCAGAAGCGCGGTCATTTCGGTGATGTCATCACGATGGCGGAAACCCAAGGCGGTCGGGCCGATCAGGTTGGCGCTGATCCGGGCGGAGCGTTCGGTCGGGCGAGCCAAGGCGCGGGTGATCTGAAAGAACGCTTCTTCGGCACCGAAATTTTCTTTGCGCTGATACGACGGCAGTTCCAGAGGGATCACCGGGATTGGCAGGCCCAAAGCAGCCCCCAGACCGGCCGGGTCATCTTGAATGAGCTCTGCCGTGCAGGACGCGCCGACGATCATTGCCGAGGGCTTGTAGCGCGCATAGGCCTCCTGACAGGCTTCGCGAAACAGATTGGCCGTGTCCGATCCCAGATCGCGGGCCTGGAAGGTCGTGTAGGTCACCGGCGGGCGTTTGTTGCGCCGTTCGATCATGGTGAATAGCAGGTCGGCATAGGTGTCGCCCTGCGGGGCGTGCAGGACGAAATGAAGATCCTTCATCGCAGTGGCAACGCGCATTGCGCCGACATGCGGTGGGCCTTCATATGTCCAGACTGAAAGTTTCATGCCGCCCCCGCCTGCAACAGCGCCCGGCGGCGCAGCGGGCGCGCGAAAAGCCCTGCCAGATCACCGGCCTGTTCGTAGAAATGCACGGGCGTGAACACGAGTTCGATCGCCCATTTGGTGGTAAGCCCTTCGGCCTCCAGCGGATTGGCCAGACCCAGCCCACAAACCGTCAGATCGGCCCGCGCCGCGCGGGCGCGGTCAAGCTGTTTATCGACATCCTGCCCTTCGGACAGGGTTGGACCTGCGGCAATCTCAGCCAGATCAGAGCCGACGATCCCGCGATGAAGGAAAGGTGTGCCAATTTCCACCGCGCGCATTCCGCATTCGCGGGTCAGGAAGCGGGCCAGAGGCACCTCCAATTGGCTGTCTGGGAAGAAGAAGACCGATTTGCCATCCAGTGGTTCCGCCGCTTGCGCAATCGCCTTGCGGGCGCGGGCGCGGGGCGCTTCGGTCACAGACAGAACATGATCCCGCGAAATGCCAAAGCGCTCGGCCACGGCGCAAAGCCAGGCGGTGGTCCCGGCCTCTCCGAACGGGAAGGGCGCGGGGATCATCTGCGCGCCGCGCCGGGTCAGTTCGGCGGCGGTGTCGCCCATGAAGGGCTGAACAAGGGCGACATGGGTGTTCGGGCCGATACCGGGGGGTGTGTCCGCATTGGCATTGGGCAAGAGCGTCACATTCGGGATGCCGATCGCGTCAAGAAGTCCCAGCATCTGATCCTGCACCACATCAGGCAGCGCGCCTACCACCAGAAGGCTTTGCGCGTCGCTGGACGGCAGATGCGCGGCCATAGTCGCGAGGCAGGCATCTTCGCCCTGAGTGAAGGTCGTTTCGATGCCAGACCCGGAAAAAGCCTGCACCTGCACCCGCGGCGCATGGGCCAGACTGAGTCGTTCTGCCGCTTTTTCGAGATCCAACTTGATCACTTCGGACGGACAGGAGCCCACGAGAAACAGCCGCCTTATGTCAGATCGTCTAGACAGGAGGCGAGTAACCTGGCTGTCTATCTCATCCTGAGCGTCAGCCAAACCTGCCAGATCGGTTTCTTCGAGAATCGCCGTGCCAAAACGCGGCTCGGCAAAAATCATGACACCGGCGGCGCTTTGCAGCAGATGCGCGCAGGTGCGCGAGCCGATCACAAGGAAGAAGGCATCCGGCATTTTGCGGTGCAGCCAGATGATCGAGGTCAGCCCGCAGAACACTTCGTGCTGGCCGCGTTCGCGCAGCACCGGCGCGTCGAGGCAAGAGGGCATTTGCGCAGTCATGCGTGACGCTCCCGATCCAGGCGCGCCTGGCGCAGTTTCCACAGAAATTGACCAGCGTTCACGACATAGGCCGCATAGGCCGCAAGCGCCACGGCCATCAAGGTGTCCGGTGCCCAAACACCCTGCCAAAGCATTGCAATATATGCAGAATGCAGGGCAATCACGACAAAGCTGAAGACGTCTTCCCAGAAGAATGCCGGGGCAAATAGATACTGCCCGAACACCACTTTTTCCCAGATCGCACCCGTGACCATGATGGTATAGAGAAAGCCGGTTTTGATCACGATCGACACTGTCGCAACGCCGTATCCGTCGCCTGTAATCACATAGCGCAACACCAAAACCAAAGAGACCAGAAAGACCAGAAATTGCAGCGGCGCGAGGATGCCCTGAACCAGCGTCCAGACCGATTGCTGACGCCGTTCAAATTGTTCGGGTGTATAAAGCGTGGCCCCTGTTGGGCGGGCCGCAACCGCGTGCGCCATCCCAGTCTCCTTCCCGGTCTCTGTGACAAGGATATGGAGAGAGAGGTAAAACTGTCAATTAAAGATTACACTTCAAAATTGACATCAACTGACCTAGACAACATAGGCACAAAATTGTCCTAAATCGTACACATTTGAAATATTTAGATATTTACCACAATCTCAAAGACCGCTCAACACTCCGCGAGAACCTGTCCATTTTCTTTGACAAATCCGCAAAGTTCCGCGACACTACACCATAGTACAACCTGTATGATAAATCACACAGGCAAAGGGCCGCATCGCGGCGGGGAACAGCAGCATGGCAAAAGGTCGACACGGCGAGACAAAATCGCCCGTCCCGCGCTTTGACGCCACCAGCCTTGACAAGCTGGCCCGTCAGGCGATGCGCCATATCTCAACAACCCCNAATCATCACATCCTCAACCGCCGCAACAGCCTGACCGACTGGCTGCTGCGCCATTGCATACCGCCCTGGTCCCTCGAACTGGACGCGGTGCTGCGGGCCCTGGATGAACATCACCTGTCGGCCACAGACATCATGGATTACTGCATCCCCGCCGCCGCATCGCGCATGGGTCAGATGTGGGCAGATGATGAACTGCCCTTTACAGATGTGACGCTGGGCACGGCGCGTTTGATGGAGTTGTCGAAACATCTCGCAGCCGATTGGCAACCGCGCCCGCCGCGGCGGCGCAACATGCTCAATATCATGGTGGCGACCCCTGTCGAAGAACAGCATCTGCTGGGGCCGCAACTGCTAACAAATTACCTGCGACGCGAAGGTCACTCCGTCCGGCTGATGCTTGGCGCCTCCAGCATGGATCTTGAGAATTTCCTGCGACAGGAGGCCTGTGACGCTGTTTTCATCTCGGTTGGTAGCTATGCCACCCTTGACAGCGCAAACAGGATGGTGGCAGGCATCCTTAATGACCCGTCCGCAGGCCCGCGTGTGATTATGGGCGGTGGTATTCTGACAGAACAACAATACACAACGATAAAAACGCCCGTGCAGTGGATCACGAACGACATTTCAACCGCCTTGGCCGGCCTGAAAGGGTCCGAAAGCGCGCGGGACCTGAGTGTGGCGCAGTAATGTCACCGGGTGGTTCGCATAGCTGGCGCCCGGCGTCTATTCCGATGATCGAACCGGAATACCTTGCCGAAGTGCTTGGCGCGGCGTCGGATATTGCGTTGGTCGTGGATGCCGATGGGACCGTGCAATCGGCCTTGGTCAACCAGACGACAACAGCCTATGGCACACTGGAGCATTGGGAGCAGAAACCCCTTGTCGAGTTTCTGACACGTGAAAGTGTCGACAAATTCAAGGGCCTTCTGAAAAGCGCGACCAGTGACAGCCCCCTGCCCCGTCATTTGGAACTGAACCATCAGGATGAGTTCGCCTGGCAATTCCCGGTGCGCTATTCGGCCTATCAAATCGGCACAGAAAGGCTGATCCTGATGATGGGGCGGGATCTGCGCCAGATCGCGGAAAGCCAGCAGCAACTGGTGCAGGCGCAGGTCGCGTTGGAGCGGGGATACGAAGAAAAGCGCGAATTCGATGCGCGCTATCGGATGCTGCTCACGGCGACGCGCGATGCGTTTGTGGTGTTGTCGACGTCAGATGGGCGCATCCGTGACCTCAACGCCGCCG
>JABSSB010000040.1 GCA_013214715.1 Paracoccaceae bacterium | reverse complement strand
CGCTGCCAATCTCGCAGAGATCGAAAAACAGTTCGCCGATGATGAGGCCAAGCTGCCCACCCCGCTGAACCACGCCCGTATCGTCGAGGTGGAAGATCGTTCCGAGGCCGTGCATGTGTTTGCCGCCTCGCTGGCCGAATATGAAGTCACGCAAGACCCGACCAAACTGGTCTACCCGGTCTGGCGCGACCCGGACGTGCTGGACACATGGTTCTCTTCGGGGCTCTGGCCTATTGGCACGCTGGGCTGGCCACAGGACACGGCCGAAATGCAGCGGTTCTTCCCGACCTCGGTTCTGGTCACCGGGCAGGATATCCTGTTTTTCTGGGTTGCGCGCATGATGATGATGCAGCTGGCCGTGGTGGACAAAATCCCGTTCGACACCGTGTATTTGCATGGACTGGTCCGCGATGCCAAAGGCAAGAAGATGTCGAAATCGACGGGCAATGTGATCGACCCGCTGGACCTGATCGACGAATATGGTGCCGATGCGCTGCGCTTTGCCTCGGCCGCGATGGCCTCTTTGGGCGGGACGCTGAAGCTCGATACCCAGCGCATCCAGGGCTACCGCAATTTCGGCACCAAGCTATGGAACGCCATGCGCTTTGCCGAGATGAATGACGTCTTTGCCGCCAGCTATGATGGCGTGCCACAGCCAAACGCGACGGTGAACAAATGGATCATCGGCGAAACGGCGCGCGTCCAGGCAGAGGTGGACGAGGCACTGGCCACCTATCGCTTCAACGACGCGGCCACGGCGCTTTATGCTTTTGTCTGGGGCAAGGTCTGCGATTGGTATGTCGAGTTCGCCAAGCCACTTTTGCAAGGCGATGATGCGGAGACGGTGGCCGAGACACGGCAGGTTATGAAGTGGGTTCTGGATCAATGCCTGATCCTGCTGCACCCGATCATGCCATTTATCACGGAAGAGCTTTGGGGACTGTCAGGCGACCGTGCCAAGATGCTCGTCCACGCCGATTGGCCGGACCATGAGCTGGACCTTGTCGATGCCGAGGCCGAGCGCGAGATGCGCTGGACCATCGGTCTGATCGAAGACATCCGTTCTGCCCGCGCGCAGATGCATGTGCCCGCTGGTCTGCATGTGCCGATGCTGGTCAATGGTATGGATGCGTTTGCCAAAGGCGCCTATGCCCGGAATGAAACGCTGATCAAACGTTTGGCGCGGGTCGAAAGCCTGACGGAAGGGGCGTTTCCGAAGGGCACGGTGTCGATCCCCGCCGAAGGTGCCAGCTTTGGTCTGCCGCTGGCCGGGATCATCGATATCGAGGAAGAAAAAGCGCGGCTTGAAAAAACCCTGGGCAAACTGGCCAAGGAGTTGGGCGGTCTGCGCGGTCGTCTGAACAACCCCAAATTCGTGGCTTCCGCCCCGGAAGAGGTGGTGGAAGAGGCGCGCGACAACCTCGCTGCGCGCGAAGCAGAAGAGGCCAAGCTGCAAGAGGCCTTGGCTCGTTTGGCAGAGCTGGGCTGAGCTACGCCTGCGAAAGTAGCGGCGGGGTAAACCCCGCCCTACAAAAACTTCAGATGGGTCTGGCTTTGCTGCAGGATATAGCCCGGATCAAAGACCTGCACGACCAAACCTCTCTCGAATGACGAACGCGACGACCGTCGCAGTAACTATTTCTTTCGGATGCTGGCGTCGGACACTGTCGACATCATGGATGAAGAGCTGGCATATTTTGCCGCCATATCGACGATATCACATCCGCGACGCGCACCCATCGCCTGTTTCTCGCGGTGGAGCTAACAGCAGGCATTCTGGCTGTGATCCTCTCAAACCTTGTTTCGCACATGCCCTTGGATCGCTGGCTCGGCCTGGGAAGCGAGAGCATTCTGACTGACGTTGTTTTTGAAAGCGGCGTGGCATTGATGGGGGCCGCTATCGCAGCCTATTTCATGGGTGTGCGTTTGAACCGTGAGCAGAAAAACGCAAAGGCCTTCCGCAAAGAAATCCACCGCAAACTGCGAGAGCAAGACTGACAAGACCCCGGCGTGCACATGGCTGCCGCTGGGATCTGATCCGCCCGTCACTCTCCAAACAAATCGCCAAATGTCTCACTTAACGAGGCCATGATCCCAAAGATCACGATTGCTCCAACGATCATCATGACCGTCCATGTGAACAGTTGAAAGCCGATTGCCAAAATGCCCAAGGCGAGGGCTGAAAACGCTGTGCGCCGATCTTCGCGCCGGATGAACGCGGCCAAGCCGAAGACAATCGCAAAGCCAGCCAAAACGGCCACTGCAATCTCAAGGTAATCATCCACGGTTCGAGGGATGACTTCAGGCGCTGGCTGCGCCTGCCCCGCCACCGAACGCGCCGCTGATTTCGCAATCTCGGCCGCCATTTCGCCCAAAGTCACCGTGGCCGCCTGTTGTGGTGCAAAGGGACCAGCCCAGAAAAGGACAATTGTCAAAACCAGGGCCATCGCCCCAATGGCAAAGCCGAGCCCCCCCCCATCACGGCACCAGATGTCTGAGACTGCAAAACCACCGTTCATTCCTTATCATGCTACTCGCCTGCATACCGTGTTACGTCATTTATGCGGCACAATTTTGGCAATAGCTTCGATCAAACCACCTGTCGCCCTTCGAAAACCATCGGTTCATCCCCAACTCTCAAATATGATCGGTGCTCTGACCACTCTCATAGATCGACAAATGCATAAAGCCGAAGCGCCGGGGCAGTTGCGCGGCTTGGACGGCGAAGGCAAGCCGTTGCCAGATCGGTCATCAGACGTTGTGACAGATTTGGCGCTGGCTGCGGGTATGCGCGTCATGGCAGAGGCCGGAGTTGTGCCGAAAAAATTTGGCTTCAAACGGCGATGTGACGTCGCCCGCGCGGCGTAGTGAGACGAACAAGACCCCCAAAAGCGCCGGGCTTTGATGGCTCGGATCGCCGATCTGGACATGTGCTATGCGATGGCACGCGACGCGCGGCGCTGCTTTATCCGCTAAGCGCTGCGGCCGGATTGGGCGATCACCGCGCCCAGCCCCACAAGTGCAGCGCCCAAGGCCGCGCGCCAGTCCCAACTGCCGCCCAGAGCAATCAGAATGACCATAACGTAAAAGGGCGCGATGTTGATGTGAAAGCTCGACAATGCGATACCAAGACGCCCGACAGAAGCGATGAACAAGATTTGTGACAGGGCCATTCCTGCCACCGCCCAAACCGCCAGAAGGCCAAACGGCTCGTGAGTGATCTCGCGCGGTGGTTCCCTCCAACCAAGCCCCAATGATCCCAGGAAGATAAACCCTGTAAACAGCGCCGCGCCGCANAATGTCACCGCGCTGCGCCCGATGGGCGCGAGGTCCGGCAGATCACGCACAGCCGCATTCGACGCCCAGGCAAAGAAGATGCCAGTGCCAATCGCCATCAAAACACCCCAGCCAAGATCCGCTGATATCGTGCCACCCACTGCGATGGCTCCGCCCAAAACGGACGCAGCAAGCCCCAGAATGAACCGCCCTGTGATGCGCCTTTATCGCGCCAAGGCTTCGATGGTAGCCACTGAAACCGGTGTCGTCGTGGCGATCAGCGCGACGGTGACCGGGTCTGTGAACCACTGCGCAAAAAGCAGCAGTTTGGTCCCCATCCCGAATCCCAACGCGCCAATCCAAAGGCCCCGCCGCCAAGCCGCGGCTTGGGCCGCGCGCAGCCCATCCATCGCGAGCCAAAGCGACAGAAGAACGCCAAAGGCCAGCAGCAGCCGCAACATCATCAGCGTGATCGGATGCCAGTCTGCCAGTAACCGCTCGGCCGCAGGTAAGCCCACC
Source organism: Paracoccaceae bacterium (assembly GCA_013214715.1). Taxonomy (GTDB): domain Bacteria; phylum Pseudomonadota; class Alphaproteobacteria; order Rhodobacterales; family Rhodobacteraceae; genus JABSSB01. The sequence goes on along the minus strand of JABSSB010000040.1, from coordinate 10,771 downwards.
GCCCAATGCAGCATTGATCCAACTGCCAGCACGTTTCCTGACACCGCCTGTCTACGCGCGGCCGCATAGCCGAGCGCATCTGTCTCCGGGGAAACCGAAACCGTTGCAATCACCAGATTTTACGTGGTCACGCCCGCAATTCGGGCGATGGTCGGCTTCGCCCGAAGCAGCCTTTGCGGTCTGGTCTGTATTCGACCTGATGTCGCAAATGAATCGCCGCGCAGATTGCGACGGCTTGGGGGCCAGGTATGCGTCTATTTATAGACCGCAGGGCGTTTTTGCATCTGGGCCATGACTGTTTCCATCTGATCAGCACTACCGATCATTTCGACCTGTTTGCGGCTTTCCTCCAACAGCACGGCTTCGCGTCCCTGAGTTTCGGCCACCTCGATCAGGGCTTTGCATGCACGCATGGCCGATGGGCTTTTGCTGGCGATCTCTTGCGCCAATGCCAGAGCAGCTGCCTGCGGGTCATCGGCCAGCGACGTGACCAGCCCCCAACGTTCAGCCTGGTCGGCCCCAATGGGCGCAGCGGTATAGGTCATCTGCCGCAGAACATCCGACCGGATCAATTGCGGCCAAAGCGCCATCGCCCCCATATCCGGGACAAGACCCCATTTCATTTCCATGATTGCCATTTGAAGATCGGGCGCGGCGATGCGGATATCGGCGCCCATGGCGATCTGCATCCCGGCGCCATAGACCACGCCGTGCAGCGCAGCAATGACCGGCACCGGCACCCGGCGCCAGACCAAACAGACTTCTTGGAACGCATTGGCGTCGTGATGCGTGCGCGGCATCAGGAGGTCTTCGGTATTGCCTTGCAGAGAGCTCGAAAAGCCCATGATGTCGATCCCGGCGCAAAAGGCGCGCCCCTCGCCCTGCAAGAGCACTGCCCGCGCGTCCGAGGCTGCGACCTCCTCCCCTGCAGCGATGATCGCATCGCGCATTTCGGGGTCCATCGCGTTCATCTTGTCTGGTCGGGTCAGGGTGACCCGAGCCACATGGTTTTCGTATTCGATCGTCACCCGCGCCATGATCATCCTCCCGGCTTAACTGGGCAGCAGACTGCCCTGCCCCGGCTCAGTTGGCCAGTCCGACGTGGGGGCAGAATCAGGGGGCTGGCAACCGTCCCAGCGCCGGCCCGTCAAGCGAGGTGACATAAAGATGCTCTCCGACCACCTGCGCGCCCGTGGTCACGCCCAGCGCACCGGTCGGATCTTCAAGCATGTCCAGGATCGTGCCGTCCCCATCCACACGCAAAACGCGCCCGTGATGCACCGGCGCCGGACGCACCCACGGGCCCAATCGCCAGATCACCTTGCGCAGGAACGGATAGGGAAAGAGCGCCTCGCTCGGCAAACGCGGAGAGGCAAGACCCAGCCAATATGTGCCATCTCCGTTTGCTTCGAGATTGTCCGGATAGCCGGGCAGACTGTCGATCACCACTTCAGAGGTGCCAAAGCGGGCCTCGTCCAACCATAGCTTTATCAGACGTGCGCGCCCGGTTTCTGCGATCAGCAGGTAATCCTCCTCTGGCGACAGGGCGACACCATTGGCAAAGATCAAACCGTCGGCCAGTTTTTCGGTGGTGCCATCAGGCAACAAGCGCGCCACATAGCCCGTCGCCGACTGCTCCCAGATCGCCATCACCGATGCCGCCAAGGTCCCGCCCAAAAGCTCTGGGTCGAAGCGTTCTGTTGAACTTGAGAAATAGATGACCCCATCGCGTCCGACATCCAGTTGATTGGGATAGGTGATCGGCACCCCATCAACCCGGTCGGCCATCAAGTCCAGACGATCATCCGGCGACCAGCGCAGAATGCCCCGGAAACTGTCGGCAATATACAAATTGCCGTCAGGCCCGGATTTCAGGCCCAAAGGGCGTCCGCCCAGATTGCTGACCTGCACCAGAGCATCACCTTCAACACGATAAAGCCGGCCGGCCAGATCTGTCGTCATTACGACACCATCAAGAACCGCGATATCCTCGGGCCCGCGCGCATTGTCCGGCAGGGGCAGAAACTCGACCGCAGACAGTCGGTCATTGGGCTCCAGAACACCTGTCAATTCGGGAACCGGGGGCATTTCCCGCGCTTCGGGTTCAAGCACGATGGGCCAGAAAACCAGATAGCCAAGTACCAACATGACCAAAGCCAAAACAAGCTGCATCGCACACCACTCCATCACGATTTGCAGGACACTAGGGCAGCGGAACTCTGCTCGCAACGCTTGCTCATGCTGGTTTCGTCGGTTTATCTGCGCAGCATGACCAATGCCCGATTTACCCGCATCGCCAAGAGTTTGCCCGCCAGCGTGCCCTTTGTTGGCCCCGAGACCCAAGAGCGCCAGCGTGGCGCCGGTTTTGTTGCGCGGCTCGGCGCGAATGAAAGCCTGTTTGGTCCATCACCCAAAGCCATTTCGGCCATCGCCCAGGCCGCGCGCGGCGCGTGGATGTATGGCGATCCCGAAACCCATGACTTGCGCCACGCGCTTGCGACCCATCACGGCGTCGCACCCGGCAACATCATCATCGGCGAAGGGATCGACGGGCTTCTGGGCTACCTTGTGCGGCTCCTGATCGAACCCGGCGACGCCGTGGTGACATCAGATGGGGCCTATCCGACATTCAACTACCATGTGTCCGGGTTTGGCGGCGTGTTGCACAAAGTGCCTTACGTGGCCGATCGCGAAGACCCTGCAAGCCTTTTTACCAAAGCATCTGAAACCGGGGCGAAGCTGGTGTATCTCGCCAATCCCGATAATCCGATGGGCAGCTGGCAAAATGGCGCCGATATCATCGCCGCGCTGGATCACCTGCCGGATGACAGCCTGCTGATCCTTGATGAAGCCTATATCGAATGCGCGCCGGATGGTGTCGCACCAGAGCTGTCGATAAACGATCCACGCGTTATCCGGATGCGCACCTTTTCCAAGGTCTACGGGCTGGCCGGGTTGCGCGTGGGATATGCGTTGGCCGCAGCCGATCTGATTACCGCGTTTCACAAGATCCGCAATCATTTCGGTGTAGGGCGCGTGGCCCAGGCCGGGGCAATGGCCGCGCTGGCAGATCAGGACTGGCTGCGCCAAGTTCAGGCCGACATTTCGACCTCACGTGACAGGCTGGCCCAAATTGCACAGGCGCACGGCTTGGCGGCACAGCCATCAGCCACGAATTTCGTCACGATGGATTGCGGGCGCGACGGGGCGTTTGCCAAGGCGGTGCTGGATGCACTTGTGGCGCAGGGGGTTTTTGTGCGCATGCCCTTCGCCGCACCACAAAACCGCTGCATCCGGGTGAGCTGTGGCCCCGATGCCGCCATGCAGGCTTTTGAAGACGCTTTGCCACAGGCTTTGACGACGGCGCGCGCGCAATTTACCTGACTTTTGCAATCTCATCGCTAGACTGTCTCTTGGGAGACAACGCATGAGGGTCTCGATGAGGCATGATAACAGGGGCAGAGCCCCGGATTACACGGTTGCGGCTTTGACCATGTTGGGGGTGAACCTTGCGTGGATTTTGCTTTTGATCTGGGGGCTGCTTGGGTTTGTCGCGGCGCTGGCAACGGCTTGGGTTTTGAACCGTGGGATCACCTGGCTGCAGGCGTCTCGCGACGCATAAGCGCGGGGGCATGCGCAGCCATGACATCCGCTGCCCCCTCCAAAGCGCCCTGCCCGGTCGGAATGCCAAGGGCGCGCAATCCTGCATCAACGCCGCCCAGAAGCCCCATGATCATATGGCCGTTCACATGGCCCATATGACCCAAACGGAAAAACCCGTCCCGCGCCGGATCGCCAGGTTCGGCCATACCCAAACCGATACCAAGCGTCAGACCCATCTGCGCCTCCAGCCAGCTGCGCAGCTCTGACGCTTGCGGGGTTGGCAAAGACAGCGACGTCACGGCGCGAGACCGGTTAACCGGGTCAGCGACGTTCATCTTCAGCGCTCCACCACGTGACCAGCCATCGCATGCCGCCCAAATAGCCTGCGCCAGGATGTCGTGACGCGCCCAGACTTGCTCCATCCCCTCCTCCAGCAACATGTCCAACGCCACGCGCATCCCATACAAGTGATGCGTCGGAGCTGTGCCGTTGAAATACTGGTAAAACTCCTGCGGCGCGGAGCGCGGCACCCAATCCCAATAACGCGACACGCGCGGCATGGTGCGGCGCTTTTCGGCCGCCTTGTCGGAAAAGAAGACCAGGCCAAGACCCGGCGGTACCATCAGTCCCTTTTGGCTGCCCGCCACCATCACATCGACGCCCCAATCCTGCATTTCAAACCGGTCGCAGGCCAGCGACGCAATGCAATCGGCCATCAAAAGCGCAGGGTGGCCCAGATCGTCCATCACGGCCCGCAGCGCCGCGATGTCGTTGCGGATCGAGGTCGACGTATCCACATGCGTCGCCAAAACCGCTTTGATCTGATGCCCTGTATCCGCGCGCAATGTGGCGGCGATACGGTCCAGATCGATCGGCGACTGCTTTCCAAAATCCAGGATCTGCGTCTCGATCCCCAGCCCCTGCGCCATATCCGCCCAACCATGCCCAAAGCGCCCCGTTGCTGGCACCAAAGCCAGCTCTCCGGGGGCAAGTGTGTTGGCCAACGCGGCCTCCCATGCGGCGTGGCCATTGCCGATATAGATCGCCACATGTCCATCCGGGCAGCGCGCCACCTTGCGCAGATCGGCCACGACGCTTTCGGTCAGCGTGACGATCTCTCCCTGATAGATATTCGGCGCGGCGCGATGCATGGCGCGTAAAACGGCATCCGGCATCACCGACGGGCCGGGAATTGCCAAATATTCCATCCCATGCTTGAGCGATGCAGTCGATGCCATGGTTGTGCCGTCCTTGTTCTGTGGTCAGCCGCAACCTATCGGCCCGCGCGCGCAGGTCAATCACCCATGTCGCCAAGCTTGCCCCTGCACCGCGCTTTCTATATGGGTCTGCCCGGTCCGGCATCACCGGATCCCAGATAACAAACGACAGGCGACAGCGTGTTAAAAAGCATCCAACGATGGGAAGCCCGCACCCGCGCGAAATTCAATTGTGACCTCTCCAACGAGGAAAACGAGCGCAAGAACCGGATCTACCGGGTGTTTTTCGATCACGAGCTGATCCGCGGTTTGTGGACAAACTTCTATCAGATCGCGCCGGGCGTCTATCGGTCGAACCACCCGACATGGCGACGGTTCAAAAAGATGAAGCGCCGTGGCATGAAAACTGTCCTGAACCTGCGCGGAAAAAGCCAAAGCGGTCACTACTGGGCTGAAGAAGCCTGGTGCGAGGAGATAGGCCTGACGCTGGTCAGCGTCGAGATGAACGCGCGCGCCCTTGTGCCACGCGACCGCATCCAGCAGCTGATCGACGTGTTCCGCACCATCGAACGCCCCTTTGTGATGCATTGCAAATCCGGGGCAGATCGCGCCGGGTTGGCCTCGGCCATTTATCTGATGGTCATCGAAGGCCAGCCAATTGAACAAGCCAAGAAAATGCTGTCACCCTGGTATTTTCACATCCGCAATTCGCATGTGGGGATTCTGGATTACATGCTGGACTGCTATGAAGCGCATAACGCGCGCACTCCGATGAGCTTTGAAACCTGGATTGCCACAGTTTACGATCCGGTCGACATCACCGACCGTTTCCGCGCAAAGAAGCCCCCTCAATGACCGATACTGTGACAGGAAAATATACGACCAAAGACCTGTTTGTCTGGGTTTGGACGGAATATATCCGGCAACACTGGCCATGGCTGGCCGTGGCGTTTTTGCTGATGACCATAGAAGGCGGCGCGTTGGGCGCGCTCAGTTACATGGTCCAGCCGATGTTCGACCAGATTTTTGTCGGCGGCGATGTCGATGCCATTTGGCATGTTGGTGCTGTGATCGTGACCATTTTTGTGGCCCGTGCTGTGGCCGGGGTAGGCCAAAACTGGATCATGACACGCGTGGCGCTGCGCACAACAGCGCATCTGCGGCGAGATATGCTGGGGCGCCTGATGCAGCAGGATGGCGCTTTTCATCAAGATCACCCACCGGGCTACCTGATCCAGCGGGTACAGGGCGACGTGAACGCCGTCAATGATGTCTGGCGCATCCTGCTGACCGGTGCAGGACGTGATCTGTTTTCGCTGGTGGCACTTCTGGCGGTCGCGATTTCAGTCGATTGGCGATGGGCCATGATCATGCTAATCGGCGTGCCGCTGCTGTTTCTGCCTGTGACGCTGTTGCAGCGCTATGTGCGTTTGCAGGCAGGCGTGGCACGGGATCTGGGGGCCGCGCTGTCAACGCGTCTTGATGAGATTTTCCATGGCGTTGTGCCGATCAAGCTCAACAGCCTTGAAAGCTATCAGAAAATGAAATTCTGGACCCGGCAGATCGCTTTCAACCGGGCGCAGCTGCGCGCTTCAGTTGGCACTGCCACGATCCCTGCGATGATTGATATGCTGGCCGGTGTTGGGTTTGTGGCCGTGCTTGCCTATGGCGGGTCCGAGATCATCTCGGGTGAAAAGACGCTGGGCCAATTTATGAGCTTTTTCACGGCCATCGGCATCGCGTTTGAACCCATGCGCAGGCTGGCCGCCGTGCTGGGCAATTGGCAGATCGCCGCCGCAGCGCTGGAACGGCTGAAAGAGCTGATGGACAAGCCGATAAAACTTGCATCTCCCGACAGCCCTGCAGCGAGCCCGCAGGACCTGCCCGAGGTGGCTTTGAAAGATGTCCGCCTGTCCTATGGGGATGCCGAAGTCTTGCGCGGCTTGTCGCTGACGGCGCAAGCCGGTCAGACCACGGCACTTGTTGGCCCGTCCGGTGCAGGAAAATCAACTGTTTTCAATATTCTGACCCGTCTTGTCGACCCGCAAGAGGGCGGCGTGACAGTCAATGGAACCCCGGTGCGGGATCTGGATCTGGTGGACTTGCGCCAGCTGTTCTCGGTGGTCACGCAGGACGCGCTCCTTTTCGACGAAACACTGCGGGAAAACATCACATTGGGCCGAGAAGTGGAGGACGCCACACTTCAAGCCGCGTTGGACGCCGCTCATGTCTCAGATTTCCTGCCAAAGCTGGATCACGGGCTGGATACACCCGTAGGGCCACGCGGCTCTGCCCTGTCTGGCGGCCAGCGGCAACGGGTTGTCATTGCCCGTGCGCTGTTGCGCGACACGCCTATCCTTCTGTTGGATGAAGCGACCTCCGCCCTCGATGCGCACTCGGAAAAGACCGTGCAAGCCGCGCTGGACAAGCTGGCTGGCGGCCGGACCACACTGGTCATCGCACATCGTCTGTCGACCATCCGCAATGCCGACAAGATCGTCGTCATGGATCGTGGGCAGGCCGTGGATGAGGGTACGCATGAAGAACTGTTGGCGCGTGAAGGGCTATATGCCGACCTCTATCGCCTACAGTTCAAGGAGGGCAAAGACGTGGTAGACCGCGCCGGGCAGGCCGCGCTGAGCAACCAGCGCCCCGATGTCCCCGCCGCCAGCCCGCGTCTGATCGACCGGCTCTTTGGCTGGCTGCGCGCCTGATCAGCGGCGATAGGCCTGCGCCAATGTCTCGGGCGAGGCGCCCAGGCGATATCGGGTCAAAGTCCACAGGTTGCGCACGCCACGCCGCATCCAGCCGTCGCGTTGATAGCGCGCGGCACTGGTGCGCGCCTCACTCGGCAGCATGACCAGCCGCCGCCGCAAAGCCCGCGCAATTGCGACGTCCTCCATCAAAGGCTGATCCGGGTAGCCTCCGACCGCGTCGTACAAGGCGCGCGATACCAGCAGGCCCTGATCCCCATAGGGCAGCCCAAATGCCGCGGCGCGCAGATTGGCCCAGCCGGCGACCATACCCGGCATAAGCCCCCGCGCCCTAAAGCCAAGGCGGAAATATCCGGCCTTGTCTGGACTGTCGCGCAGATGATCGGTGACATGCTCGGTCCAGCCGGCTGTAAGATGTGTATCGGCATGCAGGATCAGCAACCAAGCCCCGCGCGAGGCTGTGACCCCGCGCCGCAGCTGCCCTCCCCGCGATGCGCTGCCTTCGACCAATACAGCGCCCGCCGCATCGGCCACGGCCAGCGTGGCATCGCTCGATCCGCCATCGCTGATCACCAGCTCTGAAATCAATCCCGAAGGAAGACCTTCTGTCAGTGTCGCGAGGGTTCCCGGCAAATCCGCCTCGGCATTCAGGGTCGGTATGATAATCGAAATCGGTGCGGGCAAAGCATCCTCGGCGGTCTGGGAAAGTCTGCAAGCTTGTCCTATATGACCGACAGACAAGGGCAAGACGGCAAGATGTCATGGCACAAAGACGCATCCTGCGCCTAAGCGGCGCGGACACAGTGGAATTCCTCCAAGGGTTGATCACAAATGACGTGGCGAAGCTGACCAAGGGGCTGGTCTATGCCGCGCTGCTGACACCGCAGGGCAAGTATATCGCTGATTTCTTTCTGGCCGCGGATGGCGATGATGTGCTGCTGGACGTCGACGACAGCCTTGCCGATACACTGGTGCAGCGGCTCAGCCTTTACAAACTGCGCGCCGACGTCACCATTGCCCTGGCTGGTCTCAACCTGCAACGCGGCACCGGCCCTGCGCCCGACGGCGCCCTGCCCGACCCGCGCCATCCTGATCTGGGCTGGCGCGCCTATAGCCCAGCGCCAGAGGCGCAGGATGACACCGATTGGACAGCTTTGCGGGTGGCCCATCTGATTCCGGAAAGCGGGATCGAACTTGGCCCTGAAAGCTATATCCTCGAAGCTGGGTTCGAAGCTTTGAATGGCGTCGATTTCCGCAAAGGCTGCTATGTCGGACAGGAAGTCACCGCGCGCATGAAACACAAGACGGAATTGCGCAAAGGCCTGGCCCGCGTGGCCATTGACGGCACGGCTGAACCCGGAAGTGACATCACGGCCAATGGCAAAGCTGTCGGGCAACTGCACTCAGTCTCTGGCCAGCAAGGCATCGCCTATCTACGCTTTGACCGCGCGGGTCAGAATTTGCAGGCCGACGGGGCCAGCCTGACCCTCTTGCCCCGCTGATCCCCAACACACCATTCGCCAGGATTGACCGTGGCCCTGCGCGCAGAACATTCGGCCTGGCTTGATCCCGCGGGCGCGGACACACTCGACGAAAAAACCGGAGCGTTCTCACACCCCGGCTCAATCTGCATCGACCCGCCCTTAAATCAGGCGCGCTCGGAATATTCCATCGTTTCAGTGTTCACCACGATCATCTCATCCTGCGCGATAAACGGCGGAACCATCACCTTCACGCCATTGTCCAGAATGGCAGGCTTGAAAGAATTCGCCGCAGTCTGACCTTTGACCACAGGCTCCGTCTCGGTCACCTGACAGGTCACCTTCTGCGGGATCGTCGCATTCAGCGCTTCGGCATCATAGAATTCGACCACAATAGTCATGCCATCTTGCAAGAACGGGCGGCGGTCGCCCAAAAGCTCTGCCGGAAGCTCGATCTGCTCGTAGGTTTCGGTATCCATGAACACCAGCATCCCGTCGCTTTCATAGAGAAACTGCTGATCTTTCTGCTCCAGCCGCACGCGCTCTACCTTGTCGGCGCTGCGGAAGCGTTCGTTCAGCTTTGACCCATTGCGCAGATTGCGCAGTTCGACCTGCGCGAAGGCGCCGCCTTTGCCGGGTTTCACATGATCCACCTTAACAGCAGCCCAAAGCCCGTCATTATGCTCCAGAACATTGCCGGGACGGATTTCATTGCCGTTGATCTTGGGCATGACATATTTCCTTCATGAATGCTTGATGCACAGGTCCGAGCCCCTATATCGAGGCCAGATAAAGCTGGCAAGACGGCTGACACGACGAAACCCGCTCAATCTACCACGCACAAAAGCTATGCGCGCAGCGCAACGCTGCCATGCAATGATTAAGCACACGAATCACTTCGCATGTGTCATAACCACCCGAACGCCCGAAACTCAAGAGCGACAAAAACAATACAATAAAGGAAAAAAAGATGCGAGACTTCGTGGACGCAGCTGCCTTCAACAACGAACAAGGCAACCGCGCGCGCAAACTGTTTGCAGCTGTTGTGTTGGCTGCGCTGGATGACGCCATTGCGGATGACAAGAAATACGGCAATGGCCCCGAACAAATCGCCCGCTGGGCCCGTTCGCGCGATGGGCGCGAAGTGTTGACCTGCGCAGGGATTGACCCCTCTGAGCGCGTTGTGGCTGGGCTCATGGAATTCGTTAGCCGTGGTGTGCGGACGTCGGTCGCATTGTCGCGGGAAGAAAGCGAACGCCGGAACGCAGCGATCCAGGCCGAAGCAGCCTGATCCTGAGTCACGCCCGCAAAAAAGCGCGCCTCAGCCAGAGGCGCGCTTTTTTTGTGCCCATAATTTGCTCAGCCTGTTCTAGGTATTTGCTGAGGATTTAAGCGCATCGCGGATCTCCTGTTGGATCATCCGGCGCAAGTTTCGCGTGATACGCTCTCCCATCTCGCCTTCCAGCTCTTGCCGGAGGACATCCCGCACAAGACCTCGCAGGTCTTCTTCCGACGGCACTGCAACTGCGGGGGCCGCACCATCGGACGCGGCCACGGCTTCGACAGCCGCGGTTTCAGCTTCCGCGGGTTCAGCCTGTGACAACTCCACCTCGGTGGGTGCGGGCGCATCGTCCTGTCCACCGCCTCCCGACATCGGCGTTTCAGGCTGGGTTTCAGTTCTAGCACAGTGAGCCATAGCCACCGCATCGTCTTCTGGGATGGGTTCTGGCGCGGTGCCAACGGGGTTTTCGACGGG
>JABSSB010000004.1 GCA_013214715.1 Paracoccaceae bacterium | reverse complement strand
GCCACGGTCGGAGTGTAGCTCAGCCTGGTAGAGCGGATCAGGCCCGTGCCGTGACAATGCGGACAGGGCTGCGTCGTGGCCTCCAACATGCCCGGCCGCAGGCGCTGGCGGCTCATCTCCATCAGGCCAAAGCCCGAAATCCGCCCCACCTGGATGCGCGCGCGGTCGGTCTTCAACCGATCCTTCATGCGCTTTTCCACGGCAGAGTTGTTCTTGCGCTCATCCATGTCGATGAAATCGATCACGATCAGCCCGGCCAGATCGCGCAGGCGCAGCTGGCGCGCAACCTCATCGGCGGCTTCCAGATTGGTCTTGAGCGCGGTTTCCTCGATCGAGCCTTCTTTGGTGGCCTTGCCCGAGTTCACATCGATCGCCACCAGCGCTTCGGTCACGCCGATCACGATATAACCACCGGATTTCAACTGCACGGTCGGGTTGAACATGCCCGCCAGATAGGTTTCCACCTGATAGCGCGCGAACAGCGGCATCGCGTCGGTATAGGGGCGCACATTCTTGGCGTGGGACGGCATGATCATTTTCATGAAGTCCTTGGCGTTGCGATAGCCCTGCTCGCCTTCGACCAGCACCTCGTCGATCTCGCGGCTGTAAAGATCGCGGATCGAGCGTTTGATCAGGTCGCCTTCCTCATAGATTTTCGCGGGCGCAATGGATTGCAGCGTCAGCGCGCGGATCTGTTCCCACATGCGCTGAAGATATTCATAATCGCGCTTGATCTCGGCCTTGGTGCGCTTGGCGCCTGCCGTGCGCACGATCAGCCCCGCGCCTTGCGGCACATCCATGTCCGAGGCGATGTCTTTCAGCTTTTTGCGGTCGGCGGCATTGGTGATCTTGCGGCTGATCCCGCCGCCGCGCGCCGTGTTGGGCATCAAGACGCAATAGCGACCCGCCAGCGACAGATAGGTCGTCAGCGCCGCGCCCTTGTTGCCGCGTTCTTCCTTGACCACCTGCACCAGCATGATCTGGCGGACCTTGATAACTTCCTGGATCTTGTAGCGGCGCGGACGTGGTTTGCGCACCCGGCGGATATCCTCGGCGTCATCCTCATCAGCGACGGATTCGATATCATCCGGCGTGTCTTCTTCGGCCTCGAGGATCTCACCCTCCAGCGGCGCGGCCTCTTTTTGTGTCGCGTCCTCTGCCGGGGCCTCATCCGCTTGCGCGTCGTCGGCGACCGGCTCTGCCTCGGCCGTGTCGTCCACGGCCTCTGGCGCCGCGGCCTCCTCTGCCACAGTTTCGGTCGCATCGGTCGCGTCAACAGCAGGGGTTTCGCCATCGATGTCCCCAGCCGCCACGTCTTCACCCGGCTCAGCCTCGGCGGTGACCTCTTCGGCGACAGGCGCATCTTCCGGGGCAGCCTCTGTGTCGCTGCCTTCGGATGCGTCATCCGTGATCACCGCGTCCTGATCCTTGGGCGTGGTTTCGGACATATAGGAGGTCGGTTTGCCATCCTCATCTGCGGGCGGCGTGTCCTCGGCTTCGGGCGCATCCTCATTTGCCGTGGCCTCGGCGGTGACCTCGGCATCGGAGGTCTGTGCCGCGTCACTGTCTGCGTCGCCTTCAGACGCAGGTTCCGCTTCGGGCTCAGAGGCGTCCTGTGCCACATGCGTATCTTCGGCTGCGACGTTTTCCTCAGCCTCGGCCTCAGGCGCGGCCTCTGCGGCATCGGCGCTATCGACAGCTTCGGCAACGGCCTCGGGCGCGTCATCGGGGTCTTCGACGGGGGCCTCAGCCACACGATCCACCGGGGCGTGAGCCTTGTCAGAATCAGAGGAGACCTCTCCATCGGCCTCGGTCAGGTCGATGGTCTCCATCCCCGCGATCTCTGTCTGGGCAGTGGCTTCGGCGGCCTTGGATTTCGAGCGCGACCGCGAGCGGGATTTGCGCTTGGGCTTTTCCTCTTCTTCCTCATCGCGGGCGCGCTGCGCTTCGGCATAGGCGCGTTCCTCGGCCATCAGGGCTTCGCGATCGGCGACCGGGATCTGATAGTAATCGGGATGAATCTCGGAAAAGGCCAGAAAACCGTGCCGGTTCCCGCCATAATCGACAAAGGCCGCCTGCAGCGAGGGTTCGACCCGCGTGACCTTCGCTAGATAGATATTGCCTGCCAGTTGCCGCTTGTTTTCGGACTCAAAGTCGAACTCCTCGACCTTGTTTCCGTCCACCACCACAACACGGGTTTCCTCCGCGTGGGTGGCATCGATGAGCATCTTTTTTGCCATTTTGCCATTTTGCACCGGGCCAATCGGACCCCGCCAGGCGGCGCGGGCGGATCAGGGCGGTGACTTGAAGGGGCGAATTGCAACGGCGCGCGGCAGGGCCGGGCCATCAGCCCCCCTGCTCCGGTTCGGGATTGTCGCGCGCGCGTCATCGCGTTTTCTACTCCGAGCGGGGCACCCTCGGGTCCACCCGCCCAATTCCAGGCTCCGTGGGTTACGGAGCAGTTGTGTTGGCCCGTGCAGGTCCATACCTCAGAGGGGCCGCATCAATCTGACAGGGGCGGGAGCCATCAGCCCAAACCGGACCCGTGCCAGCGAATCTCTCAATCATCGGCGGTGTGTTGTCACACCACGCCGTCCGGATAACATAGGACGGCCACCAAGGGCTTTACAATGGACAAAGCCGGGATGCACGCCAAAAAGCAAAGCTTTGCCAAAACCGGCGCCCGTTCGGCAGGCTGCGGGGTTTACCCCGCTGCTTGCCTGTTCGTTACAGGTAGTCGGACCGTTGCAACCCGTATTTGGCCATTTTCTCGTTCAGGGTCCGGCGCGGCAGGCACAGCTCGTCCATCACCGAAGCGATCGAGCCCTTATGGCGCCGCATCGTATTGTCGATCAGCATCCGCTCGAACGCCTCGACATATTCTTTCAGAGGCTTGCCCTCGGTCGTCACCACGGGCTGGATCTGTTCATTGTCTGACATCAACAGCGAGGCCAGCGTGCCCGTCCCGCGCCGCGATTGCAGCACTGCGCGTTCGGCGATGTTGATCAGCTGGCGGATATTGCCGGGCCATGGCGCCTGCAACAGCTGCGCGGTGTCCTGTGCGGTGATCTTGGGCGCGTCGCAGCCATATTCATCAGCGAACTGGTCGCTGAATTGCGAAAACAGCATCAGCACATCTTCGCCCCGTGCGCGCATCGGCGGCACCGTGATGCGCAGCGCGCCAAGGCGAAAGAACAGATCCGGGCGCAGCGCGTCTTCGCAAGTGCGGCCCGGCTCTTGGAGATTGGAAATCGCGATGATCCGCGTCTCGCCCGGCTCGCCCTGCTCGTTGATCGCGTGCAACAGCTTGGCCTGCAGCGCATCCGAGAGCGTTTCGATATCCTCAAGAACCAGCGTGCCGCCGCGCGCCTCTTCCATTGCAGGCAAGCTGCTGTCTTCGGGCAGCATCGGGCCAAACAGGCGCTTGCTCAGCGCTTCATCCGACAGGGCCGCGCAAGAGAGCAGCACGAATTTCTTGCCCGCGCGCGATCCCACCGCATGCAGCGCATGGGCCACCATCGTCTTGCCAGTCCCGGTTTCCCCATCGATCAGCACATGGCCATCGGCCTGCCCTAGATCGAGGATATCTTCCCGCAGCCGCTCCATCGCCGGGCTTTTGCCCACCAGCTTGCCCATCAGTTGCGAGCCATCCGACAACTCACGCCGCAGCGCGCGGGCATCCAGCGTCAGACGCCGCGCCTGCGTAGCCTTCTTGGTCAGATCCGACATCCGATCCGGGTTGAAAGGCTTTTCCAGAAAATCAAAGGCGCCGATGCGCATCGCCTCCACCGCCATGGGCACATCGCCATGACCGGTGATCATGATCACGGGCAGCGCGCTGTCGGCCCCCATCAGACGGCGCAAAAACTCCATCCCATCCATGCCGGGCATCCGGATATCGGTGATCACGATGCCCGGAAAATCCGGCCCCAGAACCTTTAGCGCCTCTTCCGCGCCGGAAAAGGTTTCGGTGTCGTAGCCCGACAGCGCCAGCCATTGGCTGATCGATTGTCGCATGTCCTTTTCATCATCCACGATGGCGATTTTCATGGCTTTGGCCATCGGCATTCCTTTACCTTATCTGCCGATCACTCGGCGGCACGCATGCCAGCGTCGAGCGTAGGCAGCTGCATTTCAAAGACGGCCCCGCCATTCTGTCCGTTCCGCGCCGTCAGGCGACCGCCCAGATCGCTGACAATACCCGACGAGATCGCCAGCCCCAGCCCGACCCCGTCGCCGGGCTGTTTGGTGGTATAAAACGGCTCAAACAGGGCCTCAAGGTCTTCGATCCCCTCGCCATTGTCGCGCACGGTCAGGGTGGCGGTCTCTCCGGCGGCGAGGATCACTTCAACCTCGGGTTTGGGCATGGATTTGGTGGCATCAAGCGCATTGCGCAAGAGGTTGACCATCACCTGTTCGATCCGAACCTGATCGCCCATCACCATCACCGGCGCATCGGGCAGGATCTGCGTGATCCGCATCGACCGCTGGCGCAGCTGCGGCTCCATCATCGCAAGCGCCCCGGCCAGCGACTCCCCCAGATCGACAGGGCGGAAATCATCGCCGCCCTTGCGGGCATAGGATTTCAGCTGCCGGGTGATCGCGCCCATGCGTTCGATCAGATCATCGATCCGCCCGAAGCTCGACAAGGCTTCATCGGGGCGGTTGCGCGTCAGCAAAAGCCGCGCGCCCGCAAGATAAGTCTTCATCGCCGCAAGGGGTTGGTTCAGCTCATGGCTCACGGCGGCCGACATCTCTCCCAGCGCGGCCAGTTTGGAGCTTTGGGCGAGGCTTTGTTCGGCAAAGGCCAGCGTTTCCTGCATCCGTTCCCGTTCGGCAATTTCACGCTGAAGCCTCGCGTTCAGGTCGCGCAGCTCGGCGGATTCGCGGCGCAGCAGCGTCATACCCCGCACCGTGCGGCGGTTCAGCGCCCAGAGGCTGAGCGCCAGCAGGATCGCAAAGCCCATGATCTCCAACGCCAACACACCGTTCACCTTCTGCCGGATCGAGGCATAGGTGGTGAAAGAGGTCATGCTCCAGCCCTGAAACGGGATACGCGTTTCCATCCGCATCACCCCTTCGCCCAGCACATAGGCATCGGCCGGAAGCGCGGCCCAGTCGGCAGTGGCCCGGATCGCGCGGGCAATCGCGCCTTGCGGATCCTGCCGGGCCAGTGCCTCTTCTTCGGTTGCGCCGCGCCAGCGCGGCTCAGTCGCGAGGATCACCCGCCCGGTGCTATCGGTGACCATGATCGCCTCATCGATCCCGGCCCAGCCGGTCTCGAAGCGGCGCAGATCAACCTCGACCATGATCACGCCCAGAAACTCCGACCCGCGCTGCAATCGCCGCGAATACAGGAAGCGATACCCGCCCGCTTCGCGTTCGAGCAGCGTGAAAATCGTGCCCTGCCCACGCGCGGCATCGACGAAAAATGCATCATTGCGATAGATTTCGCCCAGCGCGCTGCGATCGGTGGCGGCCACGGTGCGCCCGGTATTGTCGATCAGCATCAACCCGGCCGAGCCCAATTCTTCGACAAAGGAAATCAGGCGCTGGCTGGTTTGGCTATAGTCGCCCGATTCCAGCGCCATGATCAAAGCCTGATCCAGCGCCAGCACTTGCGGCAGCGAAGCATGGGCGCGCAACTCACTGAGAAGATTACCGGAATAGAGCGCAAGCCGCAGCTCTGCATCGACCCGAGTGGCGGCGGTGAACCGTTCGGTCAGCAGTCGGTTGGTGACCCAGACCGTCGCAATCGCGGCCACCAGAAACCCGGCCAGAATAACCCGCAGGCGCCATCGATAAAGCGCCGGCCGCAGCCGGATCGCGCGTCGTACACCTTTTTGCCCTGTCCCACTCATGGCGTCAGCCTAGGCAAGCGGCGCGGCAGGCTCAAGTCAGGCTTTCGCGACCGCGTCGATCAGTCCGACAAACATCGCCGCCCCATCGGTGCCGCCATGCCCGGCATCTGCGGCGCGTTCGGGATGCGGCATCATGCCCAGCACGCGGCGGTTATCAGACACGATCCCGGCAATGTCGCGCTGCGAGCCATTGGGGTTACTGGCATAACGGAACGCCACGCGCCCATCACCTTCCAACTGGTCGAGCGTCGCGACATCGGCAAAGTAATTGCCATCGTGATGCGCAATTGGAATGTCGATCTCCTGCCCGTCCCGGTAGCCTTGGGTAAAGATGCTGTCGGTGGCCTCAACCCGCAGGGTTTCGGTGCGGCAGATATATTTCAACCCCGCATTGCGCAGCAGCGCGCCGGGCAGAAGGCCGGTTTCGGTCAGCACCTGAAAGCCGTTGCAGATGCCCAGAACATAGCCCCCGCGATCGGCATGGGCCTTGACCGCAGTGCAGATCGGCGATTGTGCGGCAATCGCGCCGCAGCGCAGGTAATCGCCATAAGAAAACCCGCCCGGCACGCCGACAATATCGACCTGCGGCAGCTCCGTGTCCTTGTGCCAGACCATATCGACCTCAAGCCCTGCGGCGCGGAAGGCCACGGCAAGGTCACGGTCACAGTTCGAGCCGGGGAAGACGACGACAGCGGCGCGCATCAGGAGGCGATCTCGATCGTGTAGGATTCGATGACCGTGTTGGCGAGAAGCTTTTCACACATCTCGGTCACCTGCGCCTCGGTCGTGCCGGGGGCGAGGTCGAGGTCGATGACCTTGCCCTGACGCACGGCATCAACGCCGTCAAACCCCATCGCGCCAAGCGCGTGGCGCACGGCCTCACCCTGCGGGTCAAGAACTCCGTTTTTCAGCATCACATGCACGCGGGCTTTCATCATCGGATCCTTTCGGCGGACTTAGTTGATCAGGGTAGGCTTGGGCACTTGGGTCTGCGGGATCACACCCAGACGGCGCGCGACCTCGGAATAGGCGTCGTTGAGATCGCCCAGATCGCGGCGGAACACGTCCTTGTCGAGCTTGCGGCCCGTTTCGATATCCCACAAGCGACAGCTGTCGGGGCTGATCTCATCGGCCACGACGAGGCGCTGAAAATCGCCATCATAAATGCGCCCGATCTCAATCTTGAAATCGACCAGACGGATGCCGACACCGTACATCACGCCGGACATGAAATCATTCACCCGCAGCGCAAGGCTGAGGATGTCGTCCATATCCTGCTGGCTGGCCCAGCCAAAGGCAGCGATATGCTCTTCGCTGACCAGCGGGTCACCAAGGCTGTCATCCTTGAAGCAATATTCCACCATCGGACGCGGCAATTGCGTGCCTTCTTCGATGCCCAGACGCTTGCTGAGCGATCCGGCCGCATAGTTGCGCACGATGATTTCCAGCGGAATGATCTCGCAGCTGCGCACCAGCTGTTCGCGCATATTCAAACGCTTGAGAAAATGCGTCGGCACGCCGATGGCATTCAGCCCGGACATGAAATATTCCGACAGTCGGTTGTTCAGAACGCCCTTNCCGTCGATCACGTCTTTCTTTTCGGCATTGAAGGCGGTGGCGTCATCTTTGAAATACTGCACGATGGTGCCTGGCTCGGGGCCTTCATACAGGATCTTTGCCTTGCCTTCATAAATCTTCTTGCGACGGGCCATGATTATCCTTCCACCTCGCGACAACGGGCGCCCAGGCCCTGCGGGACGTGCCCCCGGGGGCGGTCCCTGCTTGGCGCTCTCATAGTGGAAGTGATCTGACGCCGCAAGCGGTGGCGCCGGGATGCCAGATCAGACCGGTCCGGCCTGCAGAATGCGGCTCATATCGCGCAGCATCGACAGCCGGTCTGCGGAAATACGCAGCAATTTGGCCATATCGGCGATCATGCCTGCGCGCTGTGCTTCGGTGTTGTCATCGACCAGCGTCAGGCGAATGGCGAAGGATAGGCTGTCTTCGCGCAGGGACGAAGCCATGCTGCGGCGCGCCTTGACGAAACTGTGGCGCGCCCCGTTTTCCCGAATTCGGTCCACAACATCGTCGATCATTTGATGGATTTCGGCGTCGCTGAAATCGTTAAAAACCGCACAGGAACTGCAGTAATGGCTCAGTCTGGTGCGGCTAAACGGATCAAGCGCGCCATCCGCCGTCGCGAGCAGCAGAGGCGCCGTCAGAACGGCATAGGCCTGCTCTTTGCGACGGTCCACCAAAGGCTCGGTCAGGATTAAAGCTGCTGCTGTCATCTTTTCAAAAACTTACTCGTTTGTACACCAACTGGCAGGATCGAACAATTTGTGTCAAAATTAAGGCAAACGAGGCCAGATTAGGCCAAACTATCCTAAATTGCCTGGTTTCAGGCCGATATGGCATTGTGTCACCACAATTCGAGCCGCGAAAACTTGCGTCACATCAAAGATTCGCCTTCCGAAACACCATAGCCTGCCCCCAGCGGCGAGACATCCCAAGACGTCTTTAGAAGGATAAAGATCATGACCACCTTTGACGAACGTGTAAGCGCGTTCGAAGGCAAATATGCCCATGATGACGATATGCAGTTCCGTGTGCGGATGCGGCGCAACCGCTTTTTAGCGGTCTGGGCCTCGGCACAGCACGGCGACACCGTCGAAGCCGCACGGGAGTTTGCCAAAAAGGTCATCCACGAAGATTTGCAACATGTCGGCGATGAAGACCTGATCCGGGTTGCTGTCGATTACCTGGACGGCAAGACCGATGAAGAGACCGTGCGCGCCAAGCTGGTCGAATTCGCCCGTGAGGCGCAGGAACAGATCAAAGCCGGGATCTGAACGAAGCTCATCATCTTTGTGAAAATTATCAATTTGTCAGACGGCCCTTTACATGTCACTGGGGCCGCTTGATCGGTTATGCCCGGATTGGAGCCCAAAATGAGCCTGCTGGAAACCCTGCTGAGTGAACGCGAGGCTATTCTGGCCGATGGCGCGACCGGGACCAACCTGTTTGCGATGGGCCTTGAATCCGGTGACGCGCCCGAGCTTTGGAACGTGGATTTGCCGCACAAGATCACCGCGCTTTACAGCGGCTTTGTCGAGGCCGGCTCGGATCTGTTTCTGACCAATTCCTTCGGCGGCACAGCCGCACGGCTGAAGCTGCATGATGCCCATCGCCGCGTGGGCGAGTTGAACCGCGTGGCGGCCGAACTGGGACGCGAGGTGGCAGACCGCCAGAACCGCAAGGTCGTCGTGGCCGGATCGGTCGGCCCGACCGGCGAGATCATGGAGCCGGTCGGCACGCTGAGCCATTCGCTTGCCGTTGAGATGTTTCACGAACAGGCCGAAGCGCTGAAAGAGGGCGGGGCCGATGTGCTTTGGGCCGAAACCATCAGCGCACCGGAAGAGTTTCGCGCTGCCGCCGAAGCCTTTGCACTGGCCGATATGCCCTGGGGCGGGACGATGAGTTTTGACACCGCTGGACGGACCATGATGGGCGTGACCTCGACCGATCTGGCCAAGCTGGTCGAAGACCTGCCCAACCCGCCCGTGGCCTTTGGTGCCAATTGCGGCACCGGCGCGCCGGACCTCATGCGCACGGTGCTGGGCTTTGTCGGCACCGGGACGAATCGGCCTATCATTGCCAAGGCCAATGCGGGCATTCCGAAATATGTCGATGGCGCCATCCACTATGATGGCACACCCGAGATGATGGCCGATTACGCGACTATGGCCCGCGATGCAGGCGCACGTATCATTGGTGGGTGCTGCGGCACCCTGCCCGATCATCTGCGCGCCATGCGCGAGGCGCTGGAAACGCGTCCGCGGGCAGAGCGTCCGACGCTGGAGCAGATCACCACGTCATTGGGGGCGTTTTCCTCGGCCAGTGACGGCACTGATAGCTGCTGTGGCGGCCAAGAGCGCGCACCCCGCCGCCGCCGCCGCCGCAGCTAGGCCCGGACATCTCGCCGCAGGGGTTGATCCTTAACTCAGGCCGCTACGTATCCCTCATAGAATTCTGAGGGAGAGAACCGTGAAGCACACAGCGATCGACCGCGCCGAAACTGCCGAGGCAGATGCCCGCTATCAGGCTGCGATGTCGTCCATCAACCTGAAACAGCGCCGAAAGGCGGCGTCGGGTCATGCGGTGATGGCCGCGCTCAACAGCTATGGTGAGGCCGAAGCCGCCGGGCGTGGTCTGGCAATGATCGCGCGGTTGTCGCGGCATTTCCTGATCTGGTTTGCTTGCGTCACCCCTGTGCTTTTGGTCCTGCGCGTGGCGTTCTGACCGCATCTGCCCTTTAAACAGTGCCAACCGCGCCGTGGCCGACGGCGCGGCTTTTCATGTCTTGATCTTGCCTAAAATCCGTTAACCATGCCGTTCTCGCGGAAAGGCTACGCCAACTGCGCAGGCGGAAGTTGCAATGTTTCTAAATAGTGATTGGGATGCCCCATGTCGATTTGGTTCCCTGTATCGTCCGCGTTCCGTGTCAGCCCGCCGTCTGACATCGCACGTGGAGATCCGCAGATCGTCGGATTGAAAGACGGCAATTTCGTCGTGGCCTGGGAGAACTGGGGCAATACGGCGCAGACTGNCACCGGATTGCAGCAGCCTTACAATCGCAAAGGCGAAAAGATCAGAGACGCGATCTAGGCGGATCAGCCGGATAATCTTGGACATTACAACCCGCATCTGGCGGTGTTGGAAGATGGCGGCTGGGTCGTGCTGTGCAACAGCTATCGTGACAACACCAGCCCGACCGATATCGACATTTACGCACGCCTCTACACTGCCGACGGCACCGCGCGCGGCGCCATGTTCAAGGTGAGCCCGGATGAATCTGCTGTGCAATATGCGGCGCGGGTCTTCGGGTTGGACAATGGCGGCTTTGTCGTCACCTGGCATAACGAGGCGGGCGACAATGACGTCGGCGCTGTAATGATACGCGCCTTCAAGGCGGATGGCTCCCCCAATGGCAAGGCGTTTCGGGTCAATAAATCCACTGAGGACTGGCAGGGCGCCCCACAGATCACCAAGCTGAGCAATGGGCTGCTGACCGTGCCCTATCAGCAGGCCGAATTCAATCAGCGTGGCAATCGCACCTATTCGGGCTCCTTTGTCCAGATCGTGTCAGCTCATGGCCGCAAGCTGATCGGCGATCCTGTCAGCGATCCGGACAATACAGAGAACCCGTTCTATGGCATCTGGGACATTGCCGGGCTGACCGATAATCGGTTGATCACTACCGGCTTGATAAACACCGGCGGCGGAGAAGGCATTGTCTTTGCGCAGGTCAACAAACTGACCGGCAGCGGATTTTTATCATGATGACGCGCGCATCACTACGCTGGCCAATGGCGGCGTCGCACTGACTTGGGAAGGCACGGTCCGCTATCAGCCCAATGACGATGTGGTTGGACCCGACGCGATCTGGACCAATGTCTACAAACCATTGCTGATCGGCTCAGGCCGGGATGATGAGATCAACGGCACGCGCTTTGCCGACACCATTCAGGGCCGCGGCGGTGATGATATTCTCAACGGCCGCAATGGGCGCGACAAGATCGATGGCGGCCATGGCAATGACGAACTGGGCGGCGGGCGCGGCAATGACCTGCTGAACGGGGGCAAAGGGCGCGACAGCCTGACAGGGAATGCCGGGAAAGATCGCCTGAATGGTGGTGCTAACACTGATGACTTGAACGGCGAAGTCGGGTCGGACCAATTGGCGGGCGGCGCCGGCGCGACCGGATCACCAATTTCCAGAACAATCGCGACATGCTGGTGATCAAGGGCTTTGGCGATGTCGAGGATGTTCTAGGCGCGGCCAAGAAAGTCGGCGCGAATGTGCGCTTCGATTTTGGCGATGGCGATAGTCTGATCGTGCAGAACACGACGCTGGGCGCCGTGTCCGATGACATTCTGACCTGAGCAAGCTCAGCCAAACAGGCTGAGCTGATCGCCCGGCCGGGTCGGAATGACAAAGAGATCACAGCGCAGCGGCGGATGCTGCCTGTCCAGCCCCATGCGGGTCACGGCGGCCTCAAACCGGCGTTGGGTGAGCTTGGCAAACAGCCCCTCCCCCCGCATACGGTGACCCCAGCTTGGATCGTAATCGCGCCCGCCATGCATCTCGCGCAGGCGCGCCATGACCTTGGCCGCACGATGCGGCACATGCTCGGCCAGCCAATCCTGCCAAAGCTGCGACACCTCACGCGGCAGGCGCAGCATGATCCAGCTCGCCGATGTGGCCCCCGCCTCAGCCCCTGCGGCCAACAGCGCCTCAAGCTCCGGATCGGTCAGCCCGGGCACGACCGGCGCGATCATGGCGCGCACGGGGATGCCGGCCTCGGCCAGTTTGCGGATCGTGGCCAGACGGCGCAGCGGCGCGGGGGCGCGCGGCTCCATCCGGCGGGACAGGTCCGGGTCCAGCGTGGTCAACGACATGCCCACACGCGCCAGACCCTTCGCGGCCATGGGCGCCAGAATGTCGATATCGCGTTCGATCAGCGTGCCTTTGGTCACAATCGCGACGGGATGCTGAAACGCGGCCAGCACTTCGAGACAGGCACGCATTATACCGTGATCGCGGTCGATGGGCTGATAGGGGTCGGTATTGGTACCAATTGCAATCGGCGCGACCTTGTAGCGCTTGGCCGACAATTCCCGCGCCAGAACCTCGGGCGCATTGGGCCGCGCAATCAGCCGCGTTTCAAAATCCAGCCCTGGCGACAGCCCCAGCCAGGCATGGCTGGGCCGGGCAAAACAATAGACGCAGCCATGTTCGCAGCCCCGATAGGGGTTGATCGAGCGATCAAAGGGCAGATCGGGAGAGCGGTTGTAGCTGATCAGGCTTCGCGCCTGTTCGGTGCTGACCTGTGTCTGAAATGCCAGACGCTCTTCGGGCATGTCCCAGCCGTCATCCACGGCAGATCGGGCCAGATCAAACCGGCCGGAGGCATTGCTCAACGCGCCACGGCCGCGACGGCGCGCGGGCTCTATCATCTCAGGGTTGGTCATGGGCAAAAACTAGAACATAAAGTGAACATATGCAAGAAAGCCATGATCATTTTGAAGAAAACGAATTATCAATCGCCGCATGAGACACGTATAGGTCGGAGATGGTTTCGCCCATGTCGCAAACAAATCAGCACCCTGCGCAGGTCGAAGCAATAGACTGAGATAACGCAACCATCCGTGGCGGCGACCCATACGTGTTTTCAGGGAGAGGACCNGACCATGTCCGACGAAGACGACATCATCCTGTCGGAGCTTGATGACGAGGAACTCGTCCAACAGATGTTCGACGACCTCTATGATGGTCTGAAGGAAGAAATTGAAGAAGGCGTGAACATCCTTCTAGAACGCGGCTGGGCGCCGTATCGCATCCTGACCGAAGCGCTGGTGGGCGGCATGACCATCGTGGGCGCCGATTTCCGCGACGGGATCCTGTTCGTGCCCGAAGTGCTGCTGGCCGCAAACGCGATGAAGGGTGGCATGTCGATCCTGAAACCGCTTCTGGCCGAAACCGGCGCGCCGCGCGTCGGCAAGATGGTGATCGGCACGGTCAAGGGCGACATCCACGATATCGGCAAGAACCTTGTGTCGATGATGATGGAAGGCGCCGGGTTCGAAGTGGTCGATCTGGGCATCAACAACCCGGTCGAAAACTACATGGAAGCGCTGGAGACCGAGCAGCCCGATATTCTGGGCATGTCGGCCCTGCTGACGACCACGATGCCCTATATGAAAGTCGTGATCGACACGCTGGTCGAACAGGGTGTGCGCGACGAGTATATCGTGCTGGTGGGCGGCGCGCCGCTGAACGAAGAATTTGGCAAGGCCATTGGCGCAGACGCCTATTGCCGTGACGCTGCCGTGGCCGTGGAAACCGCCAAGGAATTCGTGGCGCGCAAGCATAACCAACTGGCCGCAGGCTGATCTCATGGAGCCCGGCGGGCTCTATGATGCAGACCTCGCCGCCATTCATGCGGCAGGGTTCTCCAGCACATATGCGGATGGGTTTCATTGGCTCGTCACTCAGATCGAAGGGCCGCTTTTTGATCTGGGCTGTGGCGACGGGACATGGCTGCGCTTTGCCGCCGGTCATGGGGTCGCTGGGGCGGGCTGTGACATTTCCCCAAGTTTTGTCGAGATGGCGCGCGCCCACGCAATGACCGTGCAGCTGTCTGACGCCCAAACCGTCGCCCTGCCCTGCGACACCAGCCATGTGACTGCTTTGGGAGAGGTGCTGTGCTATGCCGCGCCCGAAGCCCCGCATCCGGTCAAAGCGGCGTTGGATCACCTCTGCCCGCATCCCGCGCTGCGCTGGATCGCGTTTGATGTAATCGGTCCTGACATGACCGACACGCGCGGCACAGGCGGCGGCGCGGATTGGCGCTATGACAGTATCACCACGGTGACCGGCCCGGCTCTGCGGCGGCGGATCACGGTGACACGCAACGGGCGCGACAGCGTCACGAACCATTATCAACACCTGACCGACCCGGATGCTCTGCGGCATTGGCTGTCAGATCACGGCTTCGAGGCCGATATCGGGGACAGTTATGGCCCGGCCCCATTGCTGCCGCACCGGTTCCGCGTGATTGCGAGGCGCAGATGACCCAGCTCCCTGATGACAGCACCCTGACTGAAACCGGGCTGGCCCCAGCCCAAACGGGCCGCGTGTTGTTGATCGCCTGTGGCGCGCTGGCGCGGGAAATTCTGGATCTCAAGGCGCTCAATGGCTGGGAGCATCTCGACCTGACCTGCCTGCCCGCGATCTGGCACAATCACCCCGAGCGCATCACCCAAGGCGTGTGCGATCTGGTGGCCAAACATCACGACGCCTATGATACAATCCGCGTTGTCTATGCCGATTGCGGCACTGGCGGCACTTTGGAACGCGCCTGCGCCGAGATGGGGGTCGAGATGATCGCCGGGCCGCATTGCTACAGCTTTTTTGACGGCAATGCGCGTTTTGCGGCGCGAGGCGATGACGATCTGACCGCCTTCTACCTGACCGATTTTCTGGCCCGGCAATTCGATGCTTTTGTCTGGCAGCCGCTGGGGCTGGATCGTCACCCCGAGCTGCGGGACATGTATTTCGGCCATTATGAGCGGCTGATCTATCTGGCTCAGACCGACGACCCGGCCCTGACCGGCGCCGCCCAAGCCTGTGCCGACAAAATGGGGCTGAGCTTTGAGCGCCGCGTCACGGGTTATGGCGACCTCGAAACATCGCTCAGAACCTGGGCCGAAGCCTGACCCAATCTTCTTTGCTTCTCAAATACCCTGGGGGAGGCCCGGCCAGACCGGGCCGGGGGCAAAGCCCCCTCAATAAGGCATTGGATGGGCCTTATGCGCGGCGGTGATCTCGTCCAGCACCTCATCCGACAAACTCACATCGACGGATGCAAGGATATGCTCAAGCTGAGGCAGGGTCGTGGCGCCGAAGATGGACGAACACATGAAGGGCCGGGTCCGGCACCAGGCCAGCGCCATATGCACCGGGTCCAGCCCGTGGCGCTGCGCGATATCGAGATAGGCCGCCACCGCGCCCTCTACCCGGTCCGACTGACGCCCGCCCAGTTCCGGGCTGATTGATTTGCGCGAGCCGTCTGGCACTGCGCCGTTCTGGTATTTGCCGGTCAGCAGCCCCGTGCCCAAGGGTGAAAACGTGATCAACCCGACATCTTCGGCCACAGAGAGTTCGGCCATATCGGTATCGTAAAGGCGGCAGAGCAGCGAATATTCGTTCTGCATCGTCTGCACGCGCGGCAGGCCGTGATCTTCGGACAGGCGCAGCCATTGTGCCGTGCCCCAGGCGCTTTCATTCGACAGGCCGAAATGGCGGATCGTGCCACGATCGACCTCGGCCTGCAGCGCCTCAAGGCAGTCGCGCATATTGTCGATGACTTCGGATTTGCTCCAGCCGGTCGGATCATAGGTCCAGTTCTTGCGGAACATATAGCTGCCGCGATTGGGCCAATGGAACTGGTAGAGGTCGATGTAATCGGTCTGCAAACGCTTCAGCGAGCCTTCGATCGTGTTGCGGATCGTTTCCCCTGAAATCGGCGCGCCATCACGGACATAGCCCATGCCTTCGCCGGAATGTTTGGTGGCGAGGATGAACTCCCCCCGCCGCGATGGGTTGGCGGCGTTCCAGGTGCCGATGATCGCTTCGGTCTTACCGATGGTCTCTTTGGACACGGGGTTGACCGGATACATCTCGGCGGTGTCGACGAAATTGATGCCTGAGGCCAGCGCCATATCCATCTGCTGGTGTCCGCCGGCTTCGGATGTCTGCGTGCCCCAAGTCATCGTGCCCAGACACAGTTCGGACACCATCAGACCGCTGCGGCCCATCGGGTTCATTTTCATAGCCTGCCCCTCTCGCTTTGCTTGGCGCGACACTAGCCCAGCACGAGCCGAGGGCAACCCATTGCACCCGGGGGGATTTTGCGTTCACTTTGGAGACAAAGGAGACGGACATGCCCCAGACCATCACGCGCGGCGTCAAATCGCTGGTCGCTGAAGCCAATAGCATCGTGCCCACCCTGTCTACGGCGGAGGCCCAGACCCTGCTGGAGCGCGATGACCACGTCTTTGTCGATTTGCGCGACATTCGCGAGCTGCAGCGCAGCGGCAAGATTCCCGGTGCCTTTTCCTGCCCGCGCGGGATGCTGGAATTCTGGATCGACCCCGACAGCCCCTATCACAAGGAGGTTTTTGCACAGGACAAAACCTTTGTCTTCTACTGCGCTTCGGCCTGGCGCTCGGCGCTGGCGGGGCGCGCAGCGATCGAGATGGGGCTGGCCCCGGTTCTGCATCTTGAGGGCGGGTTTTCAGCCTGGGCCAAATCCGGTGCCCCGGTCGAAGAGGTGGCGCGCAAAGAGTGACGGAGCCCTCCCGCGCCTGAGGGACGGATCTGACGATCCGCACCGCAGGCTTTGGGCGAGGCCGCGCCGCTGACGCGGCGCGGCGGTCGCGCAGGTTTCAGCCTGCTTGCATATCAGAGCAAAGCGGCGCATCACCGGCCCCATGCAACGCCTGACCCAATCCCCGACCGAGCCTGCATTTGTTCAGGATCCCTACCCGTTTTATGACCGGGCGCGCCGCCATGGCGATCTGATCTGGTGGGAAGATTATGACATGCCCGCCGCCCTGTCGCATCGCGCGGTCAATGCGCTGCTGAAAGACCGTCGTTTTGGGCGCGAGATCCCGCAGGAACTGGCCCAGCCCGGCCCTGACCATCTGGCGCCCTTTCTGGCCGTGGAGGCAACATCGCTTCTGGATGCGGAACCGCCACGCCATACGCGGCTGCGGGCGCTGGTGTTGCGCGCCTTCACTTCCCGCGCCATTGCAGCGATGGAACGCGATGTTCACAGCCTGTGCCACGATCTGATCGATGCCTTCCCCGAGGGGCCGTTCGACCTGTTGCCGGCCTATTGCGAAAAGGTGCCGGTCATCGTGATCGCGCGGCTTTTGGGCGTGCCGGAAGACATGGCGCCGCAGCTCTTGCGCTGGTCGCATGACATGGTCGCGATGTATCAGGCCAGCCGCACCCGCGCGACCGAGGATGCCGCCGCCAAGGCCTCGGCCGAGTTCACCGCCTTTCTGCGCGATTATGTCGAAGCCCGCCGCAAAGTCCCGCGCGACGATCTGATCACCCGCCTGATCGCTGCCGAAGAAGACGGCGAGAAACTGTCGACCGATGAGCTGATCGGGACCTGCATCCTGCTGCTCAATGCCGGGCATGAGGCGACGGTGCATGGGCTGGGCAATGGGGTGAAACGGCTGCTGGAGTTAGGCTTGGGAGCGGAGTGCCTGACGCCAGAGCAGGTGGATCAAACTGTTGAGGAAATCCTGCGCCATGATCCCCCGCTGCATATTTTCACGCGCTACGCCTATGAAGAGGTGGCACTGTTCGGTCATCGTTTTCAGCGCGGCGATCAAGTGTCACTGGTGCTGGGCGCGGCCAATCGGGACCCGGCGATCTGGCCCGACCCGGCCCGGTTCGATCCCACGCGCCCGATCCAGACCAATACCAGCTTTGGCGGCGGGCTGCATTTCTGCGTCGGCGCCCCGCTGGCGCGGCTGGAGATGAAGAGCGCCCTACCGATCCTGTTTGAGCGCTGCCCGTCCCTGCGGCTTGTCACACCTCCCAGCTATGCCAATACCTATCATTTCCACGGGCTGACGGGGCTGCTGGTTCAAAAGTAAGCCGGCCAAATACCTCAAATCTCTGGCAAAAAAGTAAATGTAAAAAACTTTTACTTTACCCCTTGATTTCGACGGGCCAGATTCCGATTTTAGTGATGTGAAGGACATTCACATCAACTGGACACGGAGACCCAAATGACCACCTTTCATGACACAGCCCCACGGCCTGCCTATCCCGGTTGGTTCAGCCGTTCCGAGGCCTGGCTCGACAGCAAGGGCAAAGGTGCCTGGATTGCCGCCATGGTTCTTGGCTTTGTCTTCTTCTGGCCCATCGGGCTGGCCCTTCTCTTTTACATGACCTGGAGCAAGAAAATGTTCTCACACGGATGCAGCAGCCGTCGCAAAGCGTCCTGGGCGCATCACGCCGCCTCGACCCTGAAACCCACCGGCAACAGCGCCTTTGACGCCTATAAGGCCGACACGCTGGCCCGGTTGGAGCAGGAACAGCAGGATTTCGAAAGCTTCCTGATCCGCCTGCGCGAAGCCAAGGACAAGGCCGAGTTCGACCAGTTCATGGCGGATCGCAGCCGCGAGGCCCGCGATGAGGCCGACGACAATGACGAGGCAGAGCGCAAGCCCTCAGAGGCCTAAGCCCCCCCGCTCTCCGTCTCCGGCCCCGCCCAGAATTGGGCGGGGCATGGTTTTCCCCGATATGGACAGAACAATGCACAGCCCTTCCCCCACCCTGCCCTTTGATGCCCGTTCGCTGTCTGGTGTTCCCGGCCGCCGGCTTGGCGCCTGGATCTTTGATGGCGCGCTGATCTTTGGCGCCACGGCGATGGTGGCCGCGCTGAACCCGTTTATCGGCGTGATCATCTGGCCTTTGCTGGCGACGATGATTGCCTTTGTCTACCGCACCGCCACGCTGGCGATGTTTTCCGCCACGCCCGGTATGCAGCTGTTCGGGATCACGCTGCGCGCGGGCAATGGCGTGGCGCTGGATCTGCCGCTGGCGGCGGCGCATACGGTGGCCTATCTGGTCGCGGTGGCGATTTTCCCGCTGCAATTGCTGTCTGTTGCACTGATGGCGACCGGCAGCCAGGGGCAGGGTCTGGGTGATCTGCTTTTGGGCACCGTCATGCTGCGGCGAAACGGCTGACCCCGGGACCTGCCTTCGGGCTTGGCGGGTTTCGGTCCTATTGCTATGCTGAAATCGAAAAACGCGGGACACCCATGCGCCATACGCTGCCCATTGCGCCACAGTTTTATGTGACGGCTCCTCAGCCCTGCCCGTATCTTGACGGGCGGATGGAGCGGAAATTGTTCACATCGCTGCAATCGGGCAATGCTGAACAGCTGAACAATGCCCTGTCGCAACAGGGCTTTCGCCGGTCCCAGAACGTCCTGTATCGCCCGTCCTGCTCGGAATGCTCGGCCTGCCTGT
Source organism: Paracoccaceae bacterium (assembly GCA_013214715.1). GTDB lineage: Bacteria > Pseudomonadota > Alphaproteobacteria > Rhodobacterales > Rhodobacteraceae > JABSSB01. Next base: position 36,772 of record JABSSB010000004.1, on the reverse strand, counting down.
CCGCGCGCATCCGGGTGGCGGATTTCAAACCGAACAAGAGCCAGCGCCGCACGACTCGCAAGAACAGCATGTTGGAGCGGCGCGTCGCCTCCCCCTGGGCGTCGGAAGAACAATATAACCTGTTCCGTCGCTATCTGGACAGTCGCCACGCATCTGGCGGGATGGCGGATATGGATGTCTATGAATTCGCCGCGATGATCGAAGAGACCCCGATCCGCACACGGCTGATCGAATATATCCATCATGACAGCGACGACTTGGCAGCGGTGTCGCTGACCGATGTTCTCGATGACGGGCTGTCAATGGTCTATTCCTTCTATGATCCCGACATGACGCGCCAGTCGCTGGGCACGCATATGATCCTGGATCATGTCGAGATCGCCCGCGAGATGGGGCTGCCCTTTGTCTATCTGGGCTATTGGGTGCCCGGCAGCCGCAAGATGGGCTATAAGGCCAATTTTGCGGCGCTGGAGGTCTATGCGCAGGGGGAATGGAAGCGGCTCAACGACCCCGAGGATCATCAGGCCGAGCTGCATCCCCTGTCCACCGATCCGATTGCCGAACAGGTTGCCAATATCCAACTGCCGGATCGGCGCGCGCCGCAGGGCTGAGTCAGGCCGGCAGGTCCCGCTCCAACGGACGCAAGGAGCCTTCGCGCTTGGTGCCGTCGGGCATGTCTGGCAGCTTCATCGTCACGCAGTCCACCCGGTCGACCAGTTTCCAAGCATTGCCCTGATAATCGACGCTTGAGGTACCGGCACAGGTTGTGCCCGGCCCGGCGGCACAGCTGTTTTCACCGGCGAGCGCTACGCCATAGCATTGCACCTTGTCTGCAGCACCCGCATTCTGCGCGACTGCAGGAGCGGCCAGATGGGCAGACACAGCCGCGCCAAACGCGGCGGCGAGGGTCAGGGCTTTGGTCTGGGTCTGGGTCATGGATCATCTCCTGTCACAACCATGTCGAGGTCACCGACCTTGGGGTGGTAAGGTCAGTGTCGCCCGGCGCAGCGCACACGCGCCAATCACCGGCAGGTGAGTGAAGGAACAGGCGTGTTACGTGAAGATTGTTTCAATTTTCGGGCGACAAGGGTGCGCAAAAGCGCAGCGGCGTCGAAAACTGTCAAAATGGCGTGCAAATGCACCAAAGCTGTCACATAAAAACTGCCTATCCCATCCAACGCGGCCGGATCGTGAGATGTGAAACTGTTTCGGTCCCGGTCAGACGAGTTCGGGCGGGACGGCGCGCTTGTAAAGGTGCCAGGTCGTGTGGCCCAGGATCGGCAGGGTGAAAATCAGGCCCAGGAAGAAGGGCAAAAGCGAAACGAGCATCGTCAAGGTGATGATCGCCGCCCAGCTCAGCATCACTTTGGGGTTCTGCGTCACAACTTTGATCGAGGTCAGCATCGCGGTCACGAAATCCGTGTCTCGTTCCAACAGCATCGGCATGGACACCACCGTGACTGAAAACAGCGCCGCCGACAAAAGCGCGCCAACGCAGGAGCCGATGGCCAGGAAGGTCCAGCCTTCGGGCGTGAAGAAGACCGTCATGAGGAACCCGTCGAGATCCGAGAAGGACGCATCCTGCAACACGATCACCAGCACCGTGCGGAACTGGTAGAACCAGACCCAGAAGATGAACAATGTCACAAAGGCCATCCAGCCCATTTCGCGTTTGCGCTGCTGCGCCACGACGGTGAGGATATCGGACCATGTAAAACCCTGCCCCGCCTGCATCCGGCGCGACATTTCGTAAAGGCCGGCGGCGGCAAAAGGCGCCACAAGCGGGAAACCGATTGTGACCGGGATGATCATCCAGACATGGCCCAGCACCAGCAGAACATACATGAACAGCAGCCCGAACACGGCGTAGAACAGACCGAAAAACCCGCTCATCACAGGGTGGGCCAGGAAATCGGCGAACCCTGCGGTGAGCGCGTCCCGGATATCCTGCGATGTGATCGTGTTGACGGTGATCTGCGCACCCGGCTTGGGGGCCAGGTTTTGCGATTGGCTGCTGTCGTCGGTCTTGGATGCCATGGCGCGTCCCTCCAAAGGCCTCGGGGGCAGCATTTTGCCACGAATTGCCCCCATTAGGGTCAGTTTTGCCGATGCGGGCGCGTTTGGGCAAGGGGCTCGGAAACGACAAACCCCGCCGCAGAAAGCGGCGGGGCAGTATCAGACTTCGGACGTATGGATCACCCCGCCAGCAGATCCGGGACAAAGGTCACGATGCCCGGGAAGGTCCAAAGCAGCGCCAGCCCCACCACCTGGATCAGCACGAAGGGGATGATCCCGCGATAGATATGGCCTGTCGTGACCTCTTTCGGGGCCACTCCGCGCAGATAGAAAAGCGCAAAGCCGAAAGGCGGTGTCAGGAACGAGGTCTGCAAGTTCACCGCCACCATGATCGTGACCCATTTCGGATCAAACGATCCACCATAGATCACCGGCCCCACAATCGGGATCACGATGTAGATGATCTCGAGGAAGTCCAGCACGAAGCCCAGAATGAAGAGCACGAGCATCACGATCAGGAAGACCGTGAATTCATTGTCGAAGCTCTTGAGGAATTGCTGGATGTAATGCTCGCCCCCGAAGGAGATCACCACAAGGTTCAGCAGCTGCGAGCCGATCAGGATGGTGAACACCATCGAGGTCACCTTGGCGGTCTCCCGCACCACCGGGCTCAGCACGCCGGTCGTGAACAGCACATAGCAGGCAAAGAGCAGACCAAAGAGCGCGTAGAGATACGCGGCATAGGCGACGAAGAAGGCGATCCAGCTTTCCGCGCTGACACTGCTGGTGTTGATGCGCAGATCGAAATTCACGCCCACGAGGATACAGATGATGATCGCGAAGGTGGACCACAGGATCACTGCGCCGGTTTTGCCCTGATCCTGCAGCTTGCGATAGGCCGCCAGCATGATCGCCCCACCCGCGCCCAGCGCCGCCGCCGGGGTCGGGTTGGTTATCCCACCAAGGATAGAGCCGAGCACCGCCACGATCAGAACCAGCGGCGGGAAGACCACGCGCACAAGCTCATTCCTTGTCAGACGGATCGCGGCTTCCTTACAGCCATAAAGCGCCACACCGATCGGAAGCGCCAGCATCACCCAGCTGACCCCCGAGGACGTGTTGGCCGAAATGAACAGCACATCGATCAGAAGCGCCGCCAGCAGGCCAAAGGCCCCGATGATCAGCGGTTTCGGATCGCTGGAGGGCGACACGCCGCGCCCCAGCGCCAGCGTCAGCCCCAGCAGGAGTGCGATGATCGCCAGCCCGGTGCCAATCGGCGCGGCATTGTCGATCTTGGCCTGCACGGCAGCGGCGATTTCTTCATCCGTCAGACGCTCGGACTGCTGCACGCCGCCTGCGGCTTCGATGGCTTCCTGCTCGGCCACGGCAGTATCCCACGCCTCTTGCCCGTGCAATTCGATCATCGAGGCCTGACATTCCTCGGACACGTTGGTGCGCAGCGAGGCGCCTTCACCGATATCCGAGAACGAGGACACCGTCGTGTTTTGGCTGCCGATGATCCCGACATTGCCCAGCAGGATGACCCCCACGATCAGCGCGATCGGCACACCGAGGAACCAGGTCAGACCTTCCGACCGGGTGACCGGTTCATTACTGGTTTCACCCATTTCCACGGCGGGCGCCTTGGACGGGTTCAGCACCGCATAGACAAAGGCATAGCCGGCATACAGCATGGCCAGCATGATCCCCGGCACCAGCGCCGCCTGGAACAGCGTCCCAACCGAGACCACCGCCGGTTCCCCCAGATAGGTTAGCGCGTCGGTACAGCCCGCAAGCTGCGCGCGGCTTTCCTGCGCCGAGGAATACAGATCCCCCGCAAGCGTACCAAGCAGAACGATCACGATGGACGGCGGAATGATCTGCCCCAGCGTGCCCGAAGCGGCAATGACCCCCGTCGCCAGTTCCGGCGAGTAGTTGTTCCGCAACATCGTTGGCAGCGCGAGCAAGCCCATCGTCACCACGGTGGCGCCCACGATCCCGGTCGAGGCCGCAAGAAACGCGCCCACAACCACGATCGACACGGCCAGACCGCCCGGCAGCGGGCCGAAGACGCGCGCCATCGTGGTCAGCAGGTCATTGGCGATTTTCGAGCGCTCAAGCGTGATGCCCATCAGGACGAACATCAGCACCGCCAGCAGGGTTTCGATGGACTGACCCGCCAGAACCCGTTCGTTGATCCGGTTCACGATGAAAGACACGTTGCGGTCCAGCGCGACTTCCCAGCCTTTCGGGAAGACGGGTTCCTCCATCCTTGGCAAGTCGGGGTATCGGAAGATGGATACCGCGTCAGGTTTGACCCCCGAATTGACCAGATCGCGATAGACTTGCGATGAGGTGTCGATTGCCTGATGGATCAGCAGCCCCGCGCTGTCGAGCGCGGCGATGATCCCAAAGGAGATGACCCCGGCCCCACCGATGGCAAAGGCCACCGGAAAGCCGGACAAGATGCCTCCGAAGAGACAGAAAAAGACGATAATCAGGCCGATTTCGACGCCATCAAGACCGAAAAGCATAGCTTGTGTTCCCTCGCTTAATGCGCGCCTTCATAGGCTTCTTCGCCCTCGCCCAGCGTGTCGCGGTCGAGGTATTTGTTCTCGGATTCCTGCCCTTCGATATATTCCATGAGCGAGCGGTAGAAGAACGCCACCGCCTGCAGGAAGATCATCGCAGCGAAAGCGCTGAGCAGAATTTTGAATAGGAAATAGCCGGTAAAGCCGTTGGGGCTGAAGCCGATGGTTTCGACATTCCAGCGCAGCGCGCGGGATTTCATCAAAAGGCGGTCCAACGCGTCCGACGCCGAAGGCTTCGGCACGATCAAGTGACGCCAGAGGAAATACCAGCCATACATCCAGGTCATCACGGCCATCGGCATCATGAACAGAAGCGAACCGCACATATCGATGATTTTCTTGGTGCGGAAGCGCACCGCCGAATAGACCAGATCGACCCGCACATGGCCGCCCTGCACAAAGGTGTAAGCCGCGCACAGTGCCACCACCATCGCGTTATAGAGCTTCAGCTCTTCGGCGAACCACGAGATGTCGAATTGCAACGGGATGCCGAAGCCAATCGAGATGTCAGGCCGGGTGAAGATCCGCTGCATGAAGACGATGATGATCTGCTGGATCACCATGATCAGCCCTGCCCAGGCGAAAAAGCGCCCGACCGTGTTGGCAAAGCCTTCCAGGATCCGGACGCTGCCCCACATGATCGAATGACGCCACAGGCCCAGCGCGGTCAGGACCAGAAAGGCGGTGAAGACGACAAAGAAGAACTCCACCGAGCCGCCATAATACACAAAGCGCATCAGCGCTTCTTTGTCCGACCAGTCCAGCCAAAGCTGCGGGTGCGTGATCGCATAGCCGAAATTGTAAAAGGCCAAGCCGATATTGCTGACAAGCCAGATCAGCCCGTCGAACAATGCGGCGAAAAAGCCGCCTGAAGCCGCTTCGTCCTGCATGATGTGTCCCCCCGCGCGAGCCGCTGCCGACCCGGTCGAAATTCAATCGTCCCAATCCGCTTATATACGGAAAACGGCGGGCCGGGGCATGTGCCCGGCCCGCCGCCTGTCAAATGGTCAGCTTAGCCGCCCAGCACGCGGACACGCTGCTGCACGTAGTAGCCGTCCGACTTGTTGATCCAGGAAGCCGAGTTTGCCAGCGACTCTTCGAAAGAGGCGCGGGTTTTGGCGAAGATCTCATCACCCATGTTTTCGTCCATCACCTCGGCCGAGGCGCGGCCGAAGGCATCCCAGACATCATCCGAGAACTGCAGCGTTTTCACGCCCTGAGCCTGCAGACGGGCCAGAGCGGCACCGTTATTGGCCAGCGTTTCCGACAGCTGGAGCTGCGTGGTCGCCATCGAGGCATAGCGCAGGATCGCCTGTTGCTGCGGGGTCAGGTCGTTCCACACATCAAGGTTGACCGATGCAGCCAGCGCCGAGCCGGGCTCGTGGAAGCCAGCGGTGTAGTAGACCTTGGCAACTTCCTGGAAGCCGGCGCGTTCGTCAGCCATTGGGCCAACCCACTCCAGACCGTCCAGAGCACCCGAGGACAGTGCCTGATACAGTTCACCGCCGGGGATGTTCTGAACCGAGGCGCCCAGCTTGCCCAGCACCTTGCCGCCCAGACCGGGCATACGGAACTTCAGACCGTTGAAGTCATCAGCCGAGTTGATTTCGGTGCGGAACCAGCCACCGGACTGCGAGCCCGAGTTACCGGCCAGCAGACCTTTGAGGTTGAAGATCTGACCCAGTTCGTCATGCAGCTCTTCGCCGCCGCCGTGGTAGTACCAGTTGGTCACTTCCTGTGCGGTGCCGCCGAAGGGCACAGCGGTGAAATAGGCATAGGCCGGGTGCTGGTTGATGAAGTAGTAATCAGCCGAGTGATACAGGTCTGCCTGGCCCGAGGACACGGCGTCAAACACTTCCAGCGCGCCCACCAGTTCGCCCGGGGCTTTCTTGTCGATGGTCAGCGAACCATCGGACATTTCGCTGACCATGGTTTCAAAGTAGGATGCAGCATCATCCAGAACGGCAAAGCCGCGCGGCCACGAGGTGACCATGGTCAGGGTACGCTGACCCTGTGCGATGGCCGGAGCAGCCAGCGTGGATGCAGCAGCGGCGCCCCCACCCAGGGCAGATGCCTTTAGAAAAGAACGACGATCCATACGAGTTTCCCTCCCTCTAAACGCCACACGGAGACCGCAGGCGGATCATTTCGGTGACCGAACGTTACCCACGAGGCCACGGAAGGAAATACCTAGTACTACGTAGACTGGTTGGTTTTTCGGACCAAACCGCAAAAAACGGAACCAGGTTTTCCCTCTTTAGTGTAACCCCCTGTAGCATGAGCAACTATAGGTTGTTTTTATTTGCCTTCGCCCTTGCACCCACGCGCCGGGGCCGCAGGATAGGGATCATGGGATTCGACCGCAGGGCATGGCGCGACAGGTTTGCGCCGAATTACGCGCAGAAACTGTTGCTGCTGGCGGCAGTACCGATGGTTCTGGCCGTCGCGGCCATTGCCGTGGTGGTCGCCGTGCAATCGCGCGCCCTGGCCGAACGGGAAATCCAATCCCTTGAAACCCAGTTGATCGAAGCCAAGAAGGACGAGTTGCGCAACTACGTCACGCAGGCACGCAACGGGTTCTACTTCATCTATGGCAGCGCCTCTCCCACCGATCAGGAGGCCAAGGATCGCGTGAAACAGATCCTGTCCGCGATGATCTATGGCGAGGAAGGGTTTTTCTTTGTCTATGATTATGATGGGACCAACCTCGTCTCGCCCCGCCAGACGGACATGATCAATCAGAACTGGCGCGGGCTGACCGACAGCACCGGAACGCCCGTGGTGGATGAATTCATCGACATCGCCCGGCGCGGAGCAGGCTATCACACGCATTTGTGGCCCAAACCCTCAACCGGGGAAGAGGCAGAGATGATCACCTACGTGACCTCCTTTCCGTCCTGGCAATGGGCGGTGGGCACGGGCGTATTCATCGATGACGTCATCGCGTCGGTCGCGGCTGCGCGGGCCGAAGTGCAGGCGCGCATTCAAAGGACGTTTCTGGCCATTGGCGGGATCACGCTGGCGGCTTTGATGCTGGTCTTTGTAAGCGGCATGGTCCTGAACCTACGCGAAAGACGGCTGGCCGATGCCAAACTGAAGGCGCTCGCGCAGCGGGTGATCGACGCGCATGAAGAAGAGCGCGGCCGCGTGGCGCGGGAATTGCATGACGGGATCAGCCAGATCCTTGTGGGCGTGCGCTATGCGCTGGACAATGCCCGCCGCCGCCTGACTCGGTCCGAGACAGATCAGGCTGTGGGCGCCTTGGATGCCGGGATCGAAAATCTGGGGCAGGCCATCACCGAGGTGCGCCGGATCAGCCGCGATCTGCGCCCCGGCGTGCTGGATGATCTGGGCCTTGGCCCTGCTCTGAAAACACTCATCGATGAATTCGCTGAGCGCACCGGGCTGGATATCGAATTCACCACAGTGCCCTTCCGCAATCGGCTGGATCAGGAGGCGAAGATCGCGCTCTATCGCATTGCGCAGGAGGCCCTGACCAATATCGAGCGCCATTCCGGCGCGACGCGCGTGCGGATCGATCTGCGCGGCCATACCGGCGGCGCCACGCTGCGGATCGAAGATAATGGCCGTGGCCTGCCTGTCGGAGATCGCAGTAGCCCAGGTCTGGGCCTGCGCAACATGCAGGAGCGGATGGAGCAACTTGACGGGCAGTTGCGGCTTGTGCCAGTAGCGCCCCCCGAGAGCGGCACAGTGATCGAAGCGCGCCTGCCGCTGAGCCACCTTCTGCCCCCCGATCGCCCTGCCCCGATCGCGAAAGCTGCTGAATGACCGAACCCATAGACCAGATCCGTGTATTGATTGTCGATGACCACCCAATGGTTGCCGAAGGAATTCAGTCTATCCTCGAAAGCTATGATGACATCACGGTGGTCGGCACATTGGGGGACGGCTTGAAAGCGGTCGATCATTGCCGTGCTGATCAGCCTGATGTGGTGTTGATGGACCTCAACATGCCAGGGCTGGGCGGGTTGTCGGCGACGGAAATGATCCTGGAAAGCGCGCCGGACACACGCATCCTGATCCTGACGATGCATGACAGCCCGGAATATATCGCCTCTGCCCTCAGTCACGGGGCGATGGGCTATATCCTCAAGGATGTGCCCACCGATGAGATCAAGATCGCCATCGACCGGGTGATGGCGGGGGAGCGATATCTGTGCACCGGAGCCAAAGGCTCTCTGGAGCCCAAGCAGGACAATGCGCGCGAGGCGCTGACCGGGCGCGAACAGACCGTTCTGCTGGAACTGGCGCAGGGTAAATCGAACAAGGATGTCGCGCTGGCCTTGGATATCTCGGTGCGCACGGTCGAAACCCATCGCAAGAACATCAAACGCAAGCTTGGCATCTCATCGACCGCGGGGCTGACCCGCTATGCGATGGAGCATGGCGTGTTGCAAGGCACAGGTGCCAAGCCTTGAGCCACCCAGAAGGTCAGAAAGGCTGATCTTTTTTGGGATAAATTGCGCGTGAGCGGATGGTTTCAGCAGGAAAATTACAAAATTTTTGCCTGAAACCTCATTTTCACCAAATCTTTCGCGGTTGACGCCGCCCTGCAGCACTCATATGTTCCGCGAAGATGAAACGGAGACCCGCGATGAGAACGCTAGTCGTAATCGTAGGAAAGGAGCGCATGGGCCGGTAACGGAAACCATATTGGAACCCATGCGCCCTCGACACAGATCGGGGGCTTTTTTTTGTCAGGTTGGAACGCGCGAACGGGTTGCGCAAACGGAGCATGAGACGATGACCGAAATGACCGGAGCAAAGATGGTGGTTCAGGCGCTGAAGGATCAGGGCGTGGACACGGTATTTGGCTATCCCGGTGGTGCGGTGCTACCGATTTACGATGAGGTGTTCCAGCAAAACGACATTCGTCACATTCTGGTGCGCCATGAACAGGGTGCGGTGCATGCCGCCGAAGGCTATGCCCGCTCGACCGGCAAACCCGGTGTTGTGCTGGTGACCTCTGGTCCCGGTGCCACGAATGCGGTGACCGGCCTGACCGATGCGCTGATGGATTCGATCCCGATTGTCGTGCTGACGGGTCAGGTGCCGACCTTCATGATCGGGTCGGATGCCTTTCAGGAAGCCGACACCGTGGGCATCACCCGCCCCTGCACCAAGCATAACTGGCTGATCAAGGACACCGATCAGCTGTCGGGCGTGATCCATGAGGCGTTCCATGTCGCCACCTCGGGCCGTCCGGGTCCGGTGCTGGTCGACATTCCCAAGGACGTCCAGTTTGCCAGCGGCACCTATACGCGGCCGCAGCCGAAAACCTCGCCCTATCAGCCCAAAGTCAAAGGCGATCTGGAGACGATCACCGAATTGGTCGCGGCGATGGAAGTGGCCAAGCGCCCCGTGTTTTACACCGGCGGCGGGGTGATCAATTCCGGCCCGGCGGCCAGCCAGCTTCTGCGCGAACTGGTGGAGGCGACCGGCTTCCCCATCACCTCGACCCTCATGGGTCTGGGCGCCTATCCGGCGTCTGGCGAGCATTGGCTGGGCATGCTGGGCATGCATGGTCTTTATGAGGCCAATATGGCGATGCATGATTGCGATCTGATGATCAATATCGGCGCGCGCTTTGACGACCGGATCACCGGGCGGATCGATGCGTTTTCGCCGGGCTCGATCAAGGCGCATGTCGATATTGACCCGTCCTCGATCAACAAGGTGATCAAGACCGATATCCCGATCGTGGGCGATGTGGGTCATGTGCTGGAAGACATTCTGAAGGTCTGGAAATCGCGCGGGCGCAAGACCGATGTAGGCGCGGTCACGGCATGGCGCAGCCAGATTGCCGATTGGCGCAAGATCAACTGTCTGGCCTTCACCCCGTCGGAAAAGACGATCAAGCCGCAATACGCGCTGCAACGCCTGGAAGAGCTGACCAAGCATCGCAAGGACCGCTATATCGCGACCGAGGTGGGCCAGCACCAGATGTGGGCGGCGCAGTTCCTGGGCTTTGAGGAGCCGAACCAGTGGATGACATCGGGTGGTCTGGGCACGATGGGCTATGGCTTCCCCGCCTCCATCGGCGTGCAGATCGCGCATCCGGACGCGCTGGTGATCAATGTGGCCGGCGAAGCGTCATGGCTGATGAACATGCAGGAAATGGGCACCGCGGTGCAATATCGCGCGCCGGTGAAACAGTTCATCCTGAACAATGAACGTCTGGGCATGGTCCGCCAGTGGCAGGAGCTGCTGCATGGCGAACGCTATTCGCACAGCTGGTCCGAAGCTCTGCCCGATTTCGTCAAGCTGGCCGAAGCCTTTGGCGCCAAGGGCATCTACTGCGACAATCCCGATGATCTGGATGACGCGATCATGGAGATGCTGAATTACGATGGGCCGGTCATTTTCGACTGTCTCGTGGAAAAGCATGAAAACTGCTTCCCCATGATCCCGTCGGGCAAGGCGCATAATGAAATGCTACTGGGTGAAGCTGATACACAAGGCGTGATCGACGCGAAAGGCTCGGTGCTGGTCTGACGACCGGCACCGCCGCACGAAGAAGGACAGGATAATGTCGCCGCTGAAAATTCAAAAAGGCTCCACCAGCCATTCCGCCTATAACCTGCGCCCGAATTTTTCGGACATTCAGGAGCGTCATACGCTCGCCGTTGTCGTTGACAACGAGGCTGGCGTGCTGGCGCGAGTCATCGGTCTGTTTTCGGGCCGGGGCTATAATATCGAAAGCCTGACCGTGGCCGAGGTGGACCATACAGGCCACCGCTCGCGTATCACGGTTGTGACCACCGGCACGCCGCAGGTGATCGAACAGATCAAAACCCAGCTTTGGCGCATCGTTCCGGTGCATGAGGTGCATGACCTGACCGTCGAAGGCAACGCAGTCGAACGCGAACTGGCCATTCTGAAAGTGGTTGGCGAAGGCGACAAACGGGTCGAAGCGCTGCGCCTGGCGGATATTTTCCGCGCCAAGGTCGTCGACAGCACCCTGTCGAGCTTTGTGTTCGAAATCACCGGCGCCCCGGACAAGATCGACGCCTTTGCCGAGTTGATGCGCCCGCTGGGTTTGGAAGAAGTGGCCCGGACCGGCGTCGCCGCCCTGTTGCGCGGCGCCTGACCCCAGTTCTAAAGAGACAAGGCCTGCACTGCGGGCCCATCATCTTCGGGTTTTTGGCCGAAACGCACCGCGGTCGGGTCAAACGGGATGATATCCGCACCGCGTGCTTGCACGGCGGATTGGCTGCGCGATTGAAGGTAGTCGACCAAAGACGGGGCAGCGTTTGCCTCAATTCTGTGCACATCGCATGCCACGCGCATTTTTCCGTGGAAACACGCTTTGAACTGCACCAAATCCCCGCAGCCCAGCGTCTGGCCCCGGGGCAATTCCGCAAGTTCGCAAAACGCCAAAGGCCCCTGATCTTCGCACCAGATCAATGCCTGGCCTTGACCCGTCCACAGAACAACACCATTCACTGGCGCCAACTCCTTGATCTGAAGGGAGAAACCCCCGTATAATTAAAATGACGATGCGGCCCTAAATACCGCCGGACCCTCTGACGGAGCCACTGGCGGAGCAGACAACATGTTTTTCCGGTAACAACGGTAGTCAAAATTACCAAAAAGGATAGTAAGGTATTCCCGCCCTGTTCCCGTAAAAGGCGAATTTGTGACGTATATTGTTATGATCAAAGGGGCGGCTCGCCGGTCGCCTTCAGAAAACTCAGGTCGGATTCAGATCGGACAGACCCTTTGCGTGGCGTTTAAAGCTTGGCTGAGTTTCTGACAGGAGCCCGGAAATGCCCGATACCAGTCACGATCTGTCCTCGGTCCGGCCGGACATTACCACGTCCAACGGGCTGCCCAATGCCCATTACACGGACCCCGCCACGCATGAGGCCGAGATGCGCAAGGTGTTGATGTCGGGCTGGTCCGGGCTGGCGATCAGCGCTGATGTGCCCGAGATCGGCGATGCCGTACCGTTGAGCTTTTGCGGTGTGCCGCTGCTTGTGTTGCGGGATCGGGCGGGCGCTGTGCGGGTCTTTCAGAACATCTGCCGTCATCGTGGCATGATCCTGGTCGACGCCCCGCGCAAGATCGAAGGCGCGATCCGCTGCCCTTACCACAGCTGGTGTTATGGCACCGATGGCCGTCTGGTCAGCACGCCGCATGTGGGCGGGCCCGGGCAGAATACAGCCGAAGGGATCGATCGCGACGATCTGGGGCTGATCGAAGTGCGCAGCCATATCTGGTTCGGGATCGTCTGGATCGACCTGTCCGGCACGGCCCCCGCTTTTGAAGTTTCCCATGCCGATCTGCTGGCCCGCTGGGCCGAGTTCGAACAGCCCTTGCATCACGGCGGGCCGGACAGCCAATTCACGCTGGATGTGAATTGCAACTGGAAGCTGGCGGTCGAAAACTATTGCGAGAGCTATCACCTGCCCTGGGTGCATCCGGGTTTGAACTCTTACTCCCGGCTGGAAGACCATTACCATATCGAGGCGCCGGATCACCATTCGGGTCAGGGGACATTGGTCTATCGCCAGTTGACCGGTGAGGATGGCGGGACCTTCGCCGATTTTGACGGGCTCAGCGCCAAATGGGACACGGCGGCGGAATATATCGCAGCCTATCCAAACGTGCTGTTGGGTGTGCATCGCGATCACGCCTTTTCGATCCTGCTCTTGCCACAAGGTCAGGACCGCACGCAGGAGCGGGTGAACCTCTATTACGCCAGCGACGCCACCAGCGATGATCTGCGCGCCAAGAACGCCGCGCAATGGAAAGAGGTGTTTGTCGAAGACATCTTCGTGGTCGAAGGGATGCAGCGCGGGCGCGCCGCACCCGGTTTTGACGGGGGGCGGTTTTCACCGGCGATGGACGGGCCGACGCATCTGTTCCATCAATGGGTCGCCGCACGGATGCAGGCCTGATGGGTGATCTTGACCAGCGCCTGTTGGCCGCCCATGCCAAGGGCGACATCACGGCGCTGGTTGCCCTTTATGCCGAGGCTGCGGATCAGACGTCTGATCGGGATGCGGAAAAGTTTTACCTGACCCAGGCCTATATCTATGCGCTGGATTGCGGTGATGACGCCGCCCCTGCCCTGCGGGCGCGGCTGGTGCGCCTGGGGGCAGAACCCGCGAGCGCGGTTTAGGTCCTGTCGAGGATGCTGAACGGCAACTCGATCTGCATCGACTTGTCCGCATTCTGATCCCGCAGGACCATCTGCATCCGGTACTCCCCGGCGGGCAGCCCTGTGAAGCTGAGATTGACGGTCACAAAAAACTCGCGATTGCGATAGCGCAGCGGACGGACCAGAGACGCAAAGTCATCGCGGGAAAACACTTCGCGCCCATCTTCCGTCAACAAGGTCAGATCGACATCAAAGGCCAGCACATAGCTGCCGGTGCCGGCATCGCCGTACCCAAAGCCAACCGGTTCGAGATACAGCAAGAGCGGCTCATCCGGGGCAAAGGCCGCCCCCCTCTCACGCTCGGTATATAAACCATAACCGTCGGCGGCCTCTACAAACAACGCCTTGTTCGCGTAGAGCGGCGTCGCATCCCAAAGCAGTTCATAGGCCTCTTGCAACCGCTCGAAGGCGCGCGGGTAATTGCCCGCCTCCGCAGCCTCTGCCGCAGCGGCGGCTTGTGCGGTGATGGTGTCCGCAGGCACAGGCGCCGCGCCACTGAGCGCCAGCACGCAGGCAAAACCCCATGAGTATACGCGTCGACGCATAGCGGGGTCGCTCATGCGGTCGCCGCAACCGGCGTGTCTTCAGACAAAAGCCGATATAAATGCCATGTGGCATGCCCCAGCAAGGGAAGCACCACCAAAAGCCCCAAGAACCACGGGATCAACGCGGCAAAGACCATCAGCGCAATGCAAAGCCCCCATCCCAGCATGAGCACCGGGTTGGATTGGACATAGCTGAAACTGGTGATCATGGCGGTGACGAAATCCACCTCTCGGTCCATCAGCATCGGAAGTGCCAGAACGGTGATCATATAAAGCAGCACAGCAAATGCGGCGCCCACCAGCGTGCCGACCAGCAGCATCTGGATGCCTTCCGAGGTCACAAACACATCCAGCGAGGTCATCACATTGGTCATCGTGGAATGACCCAGAAACAGCGCAAAGATCATGTGGCCCAAAAAGAACCAGAACATGAAGACCACCACGATGATCGCGCAGATCGACGGCAGTTGTCGCCCGGTTTCACGCAGCAGCACGCCAAATATCTCACGCCTTTTCAGAGGTTCCCCGGCTTCCAGACGTCGCGAGGTTTCATAGAGGCCCACGGCAGCAAACGGCCCCAGAAGCGGGAAGCCCATGGCCGCCAGAACCAGCCAGAAACTGTTTTCCGTCCAGACCGTGATCAGCGTCATGATCCAGCCCGCGATCACGTAAAACGCCGCAAAGGCAAGGCCAAGACCGGGCGCGCGGCGGAAATCCTGCCAACCGCGCTGCAGCGCTTCTGTCAGGATCGGACGCGTGACGGCGCGAAACTCCGGCGCGCCATGTTCCAGTTCCCGCTGCATCGGCTTCTCCCTTTTGCGCGGCGGGCTATCGTCAGACCCGGCCCGGTCGCTGTCCCGGCCAGTCTGTCGCCTGATGATAGGCTTGCGCAAGCGCCAATAGCTGCGCATCGGCGCCGCGCGGGCCAAAGATCTGGAGTCCGGTCGGCAGGCCTGCAGTCCCGAAGCCCGCGGGCATTGCCACGGCGGGCAGGCCCAGCAGGCTTACCGGCACCATGTTCTGCATCCAGCGGTGATAGGTGTCCATCGCGTGGCCCTGCACCTCACGCGGGTAATCGATTTCGGCTGCGAATGGCCAGACCTGCGTGGTCGGCAGCACCAGCGCATCATAGCGATCAAACAACGCCATGGCCGCGTCAAACCAGGCCAGACGCGCCTCGCTCATCTTGTGCAAATGCGTGCCGGATTGCTGCAAACCGTGATCCAGTTCCCATTGCACAGCCGGTTTCAGATGGTCGCGGTCCAGCGGCAGGAATTCGGGCAGCTTTTGCCAGGCGCGCAGATCGGTATAGGCCTGCCACATCATTTCGGCATCGAAAGGCGGCGGCAAATCATCCACCTGATGCCCTTGGTTTTCGAACACCTCCAACGCGGCGCGGCCCAAAGACAGAATCTCCGGATCGGTTGGGAAGGCCCCGCCCCAATCACCCAGCCAGCCGATGCGCAGGGCGGCGGATTGCGGCTTCAGCCCTGTGGGCCTGCGCCCGGCCAACACATCCAGCAGCAGCGACAGATCTTCGGGGCTGCGGGCCATCGGACCATCGGTGGACATGAGGCCACCAAAACTCCAACCGGCGGGCTGCGGCGCGATCAGCCCCCAGCTGGGCCGCATCCCATAGACATTGTTCCAGGCCGCCGGGTTGCGCAGGCTGCCCATCGCATCGGACCCATCGGCCAAAGCCACCATCCCCGTCGCCAAAGCCACCGCCGCCCCACCGGAGGACCCACCACAGCTGCGGCTGGGGTCGTAAGGGTTGAGCGTCGCCCCATGCACCGGGTTGTAGGTATGCGAGCCAACGCCGAATTCGGGCACATTGGTCTTGCCGATGAAAATCGCCCCGGCCTCCCGCATCCGCGCGGCGACTAGGTCATCCTGCATGGGGCGATGATCAGCAAAAAGCGGAGACCCTTTGCTGTTGATCATACCCTTTACATCGACAAGGTCTTTGACCGCCAGCGGCAGGCCATGCAAAGGCCCGCGATCCGGCGGCGCCACGGCATCGGCGGCGCGCGCCTCAGCCAAAAGCGCATCGCTATCGCGCAGGGCGACGATCGCATTGACCTGAGGGTTGATTGATTGGATGCAGGACAATGTCTCCTGCATCAGTGTTTCGGATCTCAGACGTCCAGCTTTAAGCTGAGCCAGAGTCTGGGTGGCTGTTGGAAAGGATGAAACAGGCATTCAGGTCTTTGTCTTAAGTGGCAGGACCACGATAGCCCCGCCACTGACCGGTGAAAAGCCTCATCCCGTTTTAGGAAAACAGGACGTCATCCACGGTCAACGTGATGCCGCCCTGTCCTAGCAAGGTGACCTGCCCGCCGTCATGGTTCACAACAAGGTTGCCGTTTTTGGTCTGGATCCCCAGATCGCCCAGCTTTTCATCGCCCGAGAGGATACGCAGTTTGTCCTCTCCCTGCTTGAAGCCCTCAATCCGATCAATGCCAGCCTTCTTGGCAAACTCGAAGCGATCTGCGCCAGCGCCGCCTTTCAGCAAGTCGCGGCCCGCGCCACCGATCAGTCGATCGTTGCCACCACCCCCTTCAAGCGTATCGTTGCCGCCCAGACCTTCGAGACGGTCGCGCCCTAATCGGCCAGCAAGGAGGTTCGCGTTCTGATCGCCAGTCAACTGGTCGTTGCCCTTGGCGCCGAAGATGTTGTCCACGCCGGTTTCCAAGATATAGCCGGTTGCCTGCGTCTCAAGATTGCCATTCTTCGCACCGGGATTTCGGGTAGGCGCCACCGGTATCAAGATCAAAGACAACGGCCGATTTTCCATAAAGTGAAAAGTCGATTGTGTCGCTACCCCCGCGACCAGCGATCAAAATACCACGGTCCCCTGCAAACTTGCTGACCAGGATTGTGTCGTCCCCATCACCAAGGTTCACGCGTTCGCTACCCTCATTGGTGTTGATGACAACCCGGTCATCTCCGTCACGGGTCGAGAGGAAGTTCACGTAGCCTTTGACCGTGACCCGGTCATTGCCATTACCTGTTTCAATTTTTCCCGAACCTTCCTGTCCTATGACAAGATTGATAGACTGGTCGTCGCTGTCATCATCATTGCGATCCGAGATGTGCAGAGATTCTACATAACCGTCGAACTTGGCTTTGTGAGAATTGACCGCATCACTGTCGATCCGGATGCTTCCAGCGCCGCCTTGACCGATCGTCAGATCGACCTTGCCACGCCAGATTTCCATGATCGAAAAGTAACCATCATCCGTAATGATGGTATGGTTGCCCTCGTTAAGTTGGGTGGACCCGATCCGGCCGTTTCCGGTTGCCGTGATGTTAATATCGCCTTCGCCAGCGTTCAGCGAATTGATCCGCGCGTTGCCTTTGATGGAAATGTCGGAATCACCATCGTAGTGCTCCATAGCACCGATCTGCGCATTGCCTTTGAGCTCGACATCCGTGACCCGTGTCGTGTCCCCGGAGCGCAGTGTTCCAACTCGCGCATTGCCCGCCAGGTCAAGATCAAGACCCGCCTGAAAGTTCTCTAGGTTGTTGATGCGGGCATTATTTGACAACTTGACCGTTGTCAGCTTGTTGCCATCGCCCGTATCGATCTTGCCGATGCGGCCTTCCCCGCTCAGGATAAAGTCTTTCTTCCCATTAAACGCTTCTACATAGTCAATCCGCCCCGTGGATGAGACAGTGACTTTGTCCGCGCCTTCTGAAAGCCGCAACGCATCGATGCGGCCCTGCGACAAATTAACAATGTCGTTCTTGTCATCGCCATCAACGAATTTGACCGATCCACCTTGATCGATCTTCAGGATCAGCCGCCCGTCATAGATAGATACGTTGCCCACGTCGCCGGTTCCCACCGTAACGCGGTTCGTCGCAGCGCCCAGATTGATGTAGTTGGTGAATTCAGAACCGAGCGAGATATCGTGCTCTGTACCCTCCCAACCTTCAATGTATTGGACGCGGGTCGACTTCAGATCGACCTCCGAATTCTCTCCCAAAGACAAGAAATCAATCCGCCGACCGCTCGCGTTGTCCTGGTCCTTAATGATCGTGGTATTGGTAAAACCCTGGTTTTCATCCGCCGAAACGCGAAAGAGTCTTATCTTCCAGTCTGCACCTTCCAACCGAAACCTCGCGACAAGGTCGTCACTGTCTTCAAAAGCAGAGTAATAATTGATCCGACCGTCGTCGAAATCGACAGAGCTGCTACCGCTCGGCCGAGGCACATCATTTACACCATCGACCGTTGCATTGAATTTTACAGGCATGACCCACGCTCCATATTCATTAACACACGGAGGCGGACGTTAATCATTTTGGTCACGGCTTCGATCTGTCAAAACCTATATCTTGCTGCTGCGCACAGCGCAGCGTAATAATTTTATTTTACGGCAGGTGGACCAAACGGTTCCGGCTTACTCTGCCTGCGCATCCGCGCGGCTTTTTCCCGCCACGTCCATCGCCAGCGTGGCCGCCATGAAGGCATCAAGATCGCCATCCAGCACGCCTTTGGTGTCCGAGGTCTCATGCTCGGTCCGCAGGTCTTTGACCATTTGATAGGGCTGCAAGACGTAAGACCGTATCTGGTTGCCCCACCCGGCCGAGCCCTTGTTTTCATGGGCTTCGTTGATGGCCGCGTTGCGACGGTCCAGTTCCATCTGATAGAGCCGCGATTTCAGTGCTTTCATGGCAATGTCGCGGTTCTGGTGCTGGGATTTTTCCGAGCTGGTGACCACGATCCCGGTAGGATGGTGGGTGATCCGCACTGCAGAATCGGTCGTGTTGACGTGCTGACCGCCCGCACCAGAGGAGCGGTAGGTGTCGATGCGGATATCCGCCGGGTTCACCTCGATATCAATATTGTCATCGACCACCGGATAGACCCAGACCGACGCAAAGGATGTCTCGCGCGTGCCTTTGCCGAAGGGAGAGATGCGCACCAGGCGATGCACGCCGCTTTCGGATTTCAGCCAGCCATAGGCGTTATGGCCGGAGATCTTGTAGGAGCAGGATTTGATCCCGGCCTCAGACCCGGCTTCTTCGGACTGAAGCTCGACTTTGTAGCCGGTCTTTTCGGCCCAGCGGATATACATACGTTGCAGCATCGCGGCCCAGTCGCAGGCTTCGGTGCCGCCAGCGCCGGCATTGATTTCAAGGAAAGTGTCGTTGCTGTCGGCTTCGCCGTTCAAAAGCGCCTCAAGCTCTTTCTGTGCCGCCTTTTCGGCCAGTGCTTTCAGAGCATCTTCGGCCTCGGCGACGACCTCCTCATCTTCTTCCAGCTCGCCCAGTTCGATCAGGTCTATATTGTCGGTCAGGTCCTGCTTGATGCTGTCATGCATCGCCACTTGATCCATCAGCATCTGGCGTTCACGCATCAGCTTTTGCGCGGCGGTCGGATCATCCCAAAGGCTCGGATCTTCGACGCGGGCGTTGAATTCTTCCATACGATGCGGCGCGGTCTCGTAATCCATCCGCTGCGCCAGCAGGGCGAGCGATTTTTCGATCTCGGTCACGATGTTCTGCGTCTCGGCGCGCATGGATGATCCTTGCTGGTTTTTAGTTGAATTCGGGTCTTACACCGCGCCCCTAGCCGGGTCAACGAGCCGGGTCAAAGGGTTACTTGGTCAGGAGCAGCAGGCCATGCGGCTCGTACCAATCCGATCCAGAGCTTCCGCGCCCAACGCATTCACCCAATCGCGCAGCACAGCCGACGGGCAGCTCTGAAGGGTCAATAGAGCCCGCCAGAGCTGATCTGTCCAAAGCTCGCATTCCCGCCGCCGACGGTGGCTGTGCCACCGGTCGAGGTGCGGACCTGACGGCCAGGGCTGGTGGTGACTTCGTCAAACAGCAACAGGTCCTGCCCCATTGCAAAGCCGCCATCAAAGGCCATGCCGAACATCGGGTCGGTCCCGTCGCGGAAATATTCAGCCACGACATAATCACCGCTCGCATCATCGGACAGGCGACCGCCGGTGAAACGGTCAATCTTGATAAAATGGCCGCCGGGCGGCACGTCAAAGGGACCCCCGCCATATTCTTCGACCGCCTTTTCCATGAAGCTGTTGAACACCGGGCCGCACATGCCACCGCCCGATGCGCCGCGGCCCAAAGGCTGCGGCAGGTCATAGCCGATATAGCAGCCCGCCACGATATTTGAGGTAAAGCCCACAAACCACACATCGCGCGCGTCATTGGTGGTGCCGGTCTTGCCGGCCGTAGGCACAGGCAGGTTCACCGTGCGCGACGCCGTGCCGCGATCCACCACCCCCTGCATCATCGATGTCAGCTGATAGGCTGTGATGGCATCCATCACCTGTTCGCGATTGGTCACGATGCGCGGCATCCGACCGGGTGCGAGGTTGGGCTGATCACAATCCAGGCAGACCCGCTGGTCATGGCGGTAGATCGTCTTGCCATACCGGTCCTGAATGCGGTCGACCAGCGTCGGCTCAACCCGTTCGCCACCATTGGCAAACATCGCATAGGCCGAAATCATCTTGTAAAGCGTGGTCTCTTCGGACCCCAGCGAGTTGGCAAGGAACGTGCCCATTTCGTCATAGACGCCAAACCGTTCGGCGTAATCGGCCACGACGGGCATGCCCACCTCTTGCGCCAGACGGATGGTCATCAGGTTCCGCGAGCGTTCAATCCCCGTGCGCAATGGCGTGGGGCCATAATACTTGTTCGACGCGTTCTTGGGCCGCCACATCCCTTGTGGGGTGTCAATCTCGATCGGCGCATCGACCACGATGGTCGCCGGAGAATACCCAGAGTTCAGCGCAGCGGCATAGACGAAGGGTTTGAAGGACGATCCGGGCTGACGCTGCGCCTGCGTGGCGCGATTGAACACACTGTCCTGATAGCTGAAGCCACCCTGCATCGCGATCACACGGCCCGTGTTGACGTCCATCGCGGCAAAGGCGCCCTGCACTTCGGGCACTTGGCGCAGTGACCAGGGGCCGGGTTCACCCTCATCCGCGCGGCGCACATGGACGACATCGCCAATCTCAAAATTGTCGAAGAAATTGCCCTTCATCCATTTGATATCAGCGCGGGGGACTGTGCCGGGCTCTGCCTCATCTTCGATGCCGACGGTCAGGGATTGATCGGCCACGTTCAACACCACTGCCGGGTGCCATTTGCCGCCGAGTTCAACGTCGCGCACCAGTTCGATATCGCGCAGCGCCTCGCGCCATTGCTCTTCAGAAGCCAGCAGTTCGCGCGCGATCGCCTCTTCGGTGCCGCGCCAGATCCCGCGCGAGCGGTCGTATTTCTCCAACGCTGTCTGCAGGGCCAGCGCGGCTTGGACCTGCATGTCCTCATCCACCGTGGCGCGGACCGAGAAGCCACCCGTAAAGAATTCCCCTTCGCCAAAATCGACCGAAAGCTGGCGGCGGATTTCATCGGTGAAATAGTCGCGCGGTGGCAGCGCGGTGCGGAAGCTTTCGAAATCCCCATTCTGGACCGAGCGCAGCGGCTGCGCGACCTCATATTCATAGGCCTGTTTGGTCAGATAGCCGTTTTCATACATCTCGCGCAGAACGAAATTGCGCCGCGCCATCAGACGCTCTTTCTGGCGCACCGGGTGATAATCCGACGGTGCCTTGGGCATAGAGGCCAGAAACGCGGCCTCATGCGGGGCCAGATCGGCCAGCGTCTTGTTGAAATAGGTCTGCGAAGCCGCCGCCACGCCATAGGAATTCTGGCCCAGGAAAATCTCGTTCATATAGAGTTCGAGGATCTGTTCCTTGGTCAGGATGCTTTCCATCCGCGCCGACAGGATGATTTCCTTGATCTTGCGCTCCACCTGGCGCGAGCCATCGAGCAGGAAGTTCTTCACCACCTGCTGCGAAATGGTCGAGGCACCGCGCAGGCTTTCGCCGCGGGTTTGCACCGCTTCGACCAACGCCGCGGCAATGCCGCGCGGGTCGTATCCCGCGTGGTTGTAGAAATTCTTGTCCTCGGCCGAGATGAACGCCTGTTTGACAAGATCGGGGATTTCCTCAGAGGGTGTGAACAGGCGGCGCTCGCGGGCGAATTCGTCGATCAGTTGGCCTTCGCCGGAATAGATGCGCGAAATCGTCGGCGGCTGGTATTGCGACAGCGTCTCATGGCTTGGCAGATCGCGCGCAAAGGCCCAGAACACGCCACCCAGCATGAGCACGCCGATAAACACCGCAAGGGTGGTAAAGCTGAAGATGCCGCCAAGGAAGGCCAGAACGAAACGCAGCAAGGTGAGGATTCCCCGGATTATTTGGTGGGAGCAATATAAGGGCTCTGCCCGGCAGGGTCAAAGAGACCGCTATTGCCGGACAAGGGGTCGCAGGGCGGCATCGGCGCGCCGCCAGTCTTCCAGACCCACGCGAATGGCCCGCGCCATGCCCGCGCGCCAGTCAAGGTCCACAAGACGCTCAAGATCTTTGGGCGAAGACATGAAGCCAAGCTCGATCAGCACGCTGGGAATATCGGCGGATTTCAGCACAGAATAATTAGCCCGGCGCAGCGGACGCGTGATCATTTGCTTCTCGGCCCCTTCAAATGCGGCGATCAGGGCTGCGCCCAGCGCTTCGGTCCGAGGTTCGGTTTCGCGCCGTGCCATGTCCAGCAGAACCTGCGTGATCTCGTCATCGGCCAGCGTCAGATCGACCCCGGCCAGCAGATCGGCCCGGTCATGGCGTTGGGCCAGTTGCTCGGACGCGGCGTCAGAGGCTTCTTCCGACAGCAAATGCACGCTTGCCCCATGGGCGATCCCCTGCGACAGAGCATCGGCATGGAGCGAGATGAACACATCCGCCCCCGCCTGATGGGCCATCGCCACGCGCCGGTCGAGAGAGACAAAGCGATCATCGTCGCGGGTCAGCACGACCTCAAACCCGCCAGCTTCCATCAATTCGCGCCGCAATTCGCGGGCAAACACCAGCGTGACAGATTTCTCATTCAGCCCCGGTGCCTGTGCGCCGGGGTCAATCCCGCCATGACCCGGATCCAACACCACACGCAACGGCGCGTCTGGACCCCGCGCCGGGCCGCGCGGCAAAAGGGCCGGTTCCGGCAGATCCCAGCGCGGATCATTCGGGGCGCCAGCCTGCGCAGCAAATGCGGCAGGGTCCTGCGGGGTCAACCGCAGGATCAGCGATGCACCATCCTGGCCCGACAGCATCCCGGCCTGCTCGATCGCCATGGGGGCGGCGAGTTCCGCCACCATGCGGGACCAGCCCGGCACATAACCGCCATATTCGACAAAACGCACACGATCGCTGCGGTGAAAGTCCGTGCGACGCAGCACGCGCCAGTCTACTTCCTGAAAATCCATCACCAATCGCGGCGGTTGGTCGAGCGTAAAGACACGCCACGGCACAGCCTCGCTGAGGGAGAGGGCAATTTCGACATCGCGCAGACCGGCATTGCGGATCTGGCTTCCGTCGGGCTGCGCGACAGCCAACCCAGTGGCCTCTTGCGCCAGTGGCGCAAGGGCGCAGCCCAGCCAGATCATCACCGCTGCCAGACAGGCGCGCATCGCATACCTCATCCCGGTTTCAGGGGCGCTTATCAGGCCGCTGCGCGATCACGGTCATGGGCATAGGCCCAATACAGCGCGCGCGCCCGGCTTGTGACCGGCCCCGGTCCCATCGTTCTGTCCTGGAATTTCGACACGGGCATGACCTTGGCAATATTTCCGGTCACAAAGATTTCATCGGCTGTGTCGAACTCTTCCGGCCGAAGTTGCGTTTCCACAACCTCCACCCCATCAGCGCGCAGCAGCGCGATCACCCGCTGGCGCGTCAACCCGTTGAGAAAACAGCCATTCGGCACCGGCGTAAACACCACCCCATCGCGCACCATGAACACATTGGTCGAGGCCGTTTCCGCCACATAGCCATCAATGTCGCAGGAGAGCGCATTGGAAAACCCGCGCGCCCGCGCCCAGGCCATGATACGCCCGTTATTGGGATAAAGAGATCCGGCCTTCGCCTCCGTCAGAGCCATGTCCTGACGCGGGCGGCTGAAGGGCGCCAGGGTCAGCGAAAACCCGCCCGGCTGCGGCATCGCATAGCTTTCCAGGCAGAGGCAGAACGCGGTTGAGCTTGGGTCAAGATCGATCAAGCCCGGAGAGCCGTCGCAAGACCACATCATCGGGCGAATATAAAGATCCTGCCCGGCATCAATCTTGGCCGCGCCTTCGCGGGCCAGCGCCTCGATCTCCTCGGCGGTCATGGCGGGCACCATGCCCATCGTCTCAGCCGAGCGGACGATGCGGGCGCAATGCAGCTCAAGATCGGGCATCACTCCTTCAAACCGGCGGGCGCCATCAAACACCTGGCTGCCCAGCCACGCCACATGGTCTGCGGCGCGGATGACGGGGATGTTCCCCTCGTGCCAACTGCCTTCGAACCAGGTCAGGACGGTGGAACCAATCGCCATATCTGTGCCTTCCTCTTCACAAATGCGCGCGTCAGAGCGTTTCCGACAACCATGACGCGCGGTTTAACGCTTTGGTCGCGCTGGGGCAATCAACTCTGCGGGATCGTGCCGAAGCGAGCAGCGGGGCGGGTTGCATTTTGAGGGTTTCGCTGCGCATGGTCTGGCCATGCTGCACACGCTTCGACCCGTTGTGGCGGCGCTGGCGCTTGCGCTGGTGGTCTGCCTGTCTGCACAGCCCGCCCGCGCCATCGGGCTGCTGCGCGATGCAGATATCGAATACGGGCTGACACGGTTGGCCGCGCCTTTGTTGCGGGCGGCCGGACTGAACCCGGCACGGGTGAAAATCCTTGTTGTAAATGAAAGCGGCTTCAACGCCTTTGTCATCGACAACCGCACCATTTTTCTGAATTACGGTCTGATCCTTGAGGTTAAAACGCCTGAGATGTTGCAGGCCGTCATCGCCCATGAAGCGGCGCATATCGCCAATGGGCATCTGGCCCGCCGCGCGGCCAACATGCGCAACGCCAATATGCAATCAGGGCTGGCTATGGTGCTGGGGGTTCTGGCTGCGGCAGCGGGATCTGGCGAGGCCGCGACCGGCCTGATCGCCGGGGGCCAGGCGGCTGCGATGCGGGGCTTTCTGTCCCATAGCCGCGCCGAAGAAAGTGCTGCGGACCGCTCGGCCCTGTCTTTCATGACCACGGCGGGCGTGAACCCGCAAGGCATGGTCGATGTGCATTCGCGCTTTACCGGGCAGGATTACCTGTCGCTTGCCAATCGTGATCCGTACATGCAGTCGCACCCGCTGTTTTCCGAGCGGATCCGCGCGGCCAAGGATTATGTCGCGCGCTATGGCGCGATCGGTGAGGCCAGCGCCGAGGATATCTATTGGCTGGAACGTGTGCAGGGCAAGCTGTCCGCCTTTTTGCGCAGCCCGAAATGGACGCTGCAAAGACTGGAAAACGAACCTGAAACCGACATCACCCTGATGCGCAAGGCCGTCGCCTATCACCGCCAGAACCAGCTTGCCCCGGCGCGCCGATATATGCAGTCCGCACTGGACGCGCGACCCGACGATCCCTTTTATCTTGATCTGATGGGCCAGATCATGATGGAGAACCGCCAATGGCAGGCCGCGCTGGACGCCTATGGCGCGGCGCAGGCCGCGGCCCCCACCAACCCGCTGATCCTCGGCGGATATGGCCGGGTGTTGCTGGCATTGGACCGCCCGGAAGACGCGCGCGACATGTTGGCACAGGCTCGGGCACGAGATGCGCGCGACATCCGCATCTTGGTCGATCTGGCCCGCGCCTATGCTGCCACCGGCGAAGAAGGTATGGCCGCCCTGACCACGGCCGAGCGCATGGCGCTGAGCGGCAACCCCCGCGAAGCCGCTCGCCACGCCCGCCGCGCCTTGCAAGTGTTGCCGCGCGGCTCGGCCGCGTGGATGCGCGCCCAAGACATGATCCCCCCCGAGATTTCGAACTCTAGAAGGACTTCACCATGATCCGACATTTTGCCCTGTGCCTGGCCGCCATACTGGGCCTGACCACCGCAACGGCCCAGGCCGCAGATCTTGATGACCTGACCGAAGCCGAGCGTGAGGCCTTCCGCGCCGAAGTGCGGGCCTATCTTCTCGACAATCCCGAAGTGATTTTCGAGGCCGTCGAAATCTATGAACAGCGTCAGGCCGCGCAGGAGGCCGCCGATGACATCGCGCTGGTCGCCGCCTATGCCGACGAGATTTTCAACGATGGCTATTCCTGGGTTGGCGGCAATCCCGAAGGTGACGTGACTTTGGTGGAATTTCTGGATTATCGCTGCGGCTTTTGCCGTCGCGCAGTTCCGGAATTGGACAAATTGCTGGCCTCGGACGGGAATATCCGTCTGATCGTCAAAGAATTTCCGATTTTAGGTGAGGCTTCGGTGATTTCGTCCCGCTTCGCCGTGGCCACGCGGCAGGTTGCGGGCGATGAGGCCTATAAGCAGGTGCACGATGCCCTGATTGCTTTTTCGGGAGAGCCGACGGATGTCGCGCTCGGCCGGATTGCCGAAGGCCTTGATCTCGATGCCGAGGCGATCCTGGCGCAGATGGACAGCGATGAGGTCAGCGCCGAGCTGCGCGCCACCCGTGATCTGGCGCAGCGGCTGAACATCTCGGGCACACCGACCTTTGTTCTGGGCGATTCGCTGCTGCGCGGTTTCCTGCCTGCCGATCGTATGGCAGCCATCGTGGCCGAACAACGCGCCGCCAATTGATCTGACCAGACCTGCGCCGGGCTCACGTGATTGTGGGCTTTGGCGCGGTGTCGCATGGCGAGGCTGGCTTGGTTCCCGGCCTGTCGCAGACTATCGTTTCCCCTAGGACCATTCTTTTGGGCGAGCAGAGAGACCATGTCAGCATCACAGTTCACACGCCGGGGATTGATTGCCGCAGGCGGGGCCGTCTTTGTCGCCGGGTCGTCGGGCTTGATGACACCAGCACGGGCTGCGGGCGTCGCGGCAACACCAACCATGCGCGGTGGCGCCAACAACTACCGCCCCGGCGCACCGATTGTGCAGCGCATCGGCGGGGGTGGGTTCTGGATGACCGGCACCGTGCGCCGTGCGGGCGACGGCGCCCCCCTGCCCGGCCAGCGTATCCAGATCTGGGCCCATACAACCGAAGGCCATGAACGCGACCCGCAAAGCCACGGGGCCACGCTGACCGATGCCAATGGCGTGTTCCGCCTGGAAATGCCGCAGATCGTGCCTGCCTTTGGACAGGCGCATGGGCATCTGGCTTATGACAGCGGCGAATTTCAGACGGTTTTCCTGCGCCCTTTGATGAACAGCCCACGCGACACCCGCCTTGAGGCGCATTTCGTCCTTCAGCCCGCCTGACCCCATGCACGGTAAACTGCGGCCTGCCCTGATCTGGGCCATTGTGCTGCTGGCAGGGCTTGGGCCACTTGTGATTGCTGTGCAAAGCCCTTTGTTGGCATGGCGGCAGGGCATTTACATCCTGGCCGGGTTTGCGGGTATTTTGGGGCTGGGTCTGTTGTTGCTGCAACCGCTTTTGGCCGCTGGGCTGATGCCCGGACTGGCCGCGCCGCGCTGGCGATGGGTGCATCGGTTGGGCGGCATCGCTTTGACATGTTGCATCGCTTTGCATGTGATTGGCCTGTGGGTCACCAGCCCGCCTGACATGGTTGATGCGCTGCTCTTTCGCGCGCCGACCTGGTTTTCGGTCTGGGGTGTGCTGGCGATGTGGTTGGCCTTTGGTGCGGCGGGTTTCGGGCTGATGCACCGCAGCTTGCACATCCCGCCCCGGATCTGGCGACGCGCGCATGGCGGGTTGGGCATCGCGGTCGCCGCTTTGACGGTGGCGCATGTTGTTCCGATCGACGGCACTATGGAGCTCTACAGCAAATGGGCCCTCTGCGGCCTCATTGTTCTGGCGTCCCTGCATCTGGCACGGCACATTTTCCGGCCCCGCAATAAATCACAGTAATTTACGAATTGACAGCAACGCATCAGCGGCGGATACCTGAGCCTGAGACGCGTCAAACTTTCCGCGCGCCAAACTGACGGAACACCCCATGATCCTTTGCGCCGGCGAAGCCCTTATTGACCTGATCCCGGACGAGGCCGGACGCCCCAAACCTTTTGTGGGTGGGGCGGTTCTGAACACGGCTTTGGCGCTTGGGCGGCTGGATCAGGAGGTTGCGCTGCTGACCGGGATCAGTTCGGATTGCTATGGTCAGTTAATCGACAAAACGCTGGCCGAAAGCCATGTATCAACCGCACTCGCCGTGCGGTCGGACCGGCCCACGACGCTGGCCGTTGTGACCTTGCAAGACGGTCAGGCCGTGTATGAGTTCCGCGATGAGGCCACGGCCCTGCGGTCGTTGGAGCGTGACGATCTGCCCGCGCCCCCTGCCGACGCGCAGGCGCTGTTTTTTGGCGGCATTTCCCTGTGCAACCCGCCTGTTGCGGATGCTTTGGCCGCCTATGCCGCCGACCATGCGCCGTCGCATCTGACCATGCTGGACCCTAACCTGCGCCCCGGTTTCGCAGCCGATGCAGAGGGTTACGTCACGCGATTAAAGTCGATGCTCGCGCTAGCGGATATCGTGAAATTGTCGGATGAGGATCTGGCGCTGCTTTATCCTGATGCGACGCCCGAGGCCGGGATCGACGCCATGCTGGAGATCGGGCCGCGCCTTGTCCTGTTGACGCTTGGCGCAGAGGGCGCCCGCGCCGTGCATCGCAATGGGCTGCGGGTTGCCGTGCCCGGCCATCGCGTTCAGGTCGCCGATACCGTCGGCGCAGGCGACACATTCAATGCCGGTGTTCTGGCCCGCGCCGCACAGCTGGGATTGCTGGATAAGGCCGGGCTGGATGATTGGACCGAGGGTCAGATCACCGCGCTTCTGTCTTTGGGCACCGCGGCTTCGGCCATCACCGTATCACGGGACGGGGCCAACCCGCCCTGGACCGAAGACCTGCAAGGATTGCTGACATGAACCGTTCCGATGTGAACCAGATCATCCGCGACAGCGCGGTCTTCATCGCGTCGCACGGCGTGCATCTGCCGCCCTTTGCCGACTGGAGCCCGGATGAGATCCGCTCAAAGAAGGGCGCGATGATCCGCGACCGGCGGCTGGGATGGGATATCACGGATTATGGGCAAGGCAAGTTCGACGATCTGGGCCTATTCCTGTTCACCACGCGCAATGGCGATCACGCGGACCTCGCCGCCGGGCGGGGGATGCTGTATGCCGAGAAGGTGATGATTTCGCGCGACCAGCAAATCAGCCCGATGCATCGGCACAACATCAAATCCGAAGACATCATCAATCGCGGCGGGGGTGATCTGGTGATCGAGCTGTTTGCCTCAAACCCCGATGGCTCCATCGATCGCGACAGCGATGTGACCGTTCTCAGCGATGCCACCCCCGTCACCTTGCCCGCGGGTGGTCTGTTGCGCCTGAAACCCGGGGCGTCGGTGACCCTGCATCCTGGAGACTGGCACGCCTTCTGGGCCGAAAAGGGCGATGTGCTGATTGTCGAGGTCTCGACCGTCAATGATGACCTGACCGACAATGTGTTCGAAGCCCCTATCGGGCGTTTCAGCGACGTGCAGGAAGACGAAGCCCCCCTGCATCTTTTGGTGTCGGACTATTAACTGGCCTTCAGGCTGGCGAGGGTGGTGGTGCACAAAGACCCCGCCCCGTCACAGGTTGCAAAGACCGGCGAGGCCGCCGCAGCAGTCACAAAGATAATCCCAACGACGAAAAGCTTGATATATAGATTCCAGTTCACAGCAGTTCCCCCTGCCAAATGCATGACGTAAGGGAAATCTTAACACTAATTCGCTGTCGGTATCAGTAAGGTAAACCACATTAAGGTTTACCTTACCTTTTTCACTTCAACCGAGAGGCGTCCTTGGCGAGCCGTTCGATTTCGCCCCAATCCCCGGCCTGCATCGCGGCTTTGGGCACCACCCAGCTGCCGCCTGCGCAGACCACATTGGGCAGCGACAGGTAGCTGTGGGCATTTTCGGGCGACACGCCGCCAGTTGGGCAGAAAGAAATCTGCGGCAGCGGCGCGCCGATGGATTTCAATGCGGGCGCTCCGCCAGAAGCTTCGGCAGGGAAGAATTTCAGCATGTCATAGCCCCGGGCCAGAAGGCGCATCGCCTCGGACGCGGTGGCCGCACCGGGCAAAAGTGGTAGGTCGTCGGCCTCACAAGCATCCAGCAACGCATCGGTTGCGCCGGGCGACACGCCGAATTTTGCGCCCGCCTCCTTCGCGGCGCGGACATCGTCGGGCGTGACCAGCGTCCCTGCCCCAACGACACCGCCGTCGACCTCACTCATCGCACGGATCGCATCCAGCGCGACAGGCGTGCGTAACGTGACCTCAAGAACCGGCAGGCCACCGGCGACCAGCGCTTTGGCCAGCGGCACCGCATGGTCGAGCTCATCGACAACGATCACAGGGATGATGGGCGCAAGCGCGCAAATCTCTCGGTTCCGGCGCGACGCTTCGCGGGCTGTGATCATGTGTCAAACTCCAAAGACGCTGGCGCCTTCGGTGGCCCCGTTGCAATTCTGGCGGAAGGCGGCAAACAGCTCGCGCCCCAAACCAGCCTCATTGGCGGTCAGATCGGGCTGGGCTGGCGCACGCGCCATCACGCCATCGGTCAGGATTTCAAGCGTGCCCGCCACCGCATCTACGCGCACCCTATCGCCATCTTGCAGATATGCAATCGGCCCGCCATCCAAAGCTTCGGGGCAGACATGGATCGCTGCGGGCACCTTGCCCGACGCGCCCGACATGCGGCCATCGGTCACCAACGCCACACGCTGCCCACGCCCTTGCAGGATCGACAGCAGCGGAGTCAGAGAGTGCAATTCAGGCATACCATTGGATTTCGGCCCCTGAAACCGCACCACGAGGATCACATCGTCGGTGAATTCTCCGGCCTTGAACGCAGCTTTGACCGCGTCCTGATCATGGAACACCCGCACGGGCGCTTCGGTGACGTGGAATTCGGATGCGACAGCCGAAACTTTCATGACACCGGTCCCCAGTGTTCCGGTCAGGCGCTTCAGACCGCCTGTGGGCTGGAACGGGTCGCCCGCCGGGCGCAGGATCTTATCGTTGAGGGTCTCACCCGAGCCGTCTTCCCAGACCAGCGCGCCGTCTTTCAGTTTGGGCTCTTGGGTATAAAGCGACAGGCCCGGCCCCGCGACGGTCTGCGTGTCGGCATGCAAGAACCCGGCCTCGAGCAATTCGCCGATCATATAGCCCAGCCCACCGGCGGCATGGAAATGGTTCACATCGGCCAGCCCGTTGGGATAGACGCGTGCCAGCAGCGGCGTCACATCGCTCAGCTCGGCAAAGTCTTCCCAATCCAGAATAATACCGCCTGCCCGCGCCATCGCGACCAGATGGATCAGCAGATTGGTTGATCCGCCCGTGGCGTTCAGCCCGACAATGCCGTTTACAAAGGCTTTTTCATCCAGCACATCGCAAACCGGCGTGTAGGTATTGCCCAGCGCCGACAGCGCCAGCGCGCGGCGCGCGCCTTCGATGGTCAGCGCATCACGCAAAGGCGTGTTGGGCGTCACGAAACTGGCCCCCGGCAGGTGCAGACCCATGAATTCCATCAGCATCTGATTGGTATTGGCTGTGCCATAGAAGGTGCAGGTGCCCGGTCCGTGATAAGCGGCCATTTCCGCCTTCATGAGCGCGTCGCGCCCAACCTCTCCTGCCGCGAATTTCTGGCGGACCTTGGCCTTTTCGTCATTGGGCAGGCCCGACACCATCGGCCCGGCCGGAAGAAAGATCGTCGGCACATGGCCAAAGGCCTGTGCGCCAATCACAAGACCCGGCACGATCTTGTCGCACACGCCCAGATAGACCGCAGCGTCAAAAACATTGTGGCTCATTGCCACGGCGGTCGCCATGGCGATCACGTCGCGGGAAAACAGGCTCAGCTCCATCCCCGTTTCGCCTTGCGTGACCCCGTCGCACATGGCGGGCACGCCACCTGCAACCTGTGCCGTTCCGCCGCTTGCACGGATCGCGTCCCGGATCAATGTGGGGTAGCGTTCAAAGGGCTGATGCGCCGACAGCATGTCGTTATAAGCTGTCACGATGCCCAGATTGCCCGCCACGCCCTCTGCCAGTTTGGCCTGATCTTCACCCGCTGCGGCATAGGCATGGGCCTGTCCCGAACAGCTCAGATGCGCGCGCGCCGGGCCCCGGTCCCCTGCGATGCGCATCCGTTCCAGATAGGCCGCGCGGGACGCCGCGCTGCGTGCCACGATCCGGTCCGTTACCCGTGCCACTGTGTCATGCAAGGCCATTGCCAAAGCTCTCCCGTCTCGCTGCTGGGCTGGATTTGGCCCGGCTATAACAAGAAATGTTATCGCTAACAAGGGAGTTATTTCCATGGCTGATGCGACCCGACAAAACCAGCTGCGCCGCGTTAATCTTCTGGAAAGCATGACACGCTTAAGCTGTTTGGATCATGTTGCGAGGGGGACAGAAATGGCGGCAGAAGGGGCCAGGCGCTTAAATCGAGCGTTGAAGCAATCACGCAAGGATCCAGTTGGCGCCTTGTCAGCCATCGCACTGCTGCACCGAGACCAACGCAGCACCGCCGCGCAGTCGCGGGCCATTCGCCAGATCGCGCAACGCAACGCAGATCAGCTTCTAAGCCATGCCAAATCTCTCGCGGCTCAAGGCCAATGGCAAGCCGTGGCAGAGTTTCTGACACCGGTGCTAACGTCTGGGTTGCCGAACCCGGATTTGATCCGGCTCGGGGCCGAAGCGTTTTTGATCTGCGACCTGCCCCACAAAACCGTGCGCCTGTTGCGTCGCGACGGCGTGCCGGTTTTACAAGACGGTCATGCGCTGGCCCTGTTGGGGCAGGCGCTTTCGGCCTCTGGCCGGTCCGACGATGCGCGACCGCTTCTGGCGCAAGCGATGGTCAAGGGATATCCGTTCGCCGGGCTGGCTCTGGGACAGTTGCATTTGCAGCGGGGCCGCATTACCGCGGCCTGCGCCGCCTGGCGCGACACGGTGCAGCGTGCCCCCGAAGCGGGGGATGCCTGGATGCATCTCGCGCAGTTTGGCGACCTGGCGCAAGACCCGGATGCACGCGCGCAACTAGACGCCGCAGCGGCCCTGCCCATGCCCGCAGCGGCGCGGACATGCCTGGAATTTGCCCGCGGCAATGTCGCGTTGGATCAGGGAGATGGAGAGGCGGGCTTTGCCCATCTTGATATGGCCAATACCTGCCACCGGGCGCTCAGCCGCTATGACAGGGCAAGGGATGCGGCGATCTTTGCTGCCATACAGGCGCGTTGTGCCACCCTGCCCCAGCCCGATGCACAACCCGCGCAAACCCTGTTCATCACAGGTTTGCCACGCTCTGGCAGTTCGCTGGTGGCACGGGCTCTGGCGCGCCATCCACAGGTGCATGATGCCGGAGAGCTTGCAGCACTTTACAAATCCATTGCGCCGGAGTTTGACGACCTGTCTCCGACGGCTTTGAACCGGATTGCCGCGTCATATCGAGAGATGGTGCAGCCTTTGCGTCAGGACGCGCCACTGTTGATCGACAAGATGCCTTTGAACCTGCGATGGATCGGGCCGGCGCTGGCGGCCATGCCCGAGGCGCGGGTCATTTATCTGCGCCGTCCGCGCGCGGCGGTGGCATTGTCTCTCTACCGCCATCACCTCTCCTGTGCTTCCAATAGATTTGCTTATGATTGGGCTGATATTCTGCATTACTTGACGCTTTGCGATGCGTTGATCTCTTTCTGGCAGGAGCGTTGGGGACCAGATCGCTTGCGCGTGGTAGAATTTCACGACTTTGTGACCAGCCCCGAAACGCAGATTCCGGCCCTGTTGGGGTTCTGCGGTTTGCCGGATGATCGCAATTGTCTGTCGCCGCATCTGGGCAGCAGTGAAACCAAAACCGCATCAGCCCGGCAGGTTCTGTCTCCAATCAGCGCAGATCTGGCCAATGGCTGGATGCGATGGGCAGATGAGGTCGAAACCCGCCTGGATGTCGTCGCCAAAATGCTGTGAGCAAGGCCCAATCAGACAGCTTGTCCCCTTGCCTGAGCGTTCCTGTCGATTTACCTAGGTTACATGACTGCACCGTTGATCGATCCGTTCGCCCGCGCCATCACCTATCTGCGTGTCTCTGTCACGGACCGCTGCGATTTTCGCTGCGTCTATTGCATGTCGGAAAACATGACCTTTCTGCCCAAGAAAGAGCTGTTGACGCTGGAAGAGCTGGATCGGATGTGCTCGAGTTTTGTGAACCTTGGCGTGCAAAAACTCCGCATCACAGGCGGAGAGCCTTTGGTGCGGCGCGACATCATGCGGTTCTTCCAGTCGATGACCCGGCATCTTGACAGCGGTGCGCTCAAGGAATTGACGCTGACGACAAACGGCTCGCAGCTCGAACGATTTGCCCAGCCGCTTTATGATGCGGGTGTGCGGCGCGTGAACATTTCTATCGATACGCTGGACGAACAGAAATTTGCAGATATCACGCGTTGGGGTCGTCTGCCACAGGTGCTGCGCGGGATTGATGCCGCCCAGAAAGCGGGTCTCAAGATCAAGCTGAACGCTGTGGCTCTCAAAGGGTTCAATGAAGATGAACTCCCCTCGATGACGGAATGGTGCGCTGAGCGGGGAATGGACCTGACCTGGATCGAGGTCATGCCGATGGGCGACATTGGTAATGAAAACCGGTTGGGGCAGTATTGGTCGCTCAAGGATGTGCGCCGCGAATATGAAAACCATTACAGCGTGACCGATCTGGTCGAACGCACCGGTGGCCCGGCGCGCTATGTGCGGCTGGAGGAAACGGGCCAGAAGATTGGCTTCATCACGCCGTTGAGCCATAATTTCTGTGAAAGCTGCAACCGCGTCCGCCTCACCTGCACGGGCGAGCTGTATATGTGCCTGGGACAGGAAGACATGGCTGATCTGCGCGCGCCCTTGCGCGACCATCCCGATACCGAAGCACCCCTGGAAGAGGCGATCCGGGCGGCCATCAACCTCAAGCCCAAAGGGCATGATTTTGATTACTCGCGCCAAAAGCTTGACGGACAAATGCCGCGCCACATGAGCCATACGGGCGGCTGATGTCGCCGCAGGCCCAAGGGCCGACCCTTCTGTATCGCAGTTACAAACTGGTCACGGCGCTGATTGCGCCGCTGGCCTATCGGTCTTCAGCACGCAAACTGGCCCGCGCCAATGTGTCGCCGCAACGGCAAGCAGAACGGAATGGTCATGCCTCACTGGCCCGTCCGGTCGGTCAGGTCATCTGGTTTCATGGCGCTTCTGTTGGAGAAACCTTGTCTGTTTTGACGCTGATCACACATCTGGGGCGTCGTTTGCCGCAGGCGCATTTCCTGATCACATCGGGCACGGCAACATCTGCAGGTTTGGTCGCCAAACGTCTGCCGCCGCGCACGCAGCATCAGTTTGCGCCGCTGGACGCGCCCGCCGCAGTCAAGCGGTTCATCACCCATTGGCGTCCCAATGCCGGCATATTTGTTGAAAGTGAGCTGTGGCCCAATATCCTTGTGGCCGCATGCGCGCAGGATGTGCCGCTGGCGCTGCTGAATGCCCGGCTGTCGGAAAAATCGGCACAGGATTGGCGCAAATTTCCGGACACGGCGCAGTTTGTGCTGGACCATTTCTCCCTGTTTCTGGCGCAGAACCGACGCAGCGCGGATTTGCTCAGGTCGATGGGCGCCGATGACAACCGTTTGTCGGTGGGATCGAACCTGAAGGCCAGTTCCGATCCATTGCCTGTCGATCAGGCGCTGTTGGATGAAATGCAGCAGGCATTGTCCAACCGGCCAGTTTGGGTCGCTTCCTCGACCCATCCCGGAGAGGAAGAGGTCATCATCGCCGCGCATCAGGCCCTGCTGCGACAGTATCCAGACTTGTGTTGCCTGCTTGTGCCGCGCCATCCCGAACGGGGTGACGCTGTCGCGCAGATGCTGCACGATGCAGGCCTGACATTTGCCCAGCGCAGCAAGGGTGACGCCTTTGGCGCGCAGCAGGTCTATCTCGCCGACACGTTGGGAGAGACCGGCACATGGTATGCACTGGCTCCGATTGTTGTTATGGCCGGGGCGTTTCAACCTTTGGGCGGGCATAATCCGATTGAGCCTGCTCAGGCGGGCGCTGCCATTGTGACAGGGCCGAACTACTTCAACTTTTCTGAGACTTATGAGCCACTTCTCAAGCTCGGCGGGGCAGTTTTGGCTGCTGATGCAGCTTCGGTGGCAACGGCGGTGGGACGCTGGCTGGACCAATCAGACGCTTTGCAGTCTGCGCAAGCTGCGGCACAGTCGTTGGTGCAACGGGAACAGGCCGCATTGGATCGGATCATGGACAAGCTATGCGAGGCTTTGGCACTGGATGGCTGATCTTCTGATCACCAATTTCAACCGCAATTTCACCGGCGTCTCATCGACAACGGC
>JABSSB010000039.1 GCA_013214715.1 Paracoccaceae bacterium | reverse complement strand
ATCACGCGGCCGCCTGAAGGTGCGCGGGTCATGGCGGCGGGTCTGGTCATCCTGCGCCAGCGTCCCGGCACGGCCAAAGGCGTGATCTTTCTGACGCTGGAGGATGAGACCGGCATCGTGAATGTCATCGTCTGGCGCAATATCTATGAACGCTTCCGCCGCGCCGTGATTGCCGGGCGGTTATTGCGGGTCACCGGACGGGTGCAGCGCGCCCATGACGTCACCCATCTGCTGGCCGAAGAGATCGAAGATATCTCACATATGCTGGATCGCCTGGTCGACCTGCCAAGCCAGACAGAAAGATCGCCCAGCCCGTCAGCGCCTCTGCGATAACCTTGCGCAGTCCGCGCGCCACGGCTTGCCGCATTTGACCCTTTTGCTATGTTGCCCGCAGAGGAGAGCGTGATGAGCGACACCCAACTGCCCAATGCAGGCTTCCTGTCAGCAGCGTCCGAAGGCCTGCGGCAGATGCTACAAACCCTGGCCCGCCCAATGAAGCTGGAAGATGGTCAGGTCTTGTTCGAACATGGCGAGGTCGGAGACGCGCTTTATGCAATCACCACAGGTGAGATTGAATTCAGCATCATATCGGCCGATGGGCGCAAGCTAACGCTCGACATGATGCGCCCCGGCGATCTGTTTGGGGAAATCTGCCTGTTTGATCC
Source organism: Paracoccaceae bacterium (assembly GCA_013214715.1). Taxonomy (GTDB): domain Bacteria; phylum Pseudomonadota; class Alphaproteobacteria; order Rhodobacterales; family Rhodobacteraceae; genus JABSSB01. The sequence continues at coordinate 16,257 of JABSSB010000039.1, read as the reverse complement.
CGGCGAGCGCACCGCAACGGCCACAGCCACCCAAGACAGCGCGGTTTTGCGGATCAGCAATTCAGACGTGCTGAAGGAAATCAGCAAACACCCCTCTCTTGCGGTGGACATGATCAACCTTGCGGGAGCGCGGATGCGCTGGATGGGTAGCCAATATAATGAGCAGGTTTTCCTGCCGATGTCCGCCCGGCTGGCGCGCAAGGTGCTTTATCTCAGCCAGCGCGGTGGCAAACCCGAACCCAAACTGCGCCTGTCGCAGGCCGAATTGGCGGAATTCGTTGGCTCGACCCGCGAAGCGGTGTCAAAGACCATTTCGGGCTGGCGCAAGGAAGGTCTGGTGACAGCCTCACGCGGAGGTCTGGAAATCCACGACCGCGAAGGCCTGCGCGCCGTGGCCCAACCCTCGCAGCTTTAACGGCGCATTCATGTTCAAGCATCATCCGCCCCATGGCGGAGAAGATGAAAGCCTTCGTCTGGACCAGGCGGCTGATAATATGCTGAAAAGCGTTGAAACTGCAGCTCGCTGACCGTGAAGGGATGCGTGCCCGATGCATTGCGCTGCCTCAGCCGGTCCAAACAGACGGAATCCGGCCGATCGAAAACATGCATTCGGTGATCGGTACCTGAGCGCGTGATCAGGTCACGCATCCAGACGCGGCTTTCGACCGTATTGGCTGGAAAATCCAAAACAACTGAGATGCCGGTTTGCAGCAGTGCCATGACATGCGGCGACATCGCGCTCCGCAACCGGGTCGCGCAGCGCAGGTAATCGGCGCCGGTTGTCATCTCATCCGCATAAAGCGCAGCCAGCCACGCATCTTCCGACACCAAAACAGTTTTTGGCGCGCGGGCCAGCTCTGCGGCCAGCGTGCTTTTGCCAGCGGCGATTTTGCCACACAGCATGTGCAGCATGGTCCGTGAAGACGTCATGATGGGGACCCCATTGGAAAGCTTTGAAAAAGAGCGCAAAACCCCGGCCCAACCGGTCAGGCGTCAGGCCGGGCAGGTAATTCGCAACCCGCACGGGGCCGCAGGGATCTTGATCATCAAGATCATGGCAGAGCGCATGGCATGGTCTCTGGCCGTCTGTCCAGACATGATGTCCTGCGCATAAAAAAACCCGCCGCATGATATGCGGCGGGGTCGTTGCGTCATGATATGGCTGCCCTACTCGCCCAGCGGCAGGGCGACAAAGCGCGGCTCGCCACCACGACGGATCAGCAAGAGCAGTGACTTGCGCCCTGCCTCGACCGCCTCATCAATCCGGGCCTCGAAATCCGAGACCTGCGTAACTTGCTGCTGGCCGACCTCAGTGATCAAATCGCCCGCACGCAGACCTTTTTCATATGCGTCCGAGCTTTCGTCGACATCGGTGATCACAAGACCCTGTGCATCACCCAGATCAAGCTCTGTCCGCATTTCTTCGGTCGGCACGGTGACGGTCAGCCCCAGATGAGAGCCCTGCTCAGTCTCTGACGGAGCTTCCATTGCCGCCGGCACAGTGCGTTCGGCATCTTCACGACGTCCCAAGATCACATCGATCATGGTTTCCCCGCCGTCCCGGAACACCACAACTGGCACTTCCTTGCCGACCGGCGAATTGCCAACGATGCGTACCAGCTCGCGGGTGTCTTCCACATCCGAGCCGTCAAAGTTCAGGATCACGTCACCGGCCAGCAGACCAGCCTCCCGCGCCGGACCTTCCGGCACGTCGGTGATCATCGCGCCTTCGGCAGTCGCCAAGCCGATTGATTCTGCGATTTCATCCGTGACATCCTGAATGCGCACACCCAACCAGCCGCGGCGGGTTTCGCCATATTCCTTCAGTTGGTCGACCACATTGTCCACCACGTTGGAGGCCATCGAAAACCCGATCCCGATGGATCCGCCATTGGGCGACAGGATCGCGGTGTTCACGCCGATCACGTCACCATCCATGTTGAACAGCGGCCCGCCCGAATTGCCGCGATTGATGGCCGCGTCGGTTTGGATGTAATCGTCATAGCTGCCAGATAGCGCACGGTTGCGGGCCGACACGATGCCGACCGAGACAGAAAAGCCCTGGCCCAGGGGGTTGCCCATCGCCATGACCCAATCGCCCACACTGGCGGTGTCGCTATTGCCGAACTCGACGAATTCCAGCGGTTCGGGGCTATCGACCTTCAGCAGGGCGATATCTGTTTTCGGGTCGGTGCCGACTACGGTGGCGGGCAATTCCTCGCCCGAGAAGAACTCGATCAGGATTTCATCGGCACCTTCAATCACATGGTTGTTGGTCACAACAAACCCGTCTTCAGAGATCACAAAGCCCGAGCCCAGTGCAGAGGAACGGCGCGGGCGCTGCCCGTCTTCGCCCTGACGGTCACGGAATTCGCGGAAGAAATCTTCAAAGGGCGAACCTTCGGGCACGATGCCTTGGGGGCCGGTGCGGCCTTCGACTGTGGTTGAGGTGGTAATGTTGACGACCGAGGCGCTGATATCATCCACCAATGGTGCAAGACTATCGGGGCGCGCTTCGGCCAGCGCGACAGACGTCGTGCTCAGCGTCATCGTGCCAATCATTAGGGCCGCCAAAGTGGCGCGGGCCCAACCGGTGGGGCGCGGGATCTGTCCGAATGGGATCGGCTTCAAGAGGTCTCTCCTTCCAAAGGCGGACGCCGCCCGACGGGGCGTGTCGCACGCAAGTTAGCAAGTATCGACCCACGATCTAAGCGACCGATAGCTCCGGTTCAAAGTCTGTTTCAAGATGTAAAGGGGATGTGAAGCCGCGCGTGGGCCGGTTTCGGCCACCATTGACGAGGCTTTTTGCGTTGCGCGCGCGCCGCGACAGCGGCGCGTGCCCGGCCCAACCGGGACAATTTGCCGTCAGGCAAAGCGTCCCGGACGGGAGCGTTACACGGATCAGGCGGCCACGGCGCTGGTGGCTTCGCACATTGCGTCGAGCAGGGTATCGGCAATGATATCAAGTTCCTGCCGTGTCAGGCGCACGGGCAAACGCACATCGCAGGCGCGCATAAGCATGGCGCGGGTCTGCGGCAGCTCGGGGATATCACCCAGGAACTGCCAGTTCCAAAACGCCCGCGCATTGTCGCTGGAGCGACCAAAGATCTGCACCTTAACCCCTTTGGACTCGGCCGCCTTGGCAAAGGCATCGACCTGCGCATCATTCAGGTCCACGAGGTTAAATTGGATCGAATCCGGCGCGCGGCGTTCCGGACCCAGCGGAGCCGGGACCGAGATAAAGGGCGAGGTTTCAAGCCGGCCAGCCACGTAATCATGATTTACAAGGCCATCGCGCACCCGACGCGCCAGTTCTGGCAACTGAGGACGAATCACAACCGCCGACAGGTTTGACATTCTCAAATTGTAGAGCGGCAACTGGTTCTGCCATTTGGCGAAAGCATCATGCAATACATCGTGTTTCTGCCAGTTATGCTCGTAAGCACCCGACATGATCACCGCGCGCGCAATCAGGTCAGCATCGTCAGTGATCATGATCCCGCCTTCACCGGCATTGATCATCTTGTAGGATTGGAAGGAGAAACAGCCAACCTTGCCGATCGTGCCAATGTTTTCGCCGTTCCATGTGGTGCCCAGAGAATGCGCCGCATCTTCGACCACCGGGATGCCGCGCGCATCACATAGCGCCATGATCGCATCCATGTCCGAGGTATGGCCCCGCATATGGCTGATGATCACCGCCTGCACATCGTCAAGCTTGGCTTCGAAATCCACCATATCCACGCGGTAATTCTCGCCCACTTCACACAGGACCGGGATGCAATCGGCATGCACCACCGAGGACGGCACAGCGGCAAAGGTGAAACCCGGGATCAACACCCGCGCGTCCCGCGGCAGGCCCAGCGCCTTTAGAGACAAGAACAACGCGGCGGAGCAGGACGACACGGCCAAAGCGTATTTCACGCCCAGCAACTGCGCGAACTCCTGCTCCAGCAGGGTAACCGGTGCGTTTTCTTTCGCGGTGTAGCGGAACAGGTCCCCGGATTGCATCAGGGCATCAATAGCCTCGCGCGCGGCGGCTGGAATTGGCTCGGCGTCGTGGACATTTGGCGGCAGCGTCATATTTCGATTTCCTTAATTCCCACTTCCAGTCAACTTAAACTATTTGCCGGACACCGCCAAGCGCCGTATGGGTCGTGACCTTGCCACGCCGGTCGATTTTTCAGAAATCAGTTCCGCCTGTGATCGAAAAGTAACAGCAGTTTATAGACCCAGACGGTCCCGCATCGCGTACCATGTCATGGCCAGCACCAGAAGTGGGGACCGCAGCGCCGCACCGCCCGGAAATGGCGAGATTGGCAAGCGCGCCATCGTGTCGAACCCGTCGCTTTGCCCACGAATGGCCAACGCCATCAATTGCCCGGCATGGGTCGCCGTACCCACGCCATGCCCGGAATAGCCCGAGGCGCTGAGGATGTTCGGTGCGATACGGGCCAGATAGGGCAAGCGTTTCATCGTGATCGCCAGCGTCCCGCCCCAAGCATATTCGACACGCACATCTTCAAGATGGGGAAAAATCTCAAGCATCGGTTTGCGCACAGTGCCCACAATGTCTTCGGGGAATTTGTAGCCATAGCTCTCCCCACCGCCAAACAGCAACCGTTTGTCACCTGAGAGCCGGAAGTAATTCACGACAAAGCGACTATCTGCGATGGCGACATCGCGGGTTAGAACCTCGCCTGCGCGGTCGCCCAAAGGTTCGGTCGCCAGAACGAAATTGTTGATCGGCATCACCCGAGCGGCGACCTTGGGCTCCAACCCGCCAAGATAGCCATTGCAGGCGAGAATCAAGGTATCGGCGGTGACGGTGCCAGTGTCGGTAACGATCCGCGCAGGTTGGCCGGGCTCGATCCGGTCCACACGGGTATTCTCATGGATCACGGCCCCAGCGGCTGCTGCGGCCTTGGCCAGACCCAGTGCCAGGTTCAGCGGGTGCAGATGCCCGGCCCCGTGATCGATGTAGCCACCTCTGTAATCCGGCGACGGGCACAGGGCGAAGCAGGCCTCTTCATCGAGGATTTCAAGCTGGTCATAATGATACTGGGTCAGCAGAAGATCCGCATATTGGTGCAGATCCTTGACGTCCTCTGCCGACGACGCGGTGGCTGCAACGCCGGGTTTGAGGTCGCAGTCGATGTCATGCCGCGCCACCAGATCGCGGACCAGCGCCTTGCTGTCTTCGCCCAATTGCCACAGCTTGCGCGCGGCGTCGCGGCCCATCATCTTTTCGAGGACTTCCTGATCCTGCCTCTGGCCCGACCCAAGTTGTCCACCGTTGCGACCCGAAGCCCCAAAGCCCACGCGATGCGCTTCCAACAGGACCACCCGCACGCCTGCCTCGGCCAGATGCAAGGCCGCCGACAGCCCCGTAAACCCACCGCCGACAATGCAGACATCGGCGCGCGCATCCCCATCCAGCGGCGCAAAGGGTGGCAGGTCATTGGCCGTGGCGGCATACCAGCTATGCGGGTATTGGCCGGGCTTGTCATTGGCATAGAGCAGGTTCAGGGCCATCCTGTCCTCGTTCAATATTGTGTCGGGCTTGGTGACCCGTGATCACACGTTGAGCAACAGATGCTCACGCTCCCACGGAGAAATCACTTGCAGGAATTCTTCGTATTCGGCGCGTTTCACAATCGAATAGACGCGGGCAAACTCTGGGCCCAGCACCTCATGCAGGGCGGTGGCGCCATCAAAAAGCTCCAGCGCTTCGCCCATGATCTGCGGGATATCCGGGTCGCCTTCATAGGCGTCGCCTTTGAATTCGGCACGCGGTTCACGGCCTTCCATCATGCCCAAATAGCCGCAGGCCAGCGAGGCCGCGATACCCAGATAGGGGTTGCAATCCATCCCCGCGATGCGGTTCTCGACCCGCCGCGATTTGGGCGAGGACAGCGGCACGCGAATGCCCGTGGTGCGATTGTCCCGCGCCCATTCCAGATTGATTGGCGCCGCATGATCCCGCACATAGCGGCGATAGCTGTTCACATAAGGCGCCATCACCGCCAAGGCCGATGGCAGGTGATTTTGCAGACCGGCGATGAAATGCCGGAAAAGCGCGGTTTCTTCCCCATCCGACCCGGCAAAGATGTTCTGGCCAGTCTCAGAGTTCAGGATCGAATGGTGAATATGCATCGCGCTGCCGGGCTCATCCGCGATGGGCTTGGCCATGAAAGTGGCAAAGCAATCATGGCGTAGCGCCGCTTCGCGGATCAGGCGTTTGAAGTAGAAGACCTCATCGGCGAGCTTGACGGGATCGCCATGCAGCAGGTTGATCTCCAACTGCCCAGCTCCGCCTTCCTGGGTGATGCCGTCAATCTCGAAGCCCTGCGCTTCGGCGAAATCATAGATGTCGTCGATCACGGGGCCAAACTCATCCACCGCCGTCATCGAATAGGCCTGCCGGGCTGCCGCCGGGCGGCCCGAGCGGCCCATCATCGGCGCAATCTCGGCCTTGGGATCAATGTTGCGCGCGACCAGAAAGAACTCCATCTCGGGCGCCACAACCGGTGACCAGCCTTCGGCCTCATAGAGGCTGACAACATGTTTCAGAACGTTGCGCGGGGCGAAGGGAATCGGCTTTTCGTCGCGATCATAGGAATCATGGATGACCTGCAGCGTCCAGTCGCCCGTCCAGGGCGCAGCTGTCGCTGTGGACATGTCGGGCCGCAGGATCATGTCTTTTTCAATGAAACCGTCGTCGCCCGCCGCTTCGCCCCAGCCGCCTGTGATGGTCTGGTAGAAAATACTGTCGGGCAGGTGAAAATAGTCCTGTCGAGCGAATTTCGAGGCCGGCACAGCCTTGCCGCGCGCGATGCCGGGCAAATCTGCAACGATGCATTCTACCTCGTCCAGACGTTTGCCATCCAGATACTGGCGCGCCGCCTGGGGAAGATTTTCTATCCATTCGCTCATGACGCCTCTCCCTTCAGGACTGCAACCATACGCGCGACGACCGGATCGCGGTCCAGCGGTGCATTGAGGTTGGCCTCGGCCTCCTCAAGCTGGCCCTGCGGGACAACACCTTTGCCGCGATAGCGGATCAGACCGCCAATAAAATCGGCCCCGTATTCGGGATGTGGCTGGATGGTCCAGATATGATCGCCATAGCTCAGCGCGGCATTGGCGCAGAAATCGGTCGATCCGATCACCCGGGCCTCTTGCGGCTTTTCAACGACCTGATCCTGATGCCAGGCCATCAGCTTGGCCTTTTCCCCGTCCAGATCATAGGTGACAGGACCAATGGACCAGCCGCCCGAGAATTTTTCGACCTTGCCCCCCAATGCCTGCGCGATGATCTGGTGGCCAAAACAAACACCGATCAGCGGGATCTTGCGGGCGTGAATGCCGCGGATCAGCCCTTCGAGCGGGGCGATCCATGGGTGATCTTCATAAGCACCGTGTTTCGATCCGGTGATCAGCCAGCCATCGGCAGCGGTTGGATCATCGGGCACCTCGCCTGCTTCGACATCATAAGCGTCAAAGGTAAAGCCGTGCCCGGCCAGAAGCTCCGCAAAAATTGTGTCGTAATCGCCGGTGGTTGGGCGCAGTTCATCCGGGGCATGGCCGGTCTGCAATATGCCAATTTTCATACGTCACCAAAATTTGATCAAATCCAACCTATCAATCGCCCAATGCGATCACAAGCAGATTACACGCTTTCCAGCAGTCGCAACCAGTGTTGCGCGGGATCAAGCGCAGCAAAGCGGCGGATTTCCTGGCGCTTGGTCATGGCAAAGTTGCGGATCAGCTCGGGCGAGAAGATACGCGCCACGATCTCCGAGCTCTCAAAACGACGCAGGGCTGCCTCAAGATCCGGGGCAAGCTGCGGCCCGTCGACCTCATAAGCATTGCCGGTCAGGGGAGCTGGCGGTTCCATAGCGTCTTCGACACCGACCAGAGCGGCGCCCAGAACCGCAGTGAGCATAAGATAGGCGTTAATATCCCCACCGGCCACGCGATGTTCGATCCGCCGCGCAGCAGGCGCGCCACCCGGCACGCGCAGCGCAACAGTCCGGTTGTCATAGCCCCAACACACGGTGGTGGGCGCATGCTGACCCGGGACCAAACGGTCATAGGAATTCGGGTGCGGCGCGAAAATGGCCGTGCAATCCGCCATCGCCGCAAGACTACCCCCGATGGCGTGATAAAGGGTTTCTGTGCCCTCCTCCCCGCCATTGTCGAACACGTTGCGCCCGTCGCGATCCAGAACGGAAAAATGCACGTGCAGACCGTTGCCCGCATCATCCGGATATGGCTTGGCCATGAAGGTTGCGGCAAAGCCGTGTTTGCGCGCCAGCCCGCGGACCAAGGTCTTGAACAGCTGCGTGTCATCAGCACAGCGCATCGCGTCCTGATGGGTCAGGTTGGTTTCGAACTGAGCCACGCCGATTTCGCAGATCGTCGCCTGCGCCGGCAGGTTCATGGCCGCACAGCCATCGTAGAGATCGGTCAGGAACCCGTCGAACGCATCCATTTCATTGAGTGACAGGACCTCTTCGGCCTCGACCCGTCGCCCGGTCAGCGGGTTGATCGGCGGACGCGGGGCCGGCCCGCTATCGTCGATCAGGGTAAACTCAAGCTCAGTCGCAGCAAAAACCTGCCAGCCGCGCGCGGCATAAGCCGCCAGAACACGGGCCAGCGCTTGCCTTGGATCGCCATCATAAGGTGTGCCGTCTTCATGCGACATCCACATCGGCACAAGGGCAGAGGGCCGGTCCAGCCAGGGCATCGGCACGGCACCTCGTTCGGTCGGAAGCAGAACGCCATCCTTGTCGCCGCTTTCCATCACCAGAGGCGAGTCGTCGATATCGCCGCCCCAGAGATCAACATTCAGCGCCGAATAAGGCATCCGCACCGCGCCATCGCTCAATTTTCCGGCATAGAGACCCGGCACACGCTTGGCACGCCACTGACCATTCAGATCGGACATGGCAATGCGTATTGTGCTGAAATCTGACAGGTCCATTGGGCTCTCCGGCTTGGCTGCGGCAGGCTAGTCCTGTTCGGTAGGGAAAGCCAAGGGGCATTTGATCAAATTTTTTAGTCAGCGCGACACATCGTTGTTGTGGTCATAGGATACACGGCAGGCATGAACCCATTCATGGTAGAATTGGCCCGGCGCCTGGACGACGTGGTTGAGGCGCGACAGGTTTTTTCAGGCCAACGCGCAGGCGGCCAAGGCCTTCAGCGGGCAGACCATCGGCCGCCATGTCCGCAATGGCCCCAAACCGTGGGATACATTCCGCGTCGAAATGGGGGATGAGAGCGACATTCATGTCTGTCCCGGCATCAAATTTCAGGTCGAAAGTGCAGGTGAAGTGTTTCGGATGCGAGCCAAAGGCACGGTGCTTTTGGTGTCATGGCCCCCGACGGGGATGAGGCCGCTTTGGAGGGTGATGCCCACCGCGCCGCGTTTCTGGAGACCTGTGTCGGCGCGATCAAGCATAAGCGCGGCCTTGGTGTGACTACTTTCATTGCCAAAACATTGGGCGTCAACTGACCCGCTTCCGCCTTAACGGATCAGGTTGGGGCGGACCTTCATTGGTTTGCGCCGCTCAGCCGGCAGATGTTTGTTCAGACGGCGGTTCATCACGCCAAAAAGCCAGATAATTATCAGCGTGAACAGGATGAAATAGACCGCCAAAATCGGATAGGGCACGAAGGGATTGAAGGTCTTGTCGGCAAAATAGCTGGCGTAATAAAGCGCGTCACCGCGCTGTTGCCAGGCCGGGAAGCCTGAAAAGAACACCAGCGTGGTGGCGTGGAACAGAAAGATCGCCTCATTCGTGTAGGCGGGCCAGGCCAGGCGCAGCATGGTGGGCCAGATGATCTTGCGAAAGCGCGGCCAGCCGGTGAAGCCATAGGCATCGGCAGCCTCGACATCTCCGCGCGGGATGGACCGCAGAGCGCCATAAAAGATTTCTCCCGAATAGGCCGCGGTGTTGCAGATCAACACTAACAAGGCCCCCAGCCAGGCCGCTGTGAACGGGTCAAAGAACGGATTTACGCCCTTGAGGTTTAGGAAGAAGAAATAGGCAAAGAAGAACTGGATAAAAAGCGGCGAGCCCCGGAAGACAAAGATGAACCATTCGGCCGGTTTGCGCGCGGTTTTTGATCGGGACGCTTTGGCCACCGCCAGCCCCGTCGCCAAAAAGAACCCGAAAAACAGCGCCATCATCGCGAAATACACGTTCCAGAGCATGCCCGACCCGATCAGCACCACCTGATCGCAGAGCGTGAAATCCGACCGTGGCAGCAACCGTTCGCCAAACCCGATCGAGCGCAGGCCATAGGCCTGAATGACGTCCCAACAGCTCATGCAGCGGCCTTCCGCTGCGCTTCGCCGCCGGTTGTGGCCTGACCGTGTGACAGGCGCTGCATCAGCCGTTCCAACACAATTTCAGACACGCGGGTGAAGGCGAGGTAGAAGACCAGCAGCGCGAGGAAATACCACATGCGCCAGTCGGGATGCGGGTAATCGGTGAAGCGTGGGGTCTTGGTGCCGCCCAGCTCTCGCGCCCAATAGACGATGTCTTCGACGCCCAGCAGAAACAGAAGCGGCGTGGCCTTGATCAAAACCATCCAAAGGTTTGACAGGCCGGGCAGCGCATAAACCCACATCTGCGGCACAAGAATGCGCCAGAAGGTCTGGCGCCGCGTCATGCCATAGGCTTCGGCGGTTTCGATCTGCGCATGGGGCACGGCGCGCATCGCGCCGAAGAGAACATTGGCCGCGAACGCTCCGAACACAATGGAAAAGGTGATGACAGCGATGAAGAAGCTATAGGTCTGGTGCACCCATTCCGGAGCCGTGCCCAAAGGCACTTTCGCCTGTGGACAGACCAGAAAATCATTCCCCTGCCGGATCGGATCGGTCCAGTCCGGGCAGACCACCCAATGCTTGAGCATCTCGAACCCCTGATCGAGCGCGATCACGAAGAACAGGAAGAAGGCGATATCCGGAACGCCCCGGACGATCGCGATATAGCCTTTGCCCAGCCACGACACCGGCAGGACATGGCTGCGCGCGGCAATTGCTCCGCCAAACCCAAAGGCCAGCGCCACGGGCGCGGTGATTGCCAACAACACCAGGACCTTCAGAAAGGCCCAGTAAAATGACATATGCACACCCGTGGTCAGGTAGCAGGAAAACCACCGGAAGGTGCCCAGCGTGTCAGGGTCGGTGCAGTAGGAAAACATCGCGCGGTCAATCAGATGCGGGAGGCCCTTTGCGGGCCTCCCGACGGGAATTTAGTAGGTGCCGGTGCCTTCGCCGAACCATTTGTCAAGCATGGCGTTCAGCGTGCCATCCGCCTTCATCGACGTGATGGCAGCATCGAATTTGGCGCGCAGCTCGCCATCGGATTCACGCAGGCCCATGCCCACGCCACCGCCGAGCGGCACCGGATCGCCGACAAACACAAGCTCACCACCCGAAGCTTCGACCAGCGGCACAAGGTAATCGCGGTCGGCCAGAACGGCATCTGCTTCACCATTGCGCACGGCGGCGATGGTTTCTTCGGGCGTTGCAAATTCGACCAGCGTCGCACCGGATTCGGCCACATAGCCGGCCTGAATGGTCGCGGTCTGAGCGGCAACAACGCCGCCCGTCACATCAACGCCTTCGGCCGCAGCCACATAGGCCGACGCGGTGGGCGGGTAGTAATCCTGCGTGAAATCAATGACTTCATCGCGTTCTGCGGTGATCGACATGCCCGCAATGATGGTGTCGTAGTTACCCGACACGAGGTTCGGGATGATCGAATCCCAGTCATTCTTGACCCATTCGCAGGTCAGCGAGGCGCGCGCGCACAGCTCATCGCCCACTTCACGTTCAAACCCGTCGATCTCACCGGCATCGTTGATGAAGTTATACGGAGGGTAGGCGCCCTCCGTGCCCATGCGCACGGTTTGCGCAAAACCGATCGAAGCCGTCATGGCCAGCGCGGCGGCGCTCAGCATCAGAGTTTTCATAGGTATTTCTCCCTTGTTTAAACTTACGCGGCGCGGGTGGATGACAAGAACCCGCGCAGTCGTTCCGATTTCGGGTGGCCGAACAGCTGTTCCGGCGCGCCCTCTTCTTCAATCAAGCCCTGATGCAGGAACACGACGTGATCAGACACATCCGAGGCCAGTTTCATATCATGGGTCACGATCAGCATCGTCCGCCCTTCAGAGGCCAGATCCTTGATCACCTTGACCACTTCCTGTTCCAGTTCCGGGTCAAGGGCCGAGGTCGGCTCATCAAACAGAAGCGCCTCAGGCTCCATGCACAGCCCGCGCGCGATGGCGGCGCGCTGCTGCTGACCGCCCGACAGCTGAGCCGGGTAATTTTCGGCCTTGTCGCCGATGCCCACCTTTTCAAGATAGCGGTGCGCGGCGGCTTCGACCTCTTTGGGGTCGCGGCCCAGCACGGTCACAGGCGCTTCCATAACATTTTGCAGGATGGTCATATGCGCCCAAAGGTTGAATTGCTGAAACACCATCGACAGGTTCGTTCGAATACGGATGACCTGTTTCTGGTCGGCCGGGTGCCTGTGCAGCCCGTCTCCGCGCCAAGTGACGGCTTCACCCTTGAAGCGGATGTCACCCTGCTGGCTGTCTTCCAGCAAGTTCACACACCGCAGAAGCGTGGATTTTCCTGATCCCGAAGATCCGATGAGGGACACCACATCCCCCTGCCCGGCGGTGATATCAACGCCCTTGAGAACATCAAGGGACCCATAGCTTTTGTGCAGGTTGGAAACCTGGATCACCGGAGTTTTGTCTGTCACGGGCATCTGCTTGGTTGCGGTATCAGGTCGTCACTAACCCGCATTTTGCTCCAATATGCAACGCGGAATCGCCGGTTTGTGCTTGTTTTTGATGCGCGACGCTGTGTCAGGTGCTCAAACCGGCAGCATCCGTGACCGGGTCGGGGACCGACAAGTAATCCTGTGGCTGAACCAGGATGACGCCTTGCAACCGAAGCTGTTGGCGGTCGTCATGCGAGAGGCTGGCAATTGCTTGGCCAAGCGCCGCCTGCAACGGCGCGGGGTCGCGCGTTTTGGCCGTGATGAAGGGCAAGGCGGGGCTTGGCTCTGTCCGGTCCCGCACCGTCAGTTTGGCCGTCAGGGCGGGATCAGTTTCCATAAGAATGTTCCAGGTCACACAATCCAGCCCAGCCAAATCGGCCCGCCCGTCGACCACAGCGCGGGCCGAGGCGACATGCGCACCGGTAAAAGGCAACACCTGTGGGATCAGACCCCATGCCTCAAGATAGCGCATCGGCGCGGACCAGCCCGATTGCGACAGCGCATCATTGACCGCCAGCCGGGCGCCCTGCATCTCGGCCAAAGGCTTCGGATCATCGGCGCGGCTGACGATGACGCTGTGATAGGTGCCGGGCGAAAGACCATCGAGCCCGTGATCTGGTGCCGCGACCAAAGTGACATGACCATGCAGTTTTTTGCGATAGGGCATCCCGCAGGTCTGCCCCAGAAGCAGATCGGGCGATTGCCAGAGATCCCAAAGATCCCCGCCGCGCGTCAGCACCGCGGGCCCCTGCCCCAGAGTGTCGCGTATCGCTGCCCAAAGCCGATCATGCGCCGCCCGCAAAGGCGGCGAGTCATACATCGGAAGGGTGGCGATCATCCCGCTTCGGCGGATTTGCGCATCATCGCGCTGTCGACATCCGACACGCCCAGCAGGCTGGCCACCATGCGCATCAGCGCGTCTTCTTCCTGCGCGCGGTTGCCATCGGCCAACACAACGGTCCAGGCCGCCAAAACGACCTGCTTGCGATCTTCATAAGGCACCGCATCCTTGATGGCACGGGTAAAGCGGACGGTATCGGGCGCCTCGGCCTCAATGGCTTCGGCCTTGGACCTCAATGCGGCGGCCTCAAAAGCTGACAGGCCATAGCGCTGCGCCGTGATCTTGTCGATACGGGCCATTTCCTGCGGGGCATAGTCATTGTCGGACCGCGCGATGCGCACCAAGAGCGCCGTCAGCGCCAATCGAGCATCCTGCGGACCAAGCTGTTGCGGTTCTGGCTCCAGCAACGATTTCAACAAATTCCCCAGCATCACTCTGCCTCACTTTTCCAAATTGCTTCGGCCCTGGCACGCGATGCTTCGCTATCGCTGAGGTTCAGGCCCATCGCCATGCGTGCTTCTTCCACGATCCGCACCTCGCCCTCGCGCTGCAAGCCGTCGGCCAGAACCACCTCCCACAGAGCGTCCAACGCCTTGCGCCGCTTTTCGAGCGCGGTGGTCTCGCGGATCAGTTTGCCGAATGTATCGGTATCGGGCGCGGCCGTGTGCAGCTTTTCGCACGTGGCGCGCACCTTGGCCGCTTCGATCGCGTTATGTTGGTAGAGTTTGCACAATATCCGATCAATAAGGGCGATCTCTTCGGCCTGATACTCCCGATCCGCCTGCGCCACCCGCACCAAAAGCGCGCCCAGCGCAAGTTCGGCGTCCGGATCGACAACGGCCGGGTCAGGCTCTTGCGGTCGAAAGGCCGCAAAGAATTTTTTCAACGGCATGCTGGTCCTCCCCACGCGTCCCGAAAGGCTCCCAGGCTGCGCTGCTCGTTAAGCTGAGCTATTGCGGGCCGATTTTCAACCCGCACGGGATGTAAGATCACACCAGCCGCGAGGTCTCTTTGGCTGCGCGCACGAAATCGCGGAACAGCGGGTGCGGCTCAAAGGGTTTGGATTTCAGCTCGGGGTGGAATTGAACGCCGATGAACCACGGGTGATCCGCCCATTCCACGATTTCCGGCAGACGCCCATCCGGGGACATGCCCGAGAACGTCAGTCCACAGCTTTCCAGCTTGTCGCGATATTTGATATCCACCTCATAGCGATGACGATGGCGTTCCTCGATATGGGTCGTGCCGTAAATCTCGGCAACTTTGGACCCTTCGCTGAGCGTGGCGTTATAGGCCCCAAGGCGCATGGTGCCGCCTTTGTCATCACCAACCTTGCGTTCGACCTTGTGGTTGCCCTGCACCCATTCCTTGAGGTGATAGACCACCGGCTCAAACCGTTTCTTGCCGGCTTCATGGTCAAATTCTTCCGACCCAGCCGTGGCGATACCGGCCACGTTGCGTGCGGCTTCGATCACGGCCATCTGCATGCCAAGGCAGATCCCCAGATAAGGCACGCCGCGTTCGCGGGCGAATTGTGCCGCCTTTATCTTACCTTCGGTGCCGCGCTCGCCAAAGCCGCCGGGCACCAGAATCGCATGGAAACCTTCCAGATGCGGTGCGGCGTCTTCCTTGTCAAAAATCTCGGCATCGACCCATTCGACCTTCACCTTCACGCGATTGGCCATGCCACCGTGGGTCAGCGCCTCGGCGATCGACTTATAAGCATCTTCCAGCTGTGTGTATTTGCCAACAATGGCGATGTTGACCTGACCTTCCGGGTTATAGACCCTGTCGGCCACATCATCCCACCGTTCCATCTTCGGGCGCGGCGCCGGGGTGATCTGAAACGCGTCCAGAACCGCCTGATCCAGTCCTTCGCGGTGATAAGCGAGCGGCGCCTCGTAGATCGATTTGAGATCCTGCGCCGCGATCACGCTGTCAGGTCGAACATTGCAGAAAAGCGCCAGCTTGGCCCGCTCCTTTTCCGGAATCGGGCCTTCCGAGCGGCAGACCAGAATGTCCGGCGCCAAGCCGATGGACCGTAGTTCCTTCACCGAATGCTGAGTCGGTTTGGTTTTCAGCTCTCCGCTGGCCTTGATGTAAGGCAGAAGGGTCAGATGCATGAAAATGCACTGCCCGCGGGGGCGCTCCTGGCTGAACTGGCGGATGGCTTCGAAAAATGGCAGGCCTTCAATATCGCCCACAGTGCCGCCAATTTCGCAGAGCATGAAATCAACCTCATCCTCACCAATCGAGATGAAGTCTTTGATCTCATTGGTGACATGCGGGATGACCTGAATGGTTTTGCCCAGGTAGTCGCCACGGCGTTCTTTTTCGAGCACATTGGAGTAAATCCGGCCCGAACTGACGCTGTCGGTCTTACGCGCGGCCACGCCGGTGAAGCGTTCGTAATGGCCCAGATCCAGATCAGTTTCAGCGCCATCATCGGTGACGAAAACCTCGCCATGTTCAAAAGGGCTCATCGTGCCGGGGTCGACGTTCAGATATGGGTCAAGCTTGCGCAGGCGGACAGAATAGCCCCGCGCTTGCAACAATGCGCCCAAAGCGGCCGAAGCCAGACCTTTGCCCAAAGAGGAC
>JABSSB010000038.1 GCA_013214715.1 Paracoccaceae bacterium | reverse complement strand
CGGTTGATCGCAGCATCATCCAACTGCCGAATAACAGGCTGGGTATCGCTTATCTTGGGGTCAGGAGCGTGCATACCCCTATCCCTAGCATAATCCAGCGTGATTCTGCCAGCGCGGGCTTAGCCCGCGCGGACTAGGGTCAAGGGCGCCTGCGCGGTGTTTTGAACAACCCGATCCTGCCGGGAAAACGCGCCGGGAAACAGCTTGGCTTCGATGTCGATCGCATCGGAGATGCGCACAACGCAAAGATGCCCCTGCGGCGATTTCGCTTCGGTCTGCATGGCTTGGTTGCGGGTTTCCGGTGAGATCACGCGGATATAGACCGGCACCTGCCCCAGCCAGCCATCCGGGCCACCGCTGGTCGCATGATTAAGTGTGACCCCATAGGCCGCCGTGACAAACAGCCCGGCCAGGTCACGAAACACGCAAAGATGCCCCCCGCTTGCACGGTGATAGTCGCGGGATGTCGCAATCAGCGAGTCCAAAAGTTGACGGGCGCCCGGCAGGCCAGATCGAATGGCAGGTGTTGGCTCTACGTCCAGATCCTGCAATCCGATCCAACCGCTGCTCTGTTGCCGGGGCGTGTGTGGTGTTCCCATTCTCGCCTCCGATACCTCAGACCGATGAAGCACTCGAATGAGGGCAATTCTACGACGCGGGGGTCCGCAAACACGCAAAACCCAAAGCATCATCATGACATTTTTGTGACGATTCAGGCGGTCGGTGCCCCGACCCGACGGCGACACGGGCCAAAGCTGGCGGCCAGCACCAATATGATGCCGGACATGGTCGCGATCATGCCGGCGGCGCTGACGGCATCGGCAAAGCCCAGCCAGAGCGGGCCATAGCCCGCAAAGACAAAGCCCAGAACAGCCGAAAGCGTTGCGAACAGAACGGACCACGCGACTTGATGACCCAGCCTATTGGTCATCATCCGCGCGGCGGCTGGCGGGCAGATGAACATCGCGATCACGATGATCGAGCCCACCGCATCAAACGCCGCCACCGCCGCCCCGGCCGAAACAATCACCAGCCCCAGCCCGATCAACCCCACGGGCAGACCCAGCGTGCGGGCAAAGGCCTCGTCAAAGGTCGACAGAGCCAAAGGGCGCCAGAACAGCCAGCACAGCAGGCACAACGCCAGCAATGTCGCCGCGATACGCAGGAGTTCGGGCGGCAATCCGGCCAAGGCCTCTGGATCCAGAAGGGAAACCCAGCCACGCGCGTCTAGCCAGATCAGGCTTTCAAGATTACCGTAAAGTGCGTGTTCGACATCCAGATGCACACTGGAGGTGTCCGATTGCTCCAACAACAACACACCGCCTGCGAACATGGCCGTAAAGATCACTCCCATCGCCGCGCCGGGTTCGATATTGCCCAGGCGGCGCACGGCCTCGATCAGGATCACCGCCAGAACAGCCGCTCCAGCCGCGCCCAGCAGCATGGGCAAGGTTTCGACACGACCGGTCAGCAAGAACGCCACCACGATCCCCGGCAGCACCACATGGCTGATGGCGTCGCCAATCAGGGCCTGCCGCCGCAGCACCAGAAAATTGCCCGGTATCGCGCAAGCAATCGCGGCCAGAACACCAATCAAAAGTGGCGTCAGTGACAGCGGAACAAAGAGCGCTCCGCTCATGGCGTGACCGCCTGCGGGGCGCCGATGCGGCGATCGATCTCGGCGATCTGGTCGGGGGTCAGCACGGTTTCGATGGCGCGGAGCCCATCGTAAAGCACAGCAATGGAGTCATGGGCCGGATCGGCGCGGGCGATCTGCCAGCGCGCTTCATCCCGGAGGGCTTTGGCGGCCTGCGCCTGCCCGGCTTCTGTCGCGACACCATCGGCGCGGGTCAGGCCAGCCCGGCGCAGCAGACGGCGGGTCAGCGGTTCATAAACGGGCTGGTTCTGGGCCAGCGCCAGCAGGCCCTGACGCAGATGCACCTCGCGCCGGAAGGCCATCTGCCCAAGGACAGAGGCCAAAACCCCGCGCCCTGGCGCCAGCAGCAACGACAGCACAAATAGCGCAAAGCTGACCAGCACGATGATCGGCCCGGTCGGCAGATTGGGCGCCGAGGCCGAGATCGCCGCCCCGACATAGCCCGACAGCCCTCCCGCCGCAGCAGCCAGCAGCACGACCCGGTCGGCCTGCTCGGACCAGAACCGCGCCGTGACCGAGGGGATGATCAGAAGTGCCACAATCAGAATTAGCCCGACGATCTTCAGACCAACCACCGTCACACACATCACCAGCACCATCATCGCCATATCAACACGCGCCACCGGTACACCGCGTGCGGCGGCGTAGTCAGGATCAAAGCTGACAGCGAGCATCGGCCGGCGGATCAACAGCAGCGCCAGCAGGGTCAACACCCCACCGCCTGCAATGATCAGCGCGTCCTGATAGAGCATCCCGGCGGTTGAGCCCAGAAGGAACCCCTCCAACCCCGCCTGTCGCCCGGTGCCAAGGCTTTGGATCACAGTCAGAAGCACCACGCCAAAGCCAAAGAAGACCGACAGCACCGCGCCAATGGCAGCATCTTCCGACAGGCGTGTGCGCGCGACAAAGCGATTGAGCACCCAAAGCCCCGCCCAGGCCGACAGGGCCGATCCGATCAGAAGCCCCGGCAGCCACCGCCCATCGCCGCCCAGCGCGACCATCACCAAAAAGGCGATCGCCACCCCGGGCAGGGTGGCATGAGAGATCGCATCGCTGACCAGCGCACGTTTTCGCAAAAACAGAAAGGTCCCCGCAGCTCCGCAGGACAGGCCCAGAAGTGTCGCGCCAATGGCGACCAGCGTGGCGTTATAGCCCAGCTGAAGGCTTAGCGCATGCCACAGCATCGCTTACCCGGCCACCCGGTCGAGCTGCGCCATCGCGAGACGACCCCCATAGGCGGTTTGCAGGTTGTCGGCGGTGAAGGTGGTGTCCACCGAACCTTCGGCGATCTTGCGTGTGGCGATCAGGAACACATCGTCGAAATACTCCGGCACGGTGGCCAGATCATGATGCACCACAACCACGGTCCGCCCCTGCGCGCGCAGGTCTTTCAAGACCGAGATGATGGCCTTTTCGGTCGCCGCATCCACCCCGGCAAAAGGCTCGTCGAGCAGGTAAAGATCGGCCTCTTGGACCAGGGCGCGGGCCAGGAACACGCGCTGCTGCTGTCCGCCGGATAGCTGGCCGATTTGACGTTCGGCGAAGTCTCGCATTCCCACGCGATCGAGACAGGCCAAGGCACGGTCGCGATGGCTGGCGCGCACCCGGCGCAGCAGCCCCAATTCGCGCGACAGGCCCATCAGCACCACATCGATCACGCGCGCCGGGAAATCCCAGTCAATCGAGGCGCGCTGCGGCACGTAAGCCAGCCGCCCGCGCGCCGCTTCCAGTGACTGACCAAAAATCTGCACCTGCCCCGACACGCGCGGGATGATACCGAGGCACGCCTTAAGCAAGGTGGATTTGCCCGCACCATTGGGGCCGATGATTGCCGTCATCCGGCCCGGCGCGATGGTCATATCCACCGAAAATACCGCCGGTTTTTCGGCATAGGCAACAGTCAAACCGCGCACCGACAGCGGTGCACGGGTCAGATCTTCGGCGACGGGGGTGGCCCCGTCGCGGCTGGCCAGTGTCAACGGCATTATCCGGACACGCCCAGTTTGCCATTCATGCCGGTTGCGGGCACACCATCAGCACCCAACGCGCGGGCGATGGTGGTCACGTTGTGGTCGATCATGCCCAGATAAGTCCCTTCATAGCTGCCATCCGGCCCCATCGCGTCCGAGAAGAGTTCGCCGCCGATGGTGACTTCGTGACCTTGGGCCGCGGCACCTTCGATCAGAGCGCGGATATTTCGGTCGGTGACCGAGCTTTCGACAAAGACCGCGCCGATCTTGCGGTCGACCAGGAGATCGACCAATTCGGCCACGCGGGCCAGACCGGCTTCGGACTGGGTGGAGATGCCTTGGATGCCCAGCACTTCAAACCCGTATTCGCGGCCAAAATAGCCAAAGGCATCATGGGCAGTGACCAGCACGCGGGCCTCGGCAGGCACGCTGGAGAGGCTGTCGGCTGAATAGGCTTTCAGTTGCGCCAAGTCCTCAAGATGCGCCTGCGCATTGGCGGCGAACTGATCGGCGGCATCGGGATGCGCTTCGGTCAGGGCGGTCTGCACATTCCGAACGACCAACGCCCAGAGTTCTGGGTCCATCCAGACATGCGGGTCGAACTTGTCGGCGTAATCTTCATGCGCGATCAGCAGCTCAGGCGAGAGCCCTTCGGCCGCGGCCATCACTTTGCGGTCCTTGCCCAGATCAATCAGAAAGTCTTCCATCTGCGCTTCTAGATAGAGACCATGCCACAGCACCAGATCGGCTTGCACCATCGCCGCAATATCGGTGCGGGTCTGGCGATAGGCATGCGGGTCCACGCCCGGCCCCATCAGCGCCTTGACCTCGACCAGATCACCGCCGACCTGACGCACCGCATCGGCAATCATGCCCGTGGTTGCCACCACAGACACAGGTTGCCCCGCGGCAAAAGACACGCCCGGCAGAACCGAAAACCCAATCGTTGCCCCCAGAAGGGCGCGACGCGACAAAGCAGCCATTGCAACACCTTTCATTTCTATCGCTCACAACCGAAAATGAGAGTCATTCGCAGAAAGTCAATGCAATTGCGAATTATTCGCAAGAAAAAACTATCGTGCCGCCGGTGTCGCCCTGTCGTCGCGCGGGTTGCCTTTGCTGTGGGCTCATGCGATTTTCGGGCGGTCGACGATCAGGGGAGGCCCGCGCGATGACCGCCAATGTTCAACATCTTCATGCCGATCACGTCGCCCGCAATCCGGGCATGGCGTTGGATCTGGATTGGGTGGCCTCGGTTCAGGCCAACACTTCGGCCATCGAACGGCGGGCCGCGACCTTGCCGGGGCGTCGGTCGGTGAAGAAGGATTATCAGGCGGCCTGGCTGTGCAAGGCGATCAGCTGCATCGACCTGACAACGCTGTCCGGGGACGATACCGAAGCGCGGGTGCACCGCCTCTGCGCCAAGGCCCGCCAGCCTGTGCGTGCCGATCTGCTTGAAGCGCTGGAGATGACTGGCCTGACGGTGGGCGCGGTCTGTGTTTATCATGACATGGTGCCCGTTGCCGTGCAGGCTTTGGACGGCTCTGGTATCCCCGTGGCCGCTGTCAGCACCGGCTTTCCGGCGGGTCTGTCGCCGTTCAAGCTGCGCGTGGCCGAAATTGGCGAAAGCGTCGCCGCCGGGGCGGAGGAGATCGACATCGTAATCTCGCGGCGGCATGTGCTGGAAGGCAATTGGCAGGCGCTTTACGATGAAATGCGCGCCTTTCGCGAGGCCTGCGGCCCGGCCCATGTCAAAGCGATTCTGGCCACCGGGGAACTGGGCAGTCTGCGCAATGTGGCGCGCGCCTCGCTCATCTGCATGATGGCGGGGGCAGATTTCATCAAAACCTCGACCGGAAAAGAAAGCGTGAATGCCACCCTGCCCGTGTCGCTGGTGATGATCCGGGCGATCCGCGCCTATCATGAACGCACCGGCTTTATGGTCGGCTACAAGCCAGCGGGTGGGATTTCCAAGGCGAAAGACGCTCTGGTTTATCTGTCACTGATCAAGGAAGAGCTGGGCAATCGTTGGTTGCAGCCCGATTTGTTCCGCTTTGGCGCGTCATCCCTGCTGGGCGATATTGAACGGCAGTTGGAGCATCACGTGACCGGTGCCTATTCCGCCGGTTGGCGTCACGCCATCGCCTAGACCCGGCGTGCCTGCGCGGCATCCTCAAGGATCATCCGCGACGCACGCTCAGCCAGCATCATCACTGGCGCATTGGTGTTGCCAGAGGTGACATTGGGAAAGGCGGAGGCATCGACCACCCGCAACCCATCCACCCCGTGCACACGCAGGCGCGAATCAAGCACCGACTCCTGTGCGTTGCGCCCCATCCGGCAGGTGCAGGACGGGTGGAACACCGTATTTGCGTTGTCACGGAAATTGGCGAGCATGTCGTCATCGGACATGGCCGTCACATCCGGCTCCAACCGTTTGGCGGTGATCGCCTGAACTGACGGGGTGGCGGCCAGCTGGGCCAGCACATGCTCTGCCTCAATCGCCATGGCGCGATCGTTTTCTGTGGCAAGCGAATTGGCCTGGATCACCGGTGGCGTCGTCGGATCGGATGACGCCAGCGTGATCGACCCACGGCTTTCCGGTCGGCAGGGCTGCGCGCATAGAAGGAACCCGGCCTCTTGCTCTACCGCCGGAGAGGCGGTGCGCGTCTGGTATGAAATTGGGTTGGCGTAAATCTGCAAATCCGGCACGCGGTTGCTGCGACGAGAACGGACATAACCGCTGCATTGATTGACGGGGGCAGAGAGTGGCCCAGTGCCCATCAGCAAATACTGCGCGCCAGTGATCATCTGCGCCAGCACCCGCGCCAGACGGGCATTCAGCGTGGCTTCGGTGGCCCGGAAGTAATGCGACACGGCCAGATGGTCCTGCATCCCCTGCCCCACCTGCGGCAGGTCTTTGACAACCGCGATGCCGTGATCGCGCAGATGCGCCGCCGGACCCAGCCCGGACAGCATCAAGAGCTGCGGCGCGTTGATCGCACCGGCGCTGGGCGCGGATGGTGTGCACCTGCCCGTGGCGGCGCAGGATCACGCCTGTGGCGCGACCCTCGGACAGTTCGATCCGGTCGACCAGCGCGCGATCCAGAATCGTCAGATTGGGCCGTTTGCGCGCCGGATGCAGGAAGGCATCCGCCGCCGACCAGCGGCGGTTGCCACGAATGGTCGATCGCATCAGCGCCAGACCTTCACTATTGGGGCCGTTGGAATGGTCCAGCACAGGCCAGCCCATGTCTTCGGCCGCGCTCAGGAAATGACGCGTGAACGGGTGCATCCGGCGGCGCAGATCGCTGACCATGACCGGTCCGCTGCCATAGCGGCGCGATCCGCCACCCGGCCCGGTTTCGTGGCGCTGCTCCAACCCGCGATAGGTGGCCTGAACCTCGGCCCAGTCCCAACCGTCGGCCCCCGCCGCCACCCAATCATCGAAATCGGACGGCAGGCCGCGCATATAGGCCATCGCGTTGATCGAGCTTGACCCGCCCAAGACCCGCCCACGCGGCCAGAAAGCTTCGCGCCCGTTCAGGCCGGGATCGGCGGCTGTGGTATAGCACCAGTTCACCCGCGTGTCGGCAAAGGTGCGGGCATAGCCCAAAGGCGTGCGGATCCAGAACCTCCGGTCGCTGCCGCCCGCTTCGACCAGGATGACACGATTGCGCGCGTCGGCACTCAGCCGATTGGCCAATACACATCCCGCCGATCCCGCGCCAATGATCACATAGTCCGCCTGCAAACCCATTGCCTTGTCCATGGCCTCCGTCTATCAGCGCTCGCACAGGATGATTGCCAAATCAAACAATGGCTTTTAGTGCTATGGCATCGTTTTGCTTGAAGGTGGATGCATGACCCAACTGCCGCACAGCACCTGGCTGCGCAGTTTTGAAGCCGCCGCGCGGCATAGCAGCTTTTCCGCCGCAGCGATCGAACTGGGCCTGACCCCGGCTGCCGTCAGCCAGCAGATCCGCTTGCTGGAGGCACAGCTGGGCGCGCCGTTGTTCGAACGTCTGGCGCGCGGCGTGGCGCTGACGGATCGGGGGCAGGCCTATGCGCAGACGGTGCGCAAAGCCTTTGCCGAGATGCATGTTGCGACCGAGACATTGTTTTCCCGCCCCGCGCAGCGGCGCGTGCAGGTGCGCGCACCGATCACCTGCGCCGCCCTGCTGCTCGCCCCTCGGTTGGAGGCGTTTCACGCGGCCAACCCCGATATCGTGGTCGAATTGACGACCTTTGTCTGGGCGGATCGCTTCGCCAATGATCGCAGCGATATCGATATCCGCTATGGTCACGGCGACTGGACCGACGGGAACGCGCAACATCTGGGGCATGAGCATGTTGTGCCGGTCTGCCATAGCGACCGCGTGACACCCGGCCTGACGCTGGACGATCTGACCCGGCAGGGCGTGGTGCAGATTATTGGCTATGAAGCTGAATGGCAGAACTTGTCGGATATGTATGAGCTGGGTCTGACCCCGCCGCATACTGTGGCACGGGTCGATAGCTCACTTCTGGCGCTTCAGATGGTGCGAGCCGGGCATGGCTGCACCTTGGTATTGGAGCGGTTTTTGCAGGGTTATACCGATGATCCGGCTTTGGTCACGCCCTTTCCCTATCGCGCTCCGGTGCAGCACGCGCATTACCTTGTGCTGCGCGACCCATCGGCGGCGGCGCCAGACGTGGCGCGGGTCTGTGAGTGGATCAGTGCCGTATTTCGGGACGCAAGATAGGCGCGGGCGCGCTGGTCTTTGGGGGCGAGTTGGTGAATAGTGGTGGCAACAGGGGGCGTCGCCCCCTTTTGGCCTGCGGCCAATTCACCCCCGAGTATTTAGGGAAGAGAAGAAACATGGGCGTGAAAGAGATTTTTGAGACCATGAACTATGGACCGGCGCCGGAAAGCGCGACAGAGGCGATGGCCTGGCTGGAGCGGCATGGCCACACCTTTGGGCCGTTCATCAACGGGGCATTTGCCGAGCCCGGCGCAATGTTCGAGACGCGCAACCCGGCCAATGGCGCCGTATTGGCCGAGCTGACGCAATGCAGCGATGAGGATGTCGCGTCGGCCGTTGCGGCAGCGCGCGCGGCACAGCAGGGCTGGGCCGCTTTGGGGGGATCCGGGCGGGCGCGGGCGCTTTATGCGCTGGCGCGGCTGTTGCAGAAACATGCGCGTCTTTTTGCGGTGCTGGAGACATTGGATAACGGCAAGCCAATCCGGGAAAGCCGCGATATCGATATTCCGCTTGCGCAGCGGCATTTCTATTACCACGCGGGCATGGCGCAGTTGATGGAAGATGAACTGCCCGATCGCACTGCCTTGGGCGTGTGCGGGCAGGTGATCCCGTGGAATTTCCCTTTGCTGATGCTGGCGTGGAAAGTGGCGCCGGCGCTGGCGATGGGCAACACGGTGGTGTTGAAGCCTGCGGAATATACCTCGCTAACCGCGTTGCTGTTTGCCGAGATCTGCACGGAGGCCGGGTTGCCGCCCGGCGTGGTCAATATCGTGACCGGTGATGGCGCGGTCGGAGAGATGGTCGTCGCGGCTCAGGTCGACAAGGTTGCCTTTACCGGCTCGACCGCCGTGGGGCGGCGCATTCGCGAGGCGACAGCAGGCAGTGGCAAAGCGCTGACGCTGGAGCTTGGCGGGAAGTCGCCTTACATCGTGTTCGACGATGCCGATCTGGACAGCGCCGTTGAAGGCCTGGTGGATGCGATCTGGTTCAATCAGGGGCAGGTCTGTTGCGCCGGGTCGCGCCTTTTGGTGCATGAACCGGTGGCAGAGGCGTTTCACGCCAAGCTCAAGGCGCGGATGGACAAGCTGCGGCTGGGCGATCCGCTCGACAAATGCATCGATGTGGGCGCCGTGGTGGACCCGGTGCAACTGGCGCGGATCACGGAGCTTGTCGCGGCCAATAGCGCCGGGGAAACCCATGTGGCATCGGTTGAGGTGCCGGAGGGCTGTTTCTATCCTCCGACCCTGATCACCGGGCTGAACCCGGCTGACACCTTGATGCAGGAAGAGATCTTCGGGCCTGTGCTGGTCTCGACGACCTTCCGCAGTCCGGCAGAGGCGGTGCAGATCGCCAACAACACCCGATATGGGCTGGCAGCAACCGTCTGGACCGAGAATGTGAACCTGGCACTGGATATCGCGCCCAAGCTGGTGGCAGGGGTTGTCTGGGTGAACGCCACCAACCTGTTTGATGCTGCTGCTGGCTTTGGCGGAGTGCGCGAAAGCGGCTTTGGCCGCGAAGGCGGCTGGGAGGGCCTGTTGGCCTATACCAAGCCCAAGGCGCAGGCCGTCAAACTGACACCCATTGCCGCGCGCGCGGGCGACGGCGCACCCACGGATACCATTGATCGCACCGCGAAATTCTATGTCGGTGGCAAGCAGGCCAGACCTGACAGCGGCTATTCCCGTCAGGTCTGGGGCGCGGATGGTGTGCTGTTAGGCCATGTGGGCGCGGGCAATCGAAAAGACATCCGCAATGCGGTCGAAGCCGCGCAAGGTGCCGCGGACTGGGCAAGAACCACCGCGCATCTGCGGGCGCAGATTCTTTACTATCTGGGGGAAAACCTGTCAGCGCGGGCCGGTGAATTCGCGGCAAAGCTGGATGCGATGACCGGCAGCGCAGGCGGNGCGGATGAGGTCGAAGCCAGCATCCAGACNCTCTTCACNGCCGCGGCCTGGGCCGACAAACTGGATGGTCAGGCCAAGGGCGTGCCGATCCGCGGCGTTGCGCTGGCCATGCGCGAGCCGGTCGGGGCGATCGGTGTCTTGTGTGACGATCACGCACCGCTTCTGGGTCTTGTCGGAGCAATGGCGCCGGCGATCGCGATGGGCAATCGTGTCATACTGGTCGCGTCCGAGCCCTATCCGCTGGCGGCGACAGATTTCTATCAGGTGCTGGATACGTCGGACGTGCCGGGCGGCGTGGTCAATATCCTGACCGGTGCCCATGCGGACCTGGCTGAGCCACTGGCCACGCATCTGAATCTGGATGCGGTCTGGAGTTTTTCGTCCACCGATCTGTCGGCCGAAATCGAACGCAATGCGGCCGGAAATCTCAAACGCAGCTGGGTCAATTTTGGGCGCGCACAGGATTGGGGCGGGTCTATGCGGCCGGCGCTGGAGCATGCGACCGAGATCAAGACCATCTGGGTGCCTTATGGCGAAGGCTAAGCAAGCTGCGTAGGGCGGGGTTAACCCCGCCACTCCCTCGTCCGCGAGACTGTGAGAAAACCAGACTGGTCAGGTGATGACTCAATCACCCATCAAGTAACGCTTTGCGTGTGTGTCTTGATTTTTGGTGTGTCCATGAGTTTTTCCGTGGATGACGCCACCTATCGGGCCGGTCTGACTGGGACGGGCGTCTATCTTGGCTCTATTGCGATCATGCAGTTTGGTTTCACCAAAGAGACAAAGCTGCGCCTATGCCGGGCTGAGCATCCTCGCGACGAGCCTTGTGCTCATCAGTCTGACAACAGCTTTCAAAACGTCATCTCTCAAGCTGTTCAAAGCCAGTGACCGGCTGATCGACGCCTCACGCTGCGCGGCAGGCTAAACACCCGCCGCGCAGCAAGTATCAGTTTGTGGTTTCCAGCCCTTCAGGGCGGCCCGCGATATAGAAATGCAGCTTTTCAGGCTGAAGAAGCCGGCGCGCCACGGCATTGACCTCGTCCAGCGTCACGGCGTTGATCTTGTCATTGCGGGTGGCGATGTAATCTACCGGCAGGCCTGTGACCTGCATACCCACCATGATCCGCGCGATCGGCGCATTGCCGTCAAAGCGCAACGGATAAGCCCCCGTCAGATAGGTCTTGGCCGCGTTCAACTCTTCCTGCGTCACGCCGTTTTCAGCCAGATCGGTCCAGATACCCCGCACGACCTCGACCGTTTCAGCCATGCGGTCATTCCCTGTTGCGACCGAGCCCAGATACAACGCAGCATGATCCTTGGGCACGAGGAACGTATTTATGCCATAGGTCAGCCCGCGCTTTTCGCGAACTTCCTGCATCAACCGGCTGGAGAAACCGCCACCACCCATGATGTGATTGAGAATGAAGGCGGCAAAGAAATCAGGATCGTCGCGCATGATGCCTTCGTGGCCAAAAAGCGCAACCGATTGCGGCGTGTCGAAATCGACCACCGTGACCCCGCCCGAGATATTCACCGGGGCGTCGTCCGGCATCAGTGCGCCGGTTTCGGGCAGATCAGCCAACAGCGTGTCCAGCAGAACAGCCAGATCTTCGGGTGTGATATCGCCCACAGCCCCGACATAGAGCCGGTCCATCGCCAGCCCGC
Organism: Paracoccaceae bacterium; assembly: GCA_013214715.1. GTDB lineage: Bacteria > Pseudomonadota > Alphaproteobacteria > Rhodobacterales > Rhodobacteraceae > JABSSB01. The sequence continues at coordinate 26,679 of JABSSB010000038.1, read as the reverse complement.
CCTGATGCGCAGCGATGATGTCGTCGCGTGTCAGAGCTGACACGCTATCCACTGTCCCGCTGCCATCGCTGCCATAGGGGTGATCGCCATGCGCGCCTAACGACAATGCAGCCGACGCCAGTTCGTTTGGGTCATTCTGATCCGATTGCAGGCCCGAAATCACCTGCGCCCGCACACGGTCCAGCGCATCCTGGTCAAACCGGGGCCGGTGGATCGTGTCGGCCAAAAGCGGCAGAACCTCATCGCGGTTTTCGGTCAGAAACTGCGCAGAGATACTCAGTTCGTCATCAGAGGCGTCATAGCTGATTGAGGCTGCGAGTTCCTCAAGCCGCCGCGCATAGGCGCGTGCGTCCCGATCGCCCGCGCCTTCTTCCAGCAGCCCCATCATCAGATTGGTGGCGCCACGCTTACCCGGCTGATCCAACGACGTGCCGCCCCGGAACACCAGTTCAAGCGCAGTGAACGGGATCGAATGATCTTCGACCAGCCAAGCGGTGATACCGCCGGGCGTGGTGATTTCCTGAATCTCGACCTCGGCCAGAGCCAGCGAGGCGCTGGACCAGATCAAAGCGATCGCAGCAACAAATCGACGCAGCATCAGCTTTCCTCCTGATCGGGGCTGGTGAGCCAGCCGGTCACGGATGTGTCAGCGCGTAGCACTTTGCGCGCGGCCGCGACAATTTCTTCACCGGTAATGGACTGCACGATGTCCGGCCAGGCCTGCACATCTTCGACTGCCAGCCCCGTGGTCATCGCCTGACCATAACGTCGGGCGATCCCGTCCACATCGTCACGGGCATAAATCTGCGACGCGCGATAGAGCAATTTGATCCGATCCAGCTGTTCCGGATCGACCCCGGTTTCAAGGAAGGTCGCAATTTCGCGATCCAGTGCGGCCTCGGCCTCTTCCAGAGACACACCCTGCGCCGGCACGATCACCAGCCCGAAAGAGGTCTGATCCAAAGACATGCCGTTATAGAACGCGCCGACCCAAAGCGCCTCTTGCGTTTCAAATTGCAGGCGGTCACGCAGGACGGACGTCACACCACCGCCCAGCACTTCGGCCAGCAATTCCAGCGCGGCCGCTTCGCGTTGATCGCCGCTATTGCGTTCAGGTGCCAGGTAAGAGCGGCTGACATAAGGTTGCGACACCCGCGGGTCAGCCAGCGTCAGGCGACGCGGGGCCAGATGCGGCGGCTCTTGTGTGCGGGTGCGCTCTGGCAAATCGGTTTTGGCGGGGATCGGGCCGTAATACTCCTGCGCGAGGGCCAGAACCTCATCGGGCACGACATCGCCGGACACGACCAGAACCGCGTTATTTGGCCCGTAATGGGTGCGGTAGAAGGATGTCACATCCTCCATGTCCAGCGTCTCCATCTCGTGCCGCCACCCGATGACGGGCACGCTGTAGCCGTGGTTCATGAACATGGTGGCGTTCATTTGTTCGCCGAACAGGGCGCGTGGGTTGCTGTCGGTGCGCTGGCTGCGTTCTTCCAAAATCACGTCGCGTTCGGTCAGCACATCGTCCTCTGTGAGCGCCAAATTACGCATACGGTCCGCTTCCATCTGCATCATCAGGCCCAGACGGTCCGCGGCGACGCGCTGAAAATAGGCGGTGTAATCATAGCTGGTGAACGCATTGTCGCGCCCACCATTTTCGGCCACCACGCGGCTGAATTCACCAGCCTCCATATTCTCGGTGCCCTTGAACATCAGATGTTCCAGAAAATGCGCCACGCCCGAGGCACCGGGCGGCTCATCCGCCGCGCCCACGCGATACCAGATCATATGCTGAACCACCGGCGCGCGGTGATCTTCCACCACCACCAGTTCCAGCCCGTTATCGAGCGTGAAATGAGTGACCGGCGTTTCTTCGGCGCTGGCTATGCTCGCCAGAGCGGCACAGGCCAGGAATGTCAGGAACCTTCGCAGCATAGCTCTCCCCTTCTATCACAGGGAAAGATACGCGGTGCTGGCCCGGGTTCAACCGCGCCTTGCGAAAACGTGTAGGGCTTATGGGGCCGGCGGGCCGCTGCTGACCGGCACGCCGGAGCGGCGGAAGCGTTCGGTTTCAGCCGTCGAGTTCAGCCATTGGTCGCGATAGACATCGTCATACCGATCGACCAGACGCCAGCCCTGCCAGCGCTGCTGGCGTGCGAGGAACTCATCATCCTCGGCCTGGATCACCGATCGGGCATTCGCAGGCACGCCATAACGCGAGGCCGCCGCGACAAGAGCGGCATCCGATCCGGGCACGCCGCCACTGGCGCTGGGCACACGACCGCCAAGCGAGACAACGGCTTCTTCTATCGGGTCGCGATCTGCCAGATTTGCGCCGCCGGGCGTCGGCGGTGGCAGCGTGGTGAAACTGGGCGGCGGCGAGAGCGGGTTGGCGGGCATCACCATAAACTCATCGGGGCCTTCGCCCTGCTGCTGCACATTGCGCAGCCCCTTATTGCTGCACCCGGCCAATCCGGTGGCAATCACCAGGCCCAGAATGGCGGCTTTCGGCATGTATCGCTCAACTCTCATGGCTGCCTTTTACCCTTTTGCCGCGCCGGGGTCACGCGGCCTTTTTGCCCGGCTCATCACGCCGGTCAAAAATGACAATACCGATGACTCCGGCAAAGATGAAGATATCCGCGACGTTGAAGACGTAAGGGTTGGAAATCCCACAGCAGGACATGTTCAGGAAATCCACCACATAGCCGTAGGTCGCCCGGTCCACCGCATTGCCCAGCGCCCCGCCAATCATCAGGCCACCGCAGACCCGGATCAGCGTGCCATGACGCGGACGGCTGAGCCAAACCCACAGCACCACGCAGACCACGATAGAGAATCCAACCAACGCCCAGCGCACGAGTTCCGCCCCGCCATCAAAGAGGCCGAAATTGATGCCGGTATTCTCGCCATAGCGAAACACCAGATAGGGTGCCCAAACATCCATGAACAGCACGTCGCGCAAGTTGAGCAGATGCAGAATCGCCAGCTTGCTGGCTTGATCCAATGCCAGCGCCAGCGCCGCGGTGAATGCCATCCAGCGCATCGCGGTCAGTGCCGGAAATGGCGCATGCCGGTGAAGACCATCGCAAGACCCAGCTTGTCTGCGGCCTCGATCACCTCGGCATCGCGCATCGACCCGCCCGGCTGGATCAGCGCGGTGGCGCCGGCTTCGGCGGCGGTGATCAGCCCATCGGCAAAGGGAAAGAATGCGTCAGAGGCCACAACCGATCCTTCGGTCAGTGGCGCCTCGAGCCCCAGCACCTCGGCCATGTCCTGCGCCTTGCGCGCTGCGATGCGGGTGCTGTCCACGCGGCTCATCTGGCCGGCGCCAACGCCCACGGTGGCACTGTCACGGACATAGACAATTGCGTTGGATTTCACATGCTTGGCGACGGTCCAGGCAAAAAGTAGATCGCGCAATTCCCGCTCTTTCGGCTGGCGTTTGGTGACGACTTTGAGATCTTCCAGTTCGATATGGCCGGTATCTTTGTCCTGCACAAGGTAGCCGCCCGATACCTGCCGGATCGTCATGGCAATCTCCTGCGGATCGGCCAGCGACCCGGTGGTCAGCAGGCGCAGGTTCTTCTTGGCGGCAAAGATCGCCTTGGCCTCATCACTGGCGTCGGGGGCGATCACGACCTCGGTGAAAATCTCGGTGATCTTGGCGGCGGTGTCTGCGTCAAGCGTTTGGTTCAGCGCGATTATCCCGCCAAAGGCCGAGGTCCGGTCACAATCAAAGGCGCGGCCATAGGCTTCGGCCAGAGTGCTGCCACGCGCCACACCACAAGGATTGGCGTGTTTGATGATCGCGCAGGCCGGGCCGTCAGTGGCGGCGAATTCACTGACCAATTCGAACGCGGCATCGGTGTCGTTGATATTGTTATAGCTCAGCTCTTTGCCCTGATGCTGGGTCGCGGTGGCGATGCCGGGCCGGTCGGAGCCATCGGTGTAGAACGCCGCCGATTGATGCGGATTTTCGCCATAGCGCAGGCTTTGCGCCAATGTTCCGGCCACAGCGCGGCGGCGCGGCGCGGCGGCCTCCAATGCCTTGGCCATCCAGCCAGACACAGCCGCATCATAGGCCGCTGTGCGAGAATAGGCGGTCAGTGCCATGCGTTGGCGAAAGGCATAGGTGGTGGCGCCGTCATTGTCCGCCAACTCGGCCAGCAAAGCGTCGTAATCGTCGACATCGACCAGCGTGGTGACAAAGGCGTGGTTCTTGGATGCGGCGCGAATCATCGCGGGCCCGCCGATATCGATATTCTCGATGCAGGTGTCGTAATCGGCCCCGGCGGCTACGGTGGCCTCGAACGGATAGAGATTTACGACCAGCAGATCGATGCTTGCGATGCCATGCGCCTCCATCGCGGCGCGGTGATCGTCATTGTCGCGCAACGCCAGCAAACCGCCATGCACCATCGGGTGCAGCGTCTTGACGCGGCCATCCATCATCTCGGGAAAGCCTGTGACATCTGACACATCGCGTACCTCCAGCCCGGCATCGCGCAGCGCCTTGGCGGTGCCGCCTGTCGACAGCAGTTCGACCCCACGCGCGGCCAGCGCCTGTCCAAGATCGACCAGCCCGGTCTTATCGGACACCGAAATCAAAGCACGGCGCAGGGGAAGAGTGGCAGTCATGGGCGGGTCCTTTCAGGCGGTCACAGATCGGTGTCGTCGTCGCCTTGGGCCAGATCCCGCACCGCCTGCGCGGTGTCATCTGTTTTGCGCAGCGACCAACGAATGGGCGTCGCATACTTCATTGCGCGGCCGGATAGAACCACCTGTTTCGACGCAAGTGGCGTCATCTCATCGGGATCAAGGTAAACCGACGGCTCGATCGACAGGTTGAAGCCACCCTCATGGGTGAATTCCCACCGCTCCCCGGATCGCAGGGCGAGTGTGGCTGTCTTGTGATCCGATGACAGGCCCGCCGCGACATCGGGGTGAAGGTGAAACCGGATATAGACCGGCACGCCGCCGCCACCCGCGCGCATCGCTGCATCAAACCGGGGCCGCGCCGCGTCAGAGGCGACCATCAACCGGTCTTCGCCCTGCAGGCAGCGCCCGTCATGGTCAAGGTCCAGCATCCGCGCATGGGTCAGCCCGTGTGAGGCGTCATAACCGCTATGGACGCCTTGGATACGGTCGGCCCCGTCGAGCCGCAGGAAATCGCACAGAACCTTGGCGGGCGCATTGGTCAGCGGCTCCAACCCCGTGCCCGGGTCGGGCTTGCCTAACTGGGCCGAGGAATAGGCTTCGACACACAGGACCGAATGCCCGGCGGTCGCCCGCGCTGCACGGCGCCAATCAGACCCAAAATGCTGCCCCGGTCCACAATTCACGATGATCGGCCGCCGCCCCGATGTCAGTTCAAACGCGAGGGTAGAGGCATGACCCGTCAGCGCAGCGCCTTCGGTCGGCGGCGCACTGGCATCCATGATAACCGAGCTGCGCCGCGCCGAGAGCCGCGCAAAGCCCATCGCGCTGCGCCCGTCGCGACGCGTGGTGACCGGAGAGCCAGCCAGAACCCGATCCAGCAGCCCATCGCGCCCGGCCCCACCGCCGTGAAACCGCGGCAAAGCCCCATCGGCATGGCGCAGGCTGCGCAGGGTCAACGCCAGAGAATCGCGCAACCCCGCCAGCGTCGATGGAAACGTCTGCCCCGCCCCGGTCAGGGCGTCTTCGACCCATTGCAAATGGCAGGCAAGATCCAGAAGTCCCTCGGGATTGCGCGAGGCCACCCCGCCATGATCATCGACCATCCGGGTGACTGAGCGCTCAAGCTCAGACAGGGCCGGCGTGGCCAGCATCCCGCCGCCTTCCAGACAAAGCGACAGGATCAACCATGCGCTCAGCGCTTCGACCCGGCCCATCCCGTCGGGCGCATGCTCGGCCCGGCGGCTGAGATGCCACATATGCGCCGTGAGCATTTGCAGGAACAACCGACGCTGATCGTCATCGGCAGAGTGCAGCAGGAAAAAAGCATGAAACACCAGCCGCAGCGCCCGGCGCCCTGTCGGCGCAGCGCGCCATGCCGGGCCGTTGCCCGCGCGGTTCTGCGCGATCCAGTCCCACAGCCAGCCTTGCGCCTTGCGCCGTGCCGCAGGAGTTGCGACAGCCGCCAGATCATCCAGCCAGCCAAAGCCATGCCGCGCCTCGTCAAATCCCAGATCCAAAGCCGGATAATCCCAAAGGGATCCATGCGCCAACTCAACTACATGCCCGGCCAGCATCAGATGGCCCGCCAGGATCTGCCGCCCATGCGGGATGGAGCCGATGGTGAACGGTTCGGGCCGCATGACGAACCCGCCCGAAATAGGCTGTCGCCACCCGCGCCGTACAGAGCGGCGGTGGAAAAAACCGGTGGTTTCCTTTGGTACTACTTTGCCGGCCATCCGGACCCCTGCTGCATGACTGCTCTGACGGCGCCTCGATGGCCATAGCTTAGCCAAGCCTGGTGCAGCCTGTCACCGGTCTATTCGTTCGCTTATGCAGGTTTGCACAGCAAGACCATGTAAAACCCGTCCATACCACCTTGTTCAGCCCAGTAATCGGGGCGCAGGCGCAGCCCGCCTTCGGAACTGATCCAACCCGCATCGATCCCCGGCAAAGCCTCGACCGAGGCGCGGTCAACCTGCATCTCGGGCCATTGGGCCAATGCCTCATCAATCTGCACCTCGCCCTCGTCGGGCAAAAGCGAACATGTGCAATACACCATCCGCCCGCCGGGGCGCAGCAAGCTCCAGGCATGGGCCAGCATCTGCGCCTGCAACCCGATCAGATCGCCAAAACCCGCGCCTTTGTCCTTGGCATAGGGCAGGTCCGGATGGCGGCGGATCGTGCCGGTGGCCGAACAGGGCGCATCCAGAAGAATGGCGTCATATTGCCCCTGATGCTCCAGCGCATCGCCTGCCGTGACCCGCGCTTTCAGACCGCAGCGTTTGAGGTTCTCGTGCACACGCTCCAGCCGCGCCTCTGACAGGTCCAGCGCCGTGACCTGCGCCCCGGCAGCGGCCAGTTGCAGCGTTTTGCCGCCCGGCGCGGCGCACATATCCAGCACGGCTTCCCCTGGCTGGGCATTCAGCAGCCGCGCAGGCAGGGCAGCCGCCGCATCCTGCACCCACCATGCGCCTTCGGCAAAGCCCGGCAGCGCCGATACCTGCCCCGCCTCATGCAGGCGCAGCGATCCTGTGGGCAGCATTTCTCCGTCCGGACGGGCTGCAGCGTCGGGTTTGAGGGTGAGGTCCAGCGAAGCGCCTTCGACATGCGCGGCCTCCATCGCAGCGACGGCCTGCGCGCCCCAGGCATCAGACAGCGGACTGCGCAGCCATTTGGGCAGGCGAGGCACGCGCAGTTTTGCCCAAGCCTCTGCGCCGTTATCCGCGACCTTGCGCAGAACCGCATTGACCAGCCCCTTCATCGCACCGTGGCGTTTGTGCTTGCCAACAATGGACACAAGATCATTGACCACACCATGGGCGGCGGCACCGTGGACAAGCTCCACCGTGCCAAGACGCAGCGCATTCTTCACCCGCAGCGGCGGTGACTTGCGCAAATGCGGGGCGAGCACACGGTCGGCCCGTTCCAGTTCGCGCAGAACATCCGTCGTCAGCCGCTGCGCCCGCGCCCGGTCGGCGGGATCCAGCGGGTCCAGCAAGGGCAACACCTCGCTGAGCGCGCGGCCCTCACCCAGTACCTGATCCAGAAGGTCTATCGCGCCCTTGCGCGCCGGGATGCCTTGATCGGCCATGTCACATGTCGCCTGTCGGTTGCCACGACGCCCTTGCGCCGCATATCAAGGCTTGCCCCATATCACGCCGCGTGAGAAAGGACAGCCCATGACCAAAGAGCCGACACAGCCCGAAACGGAACAGGAGCGCCGCAAAGCCCTGCCCGAAGCCGCGCAGCGCGCGCTGGCCGAAGCTGATGCCCGCCGCGCCGAAGAGGCCAAGAAAGCTGGGCTGCCCACTGAACTGGGCGGGCGTGATGGGCCAGAGCCGGTACGCTATGGCGATTGGGAGAAAAAGGGGCTGGCGATCGACTTTTAAAGCCGGTCGTCAGTTGATCGAGAAATCGGCGTAATCGCCCGTGCCACGGTCCGAGCGGAAGCGGATTTTGCCACCGTTCAGGCGCACTTCCTGGCAATTATACCCCAGCTCTGACTCGCCCCAGTAGAGATCGCGGCAGAAATATCCGTCTTGCCACTGCCAGTTTCCGGTCACAGGCCAGCGCAGGCCCTTTCCCGATATTTCGCCGCCCGGAGACACCTCAAGCGTGACAAAGGGCCGTTTCAGGACTTTGCCTTCAACAGCCGCACGGAACGCGTCCACATCTTCGATCTTGGCAAACTCGGCCTGCGCCGTGCCGACTGTTGCGCTCAAGGCAAAGAGGCTGGCAAATATGAGACGGGTCATGATGTTCTCCGATGTGGTTCGCATCTGATACGTTTCCGATTGCAGTTTGGATCACCAATCCCGCCTGCGACATTTTGGCAAACTCAGAGACCAAGCACATTCATCATGTCATATTCGCCGGGTTTCTGCCCCTGACCCCACAGCGCGGCTTTCAATGCGCCGCGGGCGAAAATGGCCCGGTCGCTGGCCAGATGACGCAGCACGATCCGTTCGCCATCGGCGGCAAAGATCACGTCGTGTTCACCCACAACGTCGCCGCCGCGAATAGCGCTAAAGCCGATATCCCCTCGCTTGCGTGCCCCGGTGATCCCGTCACGGCCCCGGTCGGCCACATCGCGCAGATCCACGCCGCGGCCCTCGGCGGCGGCCTCACCCAGCATCAGCGCGGTGCCAGACGGCGCATCGACCTTGTGGCGGTGGTGCGCCTCGACCACTTCGATATCGAAATCCTCATCCAGCGCCTGGGCCACGCGGCGGGTCAGTTGGACGAGCAGATTGACCCCAAGGCTCATGTTTCCGGCCCGCACGATCACCGCGTGCCGTGCCGCCGGAGACAGCGCGGCGATCTGCTCATCCGTCATTCCGGTGGTGCCGATCACATGCACTGCCCGCGCCTGCGCGGCCAGCCCGGCAAATTCCACCGTCGCGGCCGGAGAGGTGAAGTCGATCACGGCCTGCGCCTTGGCAAAGGCCTCAAGCGGATCATCCGTCACCGTCACGCCCAAGGCGGCGCCGCCCATTGCCTCTCCGGCATCGCGGCCCACCCAGTCATGGCCTGCCCGCTCGACACAGCCCACCAACCGCGCCCGGTCGCTGCCGGTGATGGTCTCAATCAACATCTGACCCATACGGCCCGATGCCCCTGTCACAACGATGCCCGGCAAATCGCTCATATCCTGTCCCCTGCTTGGTCCGCGCCCCTGTTAGCGCAGCCAGAACCGCTTGGCAAAACCCCGCGAAGCGCATAGATGGGGAATATGGCAAAGAACCGGTATTCCGAAGGCTCCGGCCCCTCGCAGCGTCAGCTGCGGGTTGGCGAACTNATCCGCCGCACCCTGTCCGAGGTGTTGGCGCGGGGCGACATTCATGATCCTGAGCTGAACCGTCTGTCGATCACAGTCGGTGAAGTGCGCACAACCCCCGATCTGCGCATCGCGACCGCCTATGTGCTGCCTTTGGGCGGCAAGGGTCAGGACGAGGTGATCGGGCTGCTTGCGCGCAACAAGGGTGAGCTGCGGCGCATCATCGGCAAGAAGGCCGGGCTGAAATATGCACCCGAACTGCGGTTCCTGATAGACGACACTTATGACCGCATGGACAGCACACGCGCCTTGTTCGCGCAGGAGGATGTCCGTCGGGATATCGACGGCTGATGCGCGCGCTGGCCGCGCTGTTGGCGGCATGTCTGGCCTTGCCCGCCAGCGCAGACGCCCTGTCCTGTCGCAATGACCAGTTTGACGGCCAGACCTATGCGATTTGCGAAATCGACATGGACAGCGCCGATCTGCGCCTGTTTCTGAACGATGAGGCCAACCGTCCGCTGGGCCATTTTGCGCCGCTGAACCGAGCGTTGGAAGCGCAGGGCAAAACGCTGGGTTTTGCAATGAATGCCGGCATGTATCACAGCGATCGCCGTCCCGTAGGACTATATGTTGAAAACGGACAGGAATTGGCGCCTTTGGTGCCAAACCCTGGTCCGGGCAATTTCGGATTGCTGCCCAATGGGGTGTTTTGCATTTCCCAAAACCATGCCCGCGTAATCGAAACGTTGGCCTTTGCCGAAACCCGCCCTGTTTGCCAGTTCGCCACGCAATCCGGCCCGATGCTGGTGATCGATGGCGCTCTGCACCCGCGGTTTTTGCCCAACAGCACGTCACGCTATATACGCAACGGCGTGGGAACCACATCGGACGGACATCGCGCTGTATTTGCCATGTCGCGGCAGCCAGTGACGTTTCACGAGTTTGGCCGCCTGTTCCGTGACCATTTGGGATTGCCCAATGCGCTGTATCTTGATGGCAATATCTCACGGCTTTACGCGCCCATGTTAGGGCGCGATGATCCGGGGTTCCGCATGGGGCCTATTGTCGGGTTGGTGGTCGATCAGGCAGGGTGACGGTGCTTGACCCGGAAGGCGCGGCAGGCTATCCGCCCGGCTTTCGTGGACCTGATGGCAAAAAGGGCGTGAGCATGGCGCGCAAAGGGCGTGATATTTCGGGCTGGATGGTGATCGACAAGCCCGCGGGCATGACCTCAACCGCGGTGGTCAACAAGGTGCGCTGGGCGCTGGGCGCGAAAAAGGCCGGACATGCCGGAACGCTCGACCCAGAGGCCACCGGCGTTCTGGCCGTGGCGCTGGGCGAAGCGACCAAGACCGTGCCTTATATCACCGACGCGCTGAAAGCCTATCGGTTCACAGTCCGGTTTGGGCAGGCGACCAATACCGATGATGCCGAAGGCGAGGTGATCGCCTCCAGCGATGCGCGCCCCACTGACGGTGACATTAAAGCGGCGCTGGGTGGGTTTGTCGGAGACATCCAGCAGATCCCGCCAAAATTTTCAGCCGTGAAGATCGACGGGCAGCGCGCCTACAAGCTCGCCCGCGATGGTGAGGATATCACGCTCTCCGCCCGCCCGCTTTGGGTAGAGGAGCTGGTGATGACCGACCGCCCCGATGCTGATCATGTCGAGCTGGAGATGACCTGCGGGAAAGGCGGCTATGTCCGTTCGATCGCGCGGGATTTGGGGGCAGCCCTGGGCTGTCATGGTCATGTTCTGACTCTGCGGCGCATCTGGTCCGGCCCGTTTGAGGCCGCAGACGGTATCAGCCTTGATCAAGTCGAAGCGCTGGCCAAAACGCCGGAACTCGATGCCTGTTTGCGCCCGTTGGAGCAGGGGCTGATCGATCTGCCCGAACTGAGTTGCACCGCCGAGGGCGCCACGCGGCTTCGCAATGGCAATCCGGGCATGGTGACGGCATCGGACGTCGATTATGGTGATGAGGCCTGGGCGTCCTTCGACGGCAAGCCGGTCGCGGTCGGCATCTACAAATCAGGCCAACTGCATCCGAACCGGGTGTTCAACCTGTGACCGATACGCTGATCACCCGCAGCCATACCAAAGGCGACGCGCCGTCGACCGCCGTTTATTCGGCCTGCGGCCACTATCGCTACAGCCTGACCCGCGCCTGGGATGCGAAGGGGCGCAAGGCGCTCTTTGTCATGCTCAACCCCTCAACCGCAACCGAGGTACAGAATGACCCCACTGTGGAACGCTGCGAACGGCGCGCGCGGGTGCTTGGCTTCGGAGCGTTTCGGGTGACCAATATCTTTGCCTGGCGCGACACCGACCCGCGCAAGATGCGTGCGGCAGAGGATCCGATCGGGCCGGAAAATGATCAGGCCATTCGCGACGGGGTTGCGTGGGCCGATCAAATCATCGCCGCCTGGGGCACGCATGGCGCCCATTTGGATCGCGGCGTTTTGGTGGAGGCCCTGCTGCGTTCCACCGGGCGGCCCGTGCATCATCTGGGGCTGACCAAAGACGGGCATCCCAAACACCCGCTCTATCTGCCCTATGCCCAGCAGCCCGAACCCTGGTTCTAAGACTGCCCCCGCCCAGAGCGCGCCCGCCAACCCGCCCCGCGCTCTGGGCGGGGGCATATTTGCCCATTGCAGAATCTCCCCAGCCTGACTATACGCGCGCATCCGCGCCTGATCCGGCTGACACCGGCAAAGCGGCCATCCCTCCACGGGCCAGCGCTGGACGACATCCCGGCCTGCGCCATACCGAAACTCAAACCTAGGAGACCCCGATGTCGATCACTGCTGAAGAAAAAGCCCGCGTGATGAAAGAATTTGGCACCAAGGACGGCGACACCGGCTCGCCTGAAGTCCAGGTGGCCATCCTGTCTTCGCGCATTTCGACGCTGACCGAGCATTTCAAGACGCATAACAAGGACAATCACGGCCGCCGCGGCCTGCTGAAGATGGTTGCCCAGCGTCGCAAGCTGCTCGACTATCTCAAGGGCAAGGACGAAGCCCGCTACAAGTCGCTGATCGAGCGTCTGGGCCTGCGCCGCTAATCCGGCTCAAAATCTTGAAATACTAAAACCCTGTCACTCTGCCTGAGTGGCAGGGTTTTTTAGTGTCAGTGCTGCAACCGATCGAATGGATCGCGATCTGGCCTAGCGGTTCGTGTCTTATCCTCAAAAGCCGGAAGGTAAAGCCGCGCCGCCAGCGGATCTGGCAGGTAGCCATGCCATTTTGCGAGCTTTTCGACAGCCCGTTTCGCCATTGCCTCGAATGTCTTGGCCCTGTCGGGATGTCGCGCGGCAAACCGGCCGCACCACAGAGACCAAAGCCGCCCACACCGCTGTCGACCCAGCGCCAGCGCGACGAGGGTCATCAGCAACAGCAGCACCAAAACCAGCCCGGGAATGAACAGCGGGTCGGTTAGAAACATCCCGGCAATCACGCCAATCGCCAAGAACCGCGGCGCATCGGGACGGGACAGAAAATTCCATGCCAAGCGGCCCAGAACGGCCAAAGACGCGACAGTCAACGCTGCAAGGGGCCGAGTGATTGGCAGGCCCAGCTTTATAGATGGCCCTGTGCCTGCATCGGCGTTTGCAGCGGGCGTCGGAACTGCCACCTGAGGTGGTCGCGAGTTGAGTTTCGAGGGTGTACGCCCCTGCAACGCAGACTCGACAACGGCGCGCCGGTTGACGTCGACAAAGCCCGATGGCGGGGTCGAGGCCGAGTGAATCACGGGGCCCAATGGCTCTGACAGGCGACGCACCAACCGCGTGAATCGGCGCGCCGGTGGAAGCTGTCGGGCGAGGGTCGGGTCTGCATCTCGCATTTCCGCAATCAGGGCTTTGATCGACAGCTCTGTCTCCTCGTCGCTGGGCAGATGCGACGGGGTGCTTTTCATCTTCAGACTCTCTGTAATCGCATGACGGCGTGGATTGCGCATGACGTCCCCGAACTGAATGATTCGCGTGATACGGGAATAGTCTTCACAAAATTTCGTTAAAAACTTGGCAATCTTACCGACGCAGTGCAGGAAGCCCAACGCCGGTTGATTCAAACCCACCATCCGCTGCCAAAACCTGACCGGTGACATAGCTGGCCTTGTCAGAACAAAGAAAGGTGATCACCTCCGCGATCTCATCTTCCTGACCGTATCGGGCCAACGGGATCGCGTCGTGATAGGCGTCAATGATCTCCTGGCTGTGTACCGCCATGGCCAGTTTGGTCCGCACAGGACCGGGACAGACGCAATTGGCACGAATGCCGAATTCACCAAGTTCCGCCGCCTGCTGTTTTGTCAATTGGATGACCGCCGCCTTTGATGTGCCATAGGCCACGCGCAGGGTTGATGCACGTAAGCCCGAGATCGACGCGATATTCACGATCGCGCCCGCATGGGCCTTCAGCGCGGGCATTGCCGCTTGAGAACACAGAAACACCCCGTCCAGATTGGTCGCCATGACCCGACGCCACATGGCAAAACCGCAGTCTTCTATTGGGCCGAATTCAGCGACGCCTGCATTGTTCACCAATGCATCCAGCCGGCCGAACTCAGCATCAATCCTGACCATCATGTCATCGACCTGCGCAGGGTCAGAGACATCGGTGGACAGCGCCAGAACATCGTCCAAACCGGCACTGGCCTGCATCAGCTCATCCCTGTCGCGATCCACCATCGCAACCTGCCAGCCCTGCGCCAGAAAAAGCCGGGCCGTGGCCAGACCAATTCCGCGCGCCGCCCCCGTCACCACTGCCAGTTTCTTGTCTTGCGCCATGCCCGCCCCCCTGTTTTGGCCATCAGACTGCGCGGCCCGGCATCCGAGCGCAAGCAAAGAGCGACGCAATGTCGCGGCAGATTTCCTGTGCGCCGTCACGGGCCCGTGGCAGGGTGACAACAGCCGCATGTGCAAGGGGTTTCGTCATGGAAAACGGTATCGAGTTTTTTCATATCTTCTGGTCCATCGTTTGGATGTTCCTGTTCATCGCCTGGTTCTGGGTGTTGATTTCGGTCGTCTCAGACATCTTTCGGTCAAAGGATCTGAACGGTCTCAGCAAGGCGCTATGGATCGGCTTTGTCATTCTGATCCCTTGGGCCGGTGTGCTGGCCTATCTCGTGCTGCGCGGCGACAAGATGCAGGCGCATAACGCGGAAGCTATTGCTAAGATGCAGGATGCGCAGGCGGATTATATTCGCTCTGTCGTCTCTCCTGCAGATGAATTGGAAAAGCTGGGCGCTTTGAAAGAAAAAGGCGTGATTACCGAAGAAGAATTTGCGGCGCAGAAGGCGAAACTGCTGGGCGCGTGACAAGGCTCCGGCCTTGTGAAAAGTTCCAGCGTTTCAGAAAAGGCGTCCAGAGCTCCGCTGTGGAATGTGCGTCAAAGCGCGATCTGGAGCCACAAACGCCGGATCATGCTCAGATGTTCAGCTTCATGATTTTCGGCAAAAAAAGCCCCGGGCCTAAACTGACGCATTCTGCGCTGTGGGGCATGAATTGTCTGACGTCAGCGCCAATGGGACAGTTTAGGGTTATTTGATAAGGGAGGGTTTCTGGCGCATCGTAACCACCGAGGAGTGGAGATGAGACAGAAACCCGGAACCAAACAGAGCCACGGCGAGAAGGTCGTCAAAGACATCCGCCGAGCCACTCGCAAGCAGTACTCGGCGGAAGAGAAGATCAGGATCGTGCTGGACGGCCTGAAGGGTGAAGAGAGCATTGCCGAGCTGTGCAAACTTATGCGCAGACCGCACAAACTTTTGGGGTGCGTGCCGCTTTCTGGGCGTCCCTACAATGGTTCAAAAATCCAAGTTCTCCACACTCAAGGCGTTTTGCTGGATAAATTCCCGTCTTGGCTCAACAACATCGCCCATTAGCTTGGTGAAAATGTCATCCGCCTCGGCCATGTCATCAACTTTGACCTGAAGCAACGTTCGCGCGTCGGGGTCTAAGGTGGTTTCCCAAAGCTGATCCGGGTTCATCTCTCCCAGCCCTTTGTAGCGCTGAAGCGACAAGCCCTTTTCACCCTCCTCAAGGATCGCCTTGAGCAGATCCAACGGGCCATAGATCAATTGAACCCGGTCTTTGCGATGCAACGCAGCAGGTGCGCCGTATACGTCCTGCAGCGCCTGCGTGAAGGAGCCTGTCTTGCGCGCCTCACCCGAGCGCAACATCGGCCCGTCCAGCGTGCGAAGCTCTTCGACACCGCGCAGAATGCGCGACAGGCGGATGCCCTTGTCCTGAGTGATCCGCCCGGTCCAGCCGCGTTCATATTCCAGCGCAATCAGATCCAGCCGCGTGGCGACCTTGTCAGCCACGCCCTGCAAATCGCTGTCCACCGCACCTGGCACAAAAGCGCCCGCAATCGCAGCCTGTTCCAGAATGTGACGGGGATAATGCGTCGGGAAGGCGTCCAGCACGCGGCGCAACTGGCGCGCCTGTTCGACCACCCGGATCAGGTCGGCACCCGTAATCTCTTCGCCAGATCCCAGCCGCAGAACCGCGCCGTCAACGCCCTGGTGGATCAGGTAGTCATCCAGTTCCGCCTGGTCTTTCAGATAAACCTCGGACTTGCCGCGGGACACTTTGAACAGCGGCGGTTGCGCGATGTAGAGATAGCCACCTTCGATCAGTTCCGGCATCTGACGATAAAAGAACGTCAAAAGCAGTGTACGGATATGCGCACCATCCACGTCAGCATCGGTCATGATAACGATCTTGTGGTAACGCAGCTTGTCGATATTGAACTCGTCCCGCCCGATCCCGGTGCCTAGCGCCATCACCAGATTGCCGATCTCCTGGCTTGAGAGCATTCGATCAAACCGGGCGCGTTCGACATTCAGGATCTTTCCGCGCAGGGGCAGCACGGCTTGGGTCAGACGGTCCCGCCCGGTCTGGGCAGACCCACCGGCGCTGTCGCCCTCAACCAGAAATACCTCTGTCTTTGACGGGTCTTTCTCGGAACAATCTTTCAGCTTGCCGGCAAGGAAGTTCACATCCATCGCCGTCTTGCGCCGTGTCAGTTCGCGCGCCTTGCGGGCGGCTTCGCGGGCCAGTGCGGCTTCGACAATCTTGCCGACGATCAGCTTGGCCTCATTGGGGTTTTCTTCAAACCATTCAGACAGTTTTTCGCCGACCAGACCTTCGACCGCCGGGCGCACTTCCGAGCTGACCAGCTTGTCCTTGGTCTGGGACGAGAATTTCGGGTCCGGCACTTTCACCGACAGCACACAGGTCAGACCTTCGCGTGCGTCATCGCCGGTAAAGCTGACCTTTTCTTTCTTCGCAATCCCGCTGTCCTGCGCATATTTCGTCAGCGTCCGCGTCAGCGCGCCGCGAAATCCGGCCACATGGGTGCCGCCATCGCGCTGCGGGATGTTGTTGGTAAAGGGCAGGACGTTCTCGTGATAGCTGTCATTCCACCACATCGCGATCTCGATTCCGATATCGTCGCGGTCGCCTTTGACATAGATCGGCTCGGGCAGCATGGGCGTTTTGGACCGGTCGAGGTATTTCACGAACTCTTTCACGCCGCCTTCATAGAAAAGCTCTGTCCGCAAAGGCTCGCTGGGCCGTTCGTCCTCTAAGATGATCCGCACGCCCGAGTTCAGAAAAGCCAGTTCCCGCAGGCGCCTTTCCAGCGTGTCAAAGGAGTAGTCCAGGTTAGAAAATGTCTCGGTCGAGGCGAGGAAGCGCACTTCGGTCCCGGTCCGTCCACCCGCATCACCGACAACTTCAAGATGCTTGACGGTTTCACCATGTTCGAACCGCGCCACATGCTCCTTGCCATCGCGCCAGATGCGCAGCTCTAGCCAGACAGACAGCGCGTTCACAACCGACACGCCGACACCGTGCAGACCGCCCGACACCTTGTAAGAGTTGCTGTCAAACTTCCCGCCAGCGTGAAGCTGCGTCATGATGACTTCAGCGGCGGAAACGCCCTCCTCCTCATGAATGCCCACCGGGATCCCGCGCCCGTTATCCGAGACGGAGACGCTCGAATCCGCGTGGATTTTCACGCTCACATGGTCGGCGTGACCGGCGAGGGCTTCGTCGATGCCATTGTCGACGACCTCATAGACCATATGATGTAGGCCCGACCCGTCATCGGTGTCGCCGATATACATGCCGGGGCGTTTGCGCACGGCTTCCAGCCCCTTGAGAACCTTGATGGAATCTGCGCCGTAATCACTGCCTGACGGGTTGTCCTGAGACATCAATGTCCCCTTTCATTCTTTTGTCATTTTATACGCTGCGACGCCGGGGATGTCACGCCGATCAGCCTAATTTGGTTAGGTAAAGGGCAGAATAAGCCCGACCAATATCAAGAGACCTCCGGCCATCCGGTTCAGCCGGGTCAAAGTGCCCTCGGACGTCATCAGCCGCCGGACTCTGTCGATGAACAAAGCCATGCCAAGGTTGCCGATCAGCGGTACGACAGCCGACAGGGTGGCGATGGCCACCATGTCTGCCGTGGTCACCTGCGTCAGATCAAAAAAACCGGGTAACACCCCGATGTAAAAGAGGATCGCCTTAGGGTTTCCCAATATCGCCGCCACCCCGGCCAGGAACCCCGCCCAGACCCCTGGGCGGGTCAGGCGCGAATTGATGGAGATTTCGACATCCGCATGACGGATCACGGTCACGCCCAGCCAGACGAAAAATACACACGCAACCCAACGTAGAATATCCAGAAGCCCGGACACTTCGGTCACGATCCAGCTAACGCCAAATACGGCCACCAAAGGCCAGACCACATCGCCGAGCGCCACCCCAAGCGCCAGTGGCCAGGCCGCCGCAAACCCACCCGACACGGCCCGCGCCATCAACGCCAGCCAGACCGGGCCGGGCGTGAGAAACAGGATCAGCAACGCGCCCGCATAAAGCGCCATATCCCCCAAACCCAGCGTCATGGCAGGGCCTTGTCTACCTGAGACACGCCGTCGACCTCCTGCACCTGCCAATGCTGCGCGCGCGGGCCAAGTTCGGCAAACAGCTCCGGCCCGGTGCCGGTCAGAAAAGCCTGCGCGCCCAGCGCGATGATCTCATCATAAAGCGCGGCCCGCCGCCGGGCATCCAGATGCGCGGCCACCTCGTCCAGCAAAAGGATCGGCGCCTGTCCGGTCTGCGTGGTCAGTGCCCGCGCATTGGCCAAAACCAATGAGATCAAAAGCGCTTTTTGCTCACCGGTCGAACAATCCCGCGCGGGCACGTCTTTTGCGGCATAGATCGCTTCCAGATCAGCGCGATGGGGCCCGGTCAGCGTACGCCCTGCCGCAAGGTCACGCGGGCGGCTCGCGGCCAAGGCCTCTGCAAGATCACCGTCCCAGCCGCCCTCTCCAGGCGTCAGTGTCAGATTGCCTGCGGGAAATCCTGTGTCTGCTTGGCTCTGTGCATCGCGCAACAGATCCAGCGCCGCCTGCCGCCCGGCATTGATCTGCGTCCCGGCCTTGGCCATCTGCGCCTCTAACGCGCCATACCACGCCGGGTCGCGCACCTCGTCCTTCAACAGCCTGTTGCGGTCTCTCATGGCTTTTTCATAGGTCAGGGCAGCCTCCGCATGGGCTGGATCAAAGCTCAGCGCGATGCGGTCAAGAAACCGCCGCCGCCCCTCGGCCCCTTCGATCCAAAGCCGGTCCATCACTGGCACCAGCCACAAGACCCGCGCCAAACGGCCCAGTGCCACTTGGCTGGCCGCTTTACCATCGATTCGTACCGCTCGAGACGCAGAACCTTCGGCCCAGGTTTCAATCTCGTGGAGCTGTCCCGCCACCTGCATCCCTGCAGTGATCTTCCATCCAACGCCTGCCGCGCGCCGCCCCATTTCAGCCGCCGCGACACGGCGCAACCCGCGCCCGGGTGACAAGAGAGAAATCGCTTCAAGAATATTGGTCTTGCCTGCGCCGTTCGGCCCGTAAATCGCCACAGGTCGCCCATCGCAGGACAGAGCGCTGCGTGCATGGGACCGAAACTGCACCAAATGCAGCGCCGTGAGCGTCAGCACAATGCGCCCCTGTTCTTCTCTTGAAAAATACCCCCGCCGGAGGCACCGGCGCAGCCGGTTTTCTGACCTGCGCTCACACGCGCATCGGCATCACGACATAGACCGCGCTGGTGTCGCTGCCTTCCCGCATCAAGGTCGGATCACCCGAGGAATTGAACAGGAAGACAGCATTCTCGCGATCCACCTGATCGGCGATCTCCTGCAGGTATTTGGCGTTGAAGCCAATCTCCAACCGTTCATCGCCATAGGCCACGGCCAGCTCTTCTTCGGCGGCGCCGCTATCGGGCGCATTCACAGACAGAACCAGCCGGTCCTCATCCAGCGCCAGTTTCACCGCGCGGGACCGTTCCGATGACACAGTGGCCACCCGGTCCACGGCCTTGGCAAATTCCGAGGCATCGACCTCAAGCCGTTTGGTGTTACCTACCGGGATCACCCGCGCATAGTCGGGGAAGGTGCCATCAATGACCTTCGACGTCAGCGTGATCTCGGGCGTGGCAAAGCGGATTTTCGTCTCGCTCACCGATACGGCGATCTGCGCATCATCGTCATCCAGAAGCTTGCGCAGCTCATTCACCGTCTTGCGCGGCACAATTACACCCGCCATGCCATCGGCCTCGGGCGGCAGCGGCGCGTCTACGCGTGCCAGACGATGTCCGTCGGTCGCCACACAGCGCAGCACGCGCCCTTCATCGCCATCGGCGACATGCATGTACACGCCATTCAGGTAATAGCGTGTCTCTTCCGTCGAAATGGCGAATTTCGATTTGTCGAACAGCCGCCGCAGCAGGCCGGCAGGGGCGGCAAAATTGCTGTCGTAATCCGAACTGGCCATGATCGGAAAATCTTCGCGTGGCAGGGTCGCCAGCGAAAAATTCGACCTCCCGGCTTCGACCGTCAGTCGTCCCGTCGCCGCATCGGCTGTCAGCGTCACGAGCGCGCCATCAGGCAGCTTGCGCACGATTTCATTCAGGGTGTGCGCCGACACCGTGGTCGCGCCGGCCCGTTCGACCTGGGCGGGGGCTTTGTCCACCACCTCGATATCCAAATCTGTGGCGCGGAACTGAACCTCACTGCCTTCGGCTTCCAGCAGCAGATTGGCCAGGATCGGGATCGTGTTGCGACGTTCAACAACCGATTGCGCCTGCGAGACCGCCTTTAGCAGCGCGCCACGTTCAATGCTGATCTTCATTATCCCCACATCCTCCGACCTGTCCGGGCAGTCACCGTAACGCGATCATTGCGTCACTCAAGCCCAAACGGGTCGCAGTGGGCGGAAATTCATCACGAACAGGGCATGTTGGCCACAGCCTGTCCGCGCAATCAGGCTTCCAGCGCGCGGCGCAGCATTTCGATGTCTTCCGCGATCTGCCCATCGGTCTGTTTCAGCCCCTCAATGCGCCGCACCCCAT
This sequence comes from Paracoccaceae bacterium, assembly GCA_013214715.1. Classification (GTDB taxonomy): domain Bacteria; phylum Pseudomonadota; class Alphaproteobacteria; order Rhodobacterales; family Rhodobacteraceae; genus JABSSB01. The sequence continues at coordinate 5,817 of JABSSB010000038.1, read as the reverse complement.
GCATCACAGTGGTGTGGTCACGCCCCCCAAAGCGCCGCCCGATTTCAGGCAGTGAGCGGGAGGTCAGCTGCTTGCACAGGTACATCGCTACCTGTCGTGGCCGGGCAAAGCTGCGCAGCCGCTTCGGGCCGATCATATCTGACAGGCGGATGTTGTAATAATCGGACACTTTGCGCTGAATCTCTTCGACAGTGATCTTGCGTTCCGAGGCACGCAGCACATCAGCAAGACAATCCTGCGTCAGCCCCATATCAATTGGTCGCCCCACCAGAGAGGCAAAGGCAAAGAGCCGCGTCAAAGCGCCTTCGAGAACGCGCACATTGGTCGAAATCCTATGGGCAAGGAATTCGAGCACGCCATCGACGATTTCAAGATCGGGATAGGTGCTGCGATATTGCGCGACCTTGGTCTGCAAGATGCCCAGCCGCAATTCGTAATCGGTCGGGTGCAGATCAACCACCAGCCCGCATTGCAAGCGTGATTTCACCCGGTCTTCCAAATCCTTGATCTCACCCGGTGCGCGGTCAGCGGAAATGATGATCTGTTTGTTCTGGTCTACCAGAGCATTGAACGTATGGAAAAATTCTTCCTGTGTGCTGTCCTTACCCGCGATGAACTGCACGTCATCAACCATCAGCACATCAACTGAACGAAAGAGATGCTTGAAATCCATCATTTTGCGTTCGCGCAACGCCTGAACAAAGCGATACATAAACTGTTCTGCTGACAGATAGAGCACGTTCAGGTCCGGGCGGCGGGCTTTCAGGTCCCAAGCTATGGCATGCATCAGATGCGTTTTGCCCAGCCCAACGCCGCCATAAAGGACCAGCGGGTTGAAGGTCACTTCGGCCCCTTCCGAAACCCTGCGCGCGGCGGCATGGGCCAGCTCGTTTGGTTTGCCGACGACAAAGCTGTCGAAGGTGAATCGCGCATCCAAAGGCGCGGTTTGCAAGGCTTCGATCACGCCGCCCTGGCTTGCATCATTTTCATTCAGTACAGCGTGAGCGCCGGCAGAGTGCTGTGCCTCGCCTCCACCACGCCGGGCTGACGGCCGGGTCGTGGAATTGGCGGCCACTTCGAAAGCCAGCCGCGAGACGCGCTCCCCCGAGGAGGACAAAGTGCCCAAAATCACGTCTGAAAAGTTACGGCTTACATAATTTCCCATGAAATTTGTGGGAACCTTGAACACTGCAGTGCCGTCACGCAGATCCGAGAACTCGAGGGGCTCGATCCAGGTTTTGTAGTTATTCTGACCCAGTTTGCTGATCAATTCCTGTCGGAGTTGGCCCCATTTCTCTTGTGTCATTCTCGCCTCTTATCGTCCCGCCGATCTTCCGATCTGTTACCATTGTCACGCCAAGTTTCACCCGGCCGGCCACTCGCAGGAAGAACACGCGCCCAAAGACGTCCCCATCACGTCGATGGTTGACACAGCGTCGTGGTGCACGGGCTGCAGACAGGCCGCGCGTCACTGTGCGTACTCACACTATGACAGACTTATGTGCCCCGACCGGACCCATCCACTGGCAGGCAGATGACCCCGCGACCCACTGGTAAAAATTCAAGCTATCCGATGCCCGTCGGACCCCCCGAAACCAGCCTGTCCCCCAAGCGAGTGACTCGCTGTCATATAGGTATCAAGCAGTCGGGCTCAGCGGCAACGAAACTCTGATGTTGACTCTAATTTTTGAGACAAAGAATCTGCTGCGCCGCCGAAAACGGGCCATCAGACGGGCCCCAATATGCCACAAGAAAAGGCGCAGGTTTTCACCTACGCCTCTGAAAAGATTTGCATCTCTTTTTTGTCTCTTAGCCCAGCGCCTTGACGCGCGCGCTCAGCCGCGACATTTTGCGCGCTGCGGTGTTCTTGTGGAAGACGCCTTTGGTCACACCGCGCATAAGCTCGGGCTGGGCGGCGCGCAGGGCTGCCGTTGCGGCATCTTTATCACCGGATGCGATGGCTTCTTCCACTTTGCGCAGATAGGTGCGAATGCGCGAACGACGCGCCTTGTTGACTGCAAAACGGGCTTCGTTCTGACGGGCGCGCTTCTTGGCTTGGGGCGAATTTGCCATTATTTTCTGCCTTCTCGGGTCTGGTTGTCTCAATTAACGCATATGCCAGCCCCCGGAAGACACATCCCCTACGACACGGTGCCGGACCGGGATGATTCGAGCCTAGGCGGGCTGCACACGCATGTATGACGGCGGCGCATATCGCAAAGCGCCACGCTTGCCAAGGTGATTCCGCTTATTTGTCGCGAAACTGTGCTGCGCGTTTTTCCAGGAATGCCGCCATGCCTTCGCTCTGGTCTTCGGTGGCAAACATGGAATGGAACAGGCGCCGTTCGAACAGCAACCCTTCGGCCAGCGTCGTTTCATAGGAGCGGTTCACCGCTTCCTTCGCGGCGGACACCGAAATGATCGACTTCTCGGCGATTTTCTGGGCGGCGCCCATTGCCTCTTCCATCAGCTTTTTAGCGGGCACAATCCGGCTGACCAACCCAGCGCGCTCGGCTTCGTCCGCAGGCATGAACCGTCCCGTCAGATTCATATCCATTGATTTGGATTTCCCGACAAAACGCGTCAAGCGCTGCGACCCGCCCAGTCCGGCAATCACACCCAAATTAATCTCAGGCTGGCCGAATTTGGCCGTGTCGCTGGCAATAATGAAATCACACGCCATTGCCAATTCGCAGCCTCCGCCCAACGCATAGCCGGATACGGCTGCGATAATCGGTTTTCGAACACCCATGAGCCTGTTGGTCGCATCGGCAAACAAATTGGTGGCATAGACCTCGGCAAAACTCATCTCGGACATCTCCTTGATGTCCGCTCCGGCGGCGAAGGCTTTCTCCGACCCGGTGATCACGATGCAGCGCACCTTGTCGTTTTGGTCGGCCTCTTCCAGCGCGGTGCACAACTCACCCAAAAGCTGGGTATTCAGCGCATTCAGCGCATCGGGGCGATTCAGTTTGATGAGGGCGACATAATCCTCAATGTCGACGATGATCGTCTCAAAAGCCATGTGATGCGCTTCCGCTTGTTCCGTTCAAGGCCAAAGCCTTACCATGAGACGGCCCCGTTTCAAGCTATCTTTGGCATAACGCGCAGTAGAACGAGGATCGGCCGGACTGAACCGCGCGACGCACAATTCCGTGGCATCCGTCGCGGCGGCAGGCCTCTCCTTCGCGGCCGTAGACGTCAAAACTGTGTTGGAAATAGCCCAGTTCTCCATCCGCCTGACGGAAATCCCGCAAGGACGAGCCGCCCGCCGCAATCGCATCCTGCAAAACCTCGCGGATGATCGGGACAAGCGTGGCAACGCGCTGCGCCGATATGCGACCTGCCTTGCGCATGGGCGAGATTCCGGCGCGGAAAAGCGTCTCACAGACATAGATATTTCCAAGCCCCGCAACTATTTGCTGGTCCAAAAGGGCGGCCTTGATCGGCGTGTTCTTCCCTTTCAGCGCGGCGATCAGATAGGCTTCGTTAAACGCATTGCCCATAGGCTCCGGCCCGATCTCGGCCAGCAGCTTGTGATCTTCGGCTGTGGCGGTGTCCAGCAGGTCCATCGCACCAAAACGGCGCGGGTCATTAAAGGTGATGCGTGCGCCATTTTCCATGTGCAGCACGACATGATCGTGTTTTTCCGCCGCCGGGTGGTCATGGACAAATTGCCCCAGCGGATCACCCGACACGACCATGCGTCCCGACATGCCAAGGTGAATCAACAGCGTTTCGCCGCTGGACAGATCCGCCAGAATGTATTTCGACCGTCGCCCCAGCCTTTCGACCCGCTGCCCCTGCAGGCGTTCGGCCATACGCTCGGGGAAAGGCCAGCGCAGATCGGGGCGGTTGACCTCGGCGCGGGCGATGCGCACGCCTTCCATCGCCGGGGCCAAGCCGCGGCGCACGGTTTCTACTTCGGGCAATTCGGGCATCGTTGGCATCCTTGGTGTCGCTGGTGCATTGTGCCTGCGGTCAGGGACCCTATAACAAGGGCAAAGAACTGGATCGGCAAGGGCTCATGTCTGACGACAGCACGACAACCACCCATTTCGGCTTTGATACCGTGGACGAGGCCGACAAGGCCGGCAAGGTGCAGGGGGTCTTTAGCTCTGTCGCCTCAAAATATGACATCATGAACGATGTCATGAGCGCGGGCATCCACCGTCTTTGGAAAGACGCGATGATGGATTGGCTGGCGCCCCGCCCCGGTCAGAAACTGCTCGATGTGGCGGGAGGGACCGGGGATATATCGTTCCGGTTTCTCAAACGCGCGGGCTATGGCCATGCCACAGTGCTGGACCTCACCGAGCCCATGCTGGTCGAAGGTCGCAAACGCGCCGAGGCCGAGCAGATGGCAGATCAGCTTGACTGGGTGGTGGGCGACGCGATGGCGCTGCCCTTTGATGACAACACCTTCGACACCTATACGATCAGCTTTGGCATACGGAACGTGACCCGCCCGCAAGAGGCGCTGAACGAAGCCTTCCGCGTGCTGCGCCCCGGCGGTCGGTTGATGGTGCTGGAATTTTCGCAACTGCCCAATGACGGGATGCAGAAGCTTTATGATCTTTACAGCTTCAATGTGATTCCGCGCATGGGCAAGCTGATCGCTGGCGACTCTGAAAGCTATCAGTATCTGGTCGAATCAATCCGCCGCTTCCCGGATCAGGAGACATTCCTTGGCATGGTGCGTCAGGCGGGGTTTGAAAATGCCAAATATCGCAACCTGTCGATGGGGATTGCATGCCTGCATTCCGGCTGGAAAATCTGATCCATGCGCGGACCGCATAATATCTGGCGCCTGATTCGCACAGGCGCCACGTTGGAACGCACCGGCGCCATGACCGTGGTGCTCGATGCTTTTGAGGCTCCGCCATCGCTTCGGTTTGTGGCGCGGGCGCTGGGCATCCCATTCATGTGGCTGGGATATAAAGGTGATCCGGCCATGCCGCCTGCCACACGGGCGCTGACGGCTTTGGGTCCGGCCTACATCAAATTCGGGCAGGTTCTGTCGACGCGACCGGACGTTGTTGGCCCCGATCTGGCGAAACAGTTGCGCGTTTTGCAGGACAAGCTGCCGCCTTTTCCCATCGACGCGGCCAAGGCCGAGATCCGCAAGGAACTGGGCGTCGAAGTGGACGAGGTGTTTTCCGAGTTTTCCGAACCCGTCGCAGCAGCCTCTATCGCGCAGGTGCATCGCGCACGGCTGTCTGAAACTGGACGGGAAGTCGCAGTAAAGGTTCTGCGCCCCGGCATCGAGAAAGCCTTTCGCAAGGATGTGGACGCGTTTTATCTGGCCGCCAGCATCATCAGCCTGACCGCCCCCGGCGCGCGTCGTCTGCGCCCGATGGAAGTCATCGAGCATTTTGACGGGGTCGTGCAAGGCGAGTTGGATCTGCGTCTTGAAAGCGCCGCGGCATCGGAATTCTCTGACACAACCAAAGCGGATGCCGGATTTCAGGTGCCGCAGATTGTTTGGTCACTGTCAGCACGTCGCGTGATGACATTGGGTTGGGCATCTGGCGTCTCGATCGGAGACAATGACGCGCTGGACGCTGCAGGCCACGACCGTCGCGTTCTGGGCGACCGGGTTTTGACCCTGTTTCTCAATCACGCATTGCGCGACGGATTCTTTCACGGCGACATGCATCATGGCAACATGAAGGTGGCCGAAAATGGCGATATCATTGCCTATGACTTTGGCATCATGGGCCATATCGACGAATACACTCGCCGCGTCTATGCACAGATCCTCTTTGGCTTTATCCGCCGTGATTACAAGCGCGTGGCCGAGGTACATTTTGAAGC
>JABSSB010000037.1 GCA_013214715.1 Paracoccaceae bacterium | reverse complement strand
GGATCTCGCGGAAATTATCTGATTGCCCCTGCCACGGGATTATCGCTTTCAGAGAGGATGGTGGAGTGTCTGAGCCGATCTTAAAGCCGCCATTGGCAATGAACTGCCCCGGCCGGTTTGGCCAAGGCCCCAGCATCGGCGCGCGTGAGCGTGCGCGAGGACGCTCGCCTGCCCAGCGGTCGATCACCCTGGCACCGGCCAGTTGCGGCATCGCTGCCGTGGCGCGGGTGATGATGTCGTCTAGCTGGCTGTCCGTGCTTGCGGGGTCTTCATAGTCGCGCTCGGTCGTGGACCCGATGGCGAGCGTGCCGTCAGCGTGGGGGATGATATGCAATGCATCGGCAAAGATTTGCGGTGCGTCGCGACCCGCATCAAAATCCAGCAGGGCCGATTGCCCTTTGACACCAACGCCAACCATTTTGCCGATCTCGACCGACAGGTCGCGCAATCCCGCCGCGCCCGTGGCCCAAACAACCGTTCCGGCGTCTTCAGCCTTCGACTGCACGAGCACACCTTTTGTGGCAAGGGCCGCGACCAGAGCGGCAATCACGCGGCGCGGATGCGCCCGCGCGGTCAGCGTGTCATGGATCAAATAGCCGGTGGGCGACGCAGGTGCCCAATCGCCTGCCTCGGCGGTGGGGATCACGCGCCAGGTTGCCTTGCCCTGCCAGAGCGTTTTGGCGGTCTCGGCCCGCTGCTGCGCCAGTGCAAGCCCCGCCTGATCCGCAATGGGTTGCAGCCGTCCTGTGCGGCCATAGCCTGTGCTGAGGCCGCTGCTTTCTTTGATCTCGGCCCAAAGCGCCTCGGCCCGGATGAGGCTGTCGAACTGAAAGGCTTTCTTGGCGTTCCAGTTTTCCGGCACATGCGGGGCCAGCGCGCCGACCAGCCCACCCGACGATCCGCTGCCCGGCCCGAACGGATCGATCACCTGCACCCGTGCTCCGCGACGCCGGCAAGCCCAGGCGATGGACAGGCCAAATACACCTGCCCCCCGCACCGTCACATCGATCATTGCCATTGCTTCGCCTTTCCGCCAGTGTCACGCCGTTGTCCCGGTCTTACAGGGGGGCGCGATGCCGAACCAGCCAGCAAATCTGACATGGACCGACGGGCAAGTGCCTGTGTCGACCCGTTTTGATGATCCGTATTTCTCGATGCAGGACGGGCTGGCAGAAACGCGGCATGTCTTTCTAGCGGGTAATGACCTGCCTGCGCGATTTTGCGACGGGTTTCATATCGCCGAATTGGGCTTTGGCACCGGGCTCAACCTGTTGACGGCTTGGCTTGCCTGGGAGCAAAGCGGCCAGATCGGAACGCTTCGGTTTACCTCATTCGAAGCCTATCCGATGGCGCAAATTGACATGGCCCGCGCGTTGCAGGCTTTTCCGGCGCTGGAAGATCATGCTGCACGTTTTCTCGCCGCCTTTGATGGCACGTGCTGCGTTCTGCCGGGGCTGAGTTTCACGATGATCGAAGGGGATGCGCGGGTCGCTCTGCCATCTTGGGACGGTCAGGCGGATGCGTGGTTTCTGGATGGGTTCTCTCCGGCCAAGAACCCGGAATTATGGGAGTCTGGTTTGATGGCCGAGGTGTTTGCCCATACCGCGTCGGGCGGCATGGCGGCGACCTACACAGCCGCTGGCTTCGTGCGCCGCGGGTTGGAGGAGGCCGGGTTCACCGTCAAGCGGGTGCCGGGCTTCGGCCGCAAGCGGCATATGACACGGGCGGTGCGGGCATGAGTGAAACAGTCAGCCTGCAAAAGAACAACATCCCGGCCGGCATCGCCCTGATGCTGGGCGCAACGATGGTTTTTGCCACGCAGGACGGGATCTCCCGCCATCTGGCCGGGGAATACAACACCTATATGGTCGTGATGATCCGCTATTGGTTTTTCGCGGTTTTTGTCGTCGCAATCGCCGTGCGAGCGCAGGGCGGCATCCGCGCCGCCGCGGCTACGTCCCAGCCCCGATTGCAGATTTTCCGCGGCGTGCTACTGGCCGGAGAGGTCTGCGTTGCAGTCTATGGCTTCACGCTGTTGGGTCTGATCAAAAGCCAGGCGGTGTTCATCTGCTATCCGTTGCTGGTGGCGGCCTTGTCGGGGCCGGTTCTGGGGGAAGGCGTTGGCTGGCGGCGCTGGGCCGCGATTGGTGCAGGATTTGTGGGAATCTTGATCATTTTGCAGCCGGGGATCGGCGTTTTTGATCCGGCTGCGGTGCTGCCGCTGATCTCGGCACTGATGTTCGCACTTTACGGGCTGTTGACCCGCTTCGCCGCGCGGCGCGATAGCACCGCCACAAGCTTTTTCTGGACGGGGGTCAGCGGCGCTGTGGCCATGACATTGATCGGGGTCTGGTTCTGGGAGCCGATGGCGCGCGCGGATTGGGGCTGGATGGCTGCGCTATGCGTGTCAGGCGTTCTGGGCCATTGGCTCCTGATCAAATGCTATGAAATGGCCGAAGCCAGCGCGGTGCAACCTTTCGCGTATTTCCATCTGCTTTGGGCCGCGATTCTGGGTGTCGCGATCTTTGGGGAGGTGATCCGTCCCAATGTGGCCATCGGGGCAGCGATCATCCTTGCTGCGGGGCTGTTCACCTTGTGGCGAGCCCGGCAGACCGGTTAGGGCGCATAGCTGCGCAGAGTTGATCCGGCCAGTTCCCGCGAAAACGGGATCGGCAGGGCCTGTTCCCCCAGTGCCGCGCGATAAACCGGCAGGCTTTCCGATACGCGCATCACATAGTTGCGCGTTTCCCGGAACGGGATCATTTCGACCCAGTCGATCACGTCAATTTCGGCGCGGCGCGGGTCGCCAAAGCGGCGGATCCAATCACTGGGCCGCCCCGGACCGGCGTTATAGGCCGCCGACATCAGCACGACATTTCCGTCGAACTCACCGGACATGAGGCTCAGATATTTCGCGCCAAGCTGCGCGTTGTATTGCCAGTCTGACAGCATCCGCCCGTTGGAATGGCGCGACGCGCCAATTTCGCGCGCCATGCGCTGCCCCGTGGCGGGCATCACCTGCATCAGCCCCAAAGCCCCCGCGCCCGAGCGCACGCCCGGATCAAATTCACTTTCACGCCGTGCAATGGCCAGCACCATCTCATCGGCCATGGGCAGGTCCATCTCGGCCACGGGATGCAGCGGGTAGTAGGCGCCATTCAGCACAAGGCCGCGATCCGCCGCGCGTTTGGCGATCATCACGGCCAGATGCGGCTGTTCAAACTCCAGCGCCATCTGAGCCAATTGGTTGGCCTGCTCCAGCGGCAGCGATTCGGTCAGATGGGTCAGAAAACGCTCCCCCAGGGTCAGATCCCCAGCTGCCAGCAACAGGACACCCGCCTGAAATACGCGGGAGCCCAGAAACGGCGCCGTATCCAAAGCCGGCAAAGCGGGCGCCTGTGCAATCGCCGCATCAAAGGGGCGGCCAATCTGTTCTGCCGCCAGCAAGCCGTAATACGAGCTTTGGAAGCTCGCGCCTTCGGCATAGGCGTCATAGGCGCGCTCGGCCTCATTCATCGCGGCCAGGGCCCGTCCGCGCCAATAGCCTGAGCGCCCTTTGGAAATCGGTGAGAACACGATCTCATCAAAGCGTATGAAATGCGCCAAAGCGTCCGCCGGGCGGTTCAGCTTGCGCAGCGCCACGAAGCCCGCAACCCATTCCAGATCGGCCTTGTCGCTGCGATGCGTGGCGGGGTCGAGGAAATTGTTCGCCGCCAGCCGATAGGCCGTTTCCGGGGCGCCATCGCGCATTGCCTCGCGCGCCATTGCCCGCCGCAACCGCGCCCATGCGCCGGGATCACCAAGCGCTTCGGCACTGCGTGAGGCATCCAGCGCCAATTCATAGGCATCCGCTTCCCGTCCCTTGCGCCAGCGCCATGTCGCGCGGGCATGGGCCAGACCGGGATCAGAGCGCAACGCGTCAGGCACGGCAGCAATCGCCCCATCCACGCCCGGCTGTTGTTCATAAAGCGCCAGTCGCGCCCGACCCAAGGCCTGCGGGCCGGGGCTGGCCAAAGACAGCATCGCTCGTGCGCTGTCATAATGTCCGGCCCAGAGCATCGCCGCCAAGCGTGCATCATGCAACGCCGCCAATGTTTGCGGGAAAGCCTTGAGCCAGTCGTCCCGCGTGGCAGCGCCCATGGGCATGGTGGNCCAAGTCTGTCGCGCAGTNGTCAGCGCCGTGTCCGTATCGCCGATGGCAAANTGCGCCCGCGCAAGTGCTAGCGCGCCCCGCGGGGTCTGCGGAGCAGCGTCTGCAAAAAATGCCATGACAAAGGCGGGTGGCATCTCTGTCACGGCCTGTTCCGACTGACGCCTCAGATAGGCCAGCCCAGGCCAGTCCGGATTCCGGCGCAGGAAATCCGACGCCTCCTGCGCGGTGCCCTCCTGCGCGCGCAGGCGCATCCAGTCGATCACATCGCGGGCCACCGTGCCGTCCGGGCCAGCCAGACGCCGGGCCGTGTCCCATTGCCGGTCATTGGCCGCGGCCAAGGCGCGTGACAGATCCTGCGCGCTTTGTGCAGCCAGCGATCCGGCCATCACCGCACAGCAGATGATCGCGCCAAGGGCGCATAGAAGTCCTCTCAGGGTCATCTCTGCTCTCTCTTTGCTTGCAATTTGGCAACCGCCAAGGCTAGAGCCATTCTGCCGACCTGCTCGGCCCTTGCCCTGGGGCGATTGCCTGCCCCGTTTGACGACAAAGATAGATGGAGAGCACCCATGTTGAAAGGCTCTATGCCCGCCCTGGTCACCCCGTTTCGCAACGGTGAACTGGACGTGGATGCGCTCAAACATCTGGTGGAATGGCAAATCGGGGAAGGCTCTCATGGGCTTGTGCCGGTGGGGACCACGGGCGAAAGCCCGACGCTGAGCCATGAGGAACATGAATTTGTTGTCGCAGAAGTGATCAAGGCGGCGGCAGGCCGGGTTCCGGTCATCGCAGGTGCGGGGTCGAACAACACGCTGGAAGGCATCCGCTTTATGCGCTCGGCCGAAGCGGCTGGTGCAGATGCGGCGCTGGTGGTCACGCCCTACTACAACAAGCCCACGCAACGCGGGCTGATCGCGCATTTCACGGCGCTGCATGATTGCTGCACTTTGCCGATCATCATCTACAACATTCCTGGACGGTCAGTGATTGATATGAGCCCGGCCACCATGAGCGAACTGGCGAAACTGCCGCGCATCATCGGGGTCAAGGACGCCACAGGTGATATCGCCCGCGTCTCGCAACAGCGCGCCAGCTGTGGTGCCGATTTCATCCAGCTGTCAGGCGAAGACGCAACCGCTTTGGGCTTCAACGCGCATGGCGGTACGGGCTGCATCTCGGTCACGGCCAATGTCGCGCCGCGGCTTTGCGCAGAGTTCCAGGATGCCACTCTGGCCGGTGACTATGCCAAGGCCCTGGCCTATCAGGACAAACTGATGCCTCTGCACGAAGCGATCTTTATCGAACCCGGTCTCGCAGGTGCCAAATATGGCCTGTCCAAACTGGGCCTGTGCAGTGCCGAAGTCCGCTCTCCCCTGACAGAGCTGGAAGACAGCACCAAAGCCGCCATTGATGCGGCCATGGGCCATGCGGGTCTGATCTGACCTGTGCGGGCGCTTTCTGCGCTCGTCTTCTTCTCTTGAAAAATACCTGGGGGAGCGCCGTCGGCGCGGGGGCAATGTCCCCAAACCCGCCTTGGGTTATGCGGCCCGTTTGCCGTAATAAAGCCCAACCACATGTTCGGCCTGGGCAAAAAACAACCACCGCGCAACCAGCACGCCGGTCAGGTGGCTCAACACCGCAATCGCGGCCAAAAGATGTGAAAAGGGCAGGGCCAGCGCAAGGATCGGCACGCCGAAGGCGAGTATTGCCGCGATGACCCGCAGCTTGGCGGCATGCTTGCGGCCCACCACAAAGACCATTTCCCGCGTCAGATAGTTCGACCCGGTATGCGGCGGCTCAAAGGCGCGCGGGGCCGGGCCAAGGCCTGTGGCCGTGGCCAGGGTCGTGCCCGATGCGCTTAGGGCCTCGTCGCCCAGCCGCCACAGGGCTATCTGGATCGCGGCCGCCAATGCGAGCAATGCGATCGCCCAGGTCACCTGCCCGGCCATCAACGCCCCCCCGGCTAGCGCATAGGCGAGAAAATGCGGCGGCGTGAGCCAGTGATTCCAGCGCGGCACCGTCTTTAGCTGCGTGTAGATCATCGATGTGGTGAAAACGGTCACAAGGCTGAGAGCCGACCCCAGAACGCCCAACCACGCTATGCGCTGATCCATAAAAATCACCGCCGTCGCATAAAGTCCCATAACCACCAAAGCCAGCACGGCGGCCCAAGCCTCGCGGCTCAACCAGCTGGAGCGCCATTGCGTGAAAGCCTTCCAGGCGCGCTCCGGGTGGCCAAGGTGGAAGGTTGAGGCCATCAACCCCCCACAGGCCAGTGCAAAAGCCAGCGCAAAGAAGACAAAGGCTACCCAGCCCGACACATCCGGGCGTCCCAGCCCCAGCCAGAACAGCATACCAAAGCCCAGACCGCTGAGCGTTGTGAACAGGATGACGGATTTGGCGGGATGCATCAGAATTTCTCCAGCGTGCGGTCAAGCCAGCCAAGGAAGCCTTTGGGGTCTTCGGCCACCGGGGCAAGCAGCGGGGCAAGGATATCGACCTGGTCTTCAATCTGGTCCTTGGGGCGGGGCGGCAGGTATTTGTTGACGGGCGCGGTGCCCTGTTCTGGCATCAGGTCCATACCGCCCCGATCGGCGACGAGTTTCGATACATCGCTGTCAGGATCGGCCAAATCGCCAAAATGGCGCGCCCCTGCCGGGCAGGTGCGCACGCAGGCGGGCTCGCGGTCTTCGACGGGCAGATTGTTATTATAGATGCGGTCCACGCAGAGCGTGCATTTCTTCATCACGCCTTCGGCTGCATCCATTTCGCGCGCGCCGTAAGGACAGGCCCATGCGCAGAGACCGCAGCCGATGCAGTCGCTTTCATTGACCAAAACGATGCCATCCTCGACACGTTTGTAACTGGCGCCGGTTGGGCAGACCGTCACGCAGGGAGCATCGTCACAATGCAGGCAGGATTTTGGGAAATGCACAAGCTGCGCCGGGCCGGTTTCGGGCTGCACCTCATAGCTGTGAACGCGGTTGAGAAAGGTGCCCGAGGGCGCCGCGCCATAGGGGTCCTGATCCGACAGCGGCGCGCCATACCCCTGATCGTTCCAGCCTTTGCAGGCGATCACACAGGCGTGGCAGCCAACGCAGGTATCCAAATCAATCACAAGGCCCAGCTTGCGCTCGGTTGTTTCGGGAAGCGTGGTCATGCGGCCTCCTGCTGGCATGTCATGGCAAATCTTGCCAGATCGGTGTTGACGCGTTGCGGGTCTTCCCAGAAGGGCGCGTGACCGCAATTGTTATAGGCCAGAACCTGAGCACTGGGGATGTGTTGGCGCAGTTCCTGCATCAGAGGCGGCACGCATAACCGCTCGCGCACGCCCCAAACGACAGAGGTTGGAAGGTCCAGAGACGCCCAGAGGGGTCGGTAGTCTTCGTCCCGTTTCCTGCAAGCCGCGCGTATATGCGGGGGCACCAGCATGTTGAAGCCGACCATATAGGCCAGGTCATGCGGCTTCGGCGGCTCGGCAAAACAGGCTTCGACAAATGCAACGGTGGCGGACAGGTTTTCGGCCTGATTGTCGGAATACATGCCGGCCGCCACCACGTCCGGATCGGCGGAGCGTCGGTCCTGTGCGTCGGCTGGCGCAAGGGCGCCTGTGGTGATCGAGCTGCCCACCAACATGACACCGGTAATCGTGTCGGCACCGAAATAGCGCAGATAATCCTGCACCACCCAGCCCACCATCGACCATCCCACCAGAACCGGTCGATCAAGCTGCAGCGCCGCGATGATGGAGGCGACATCCGCGGCCCAGGGCTTCGAGTGATCATAGGCCTCGGCGGTGTCCGGTTTGTCCGATGCCCCATGCCCCCGAAGATCAGGGGCGATCAGTCGGAATTGCTGTGCCAGCGGACTGCCCAGCTGATGCGCCCAGCTCAGGTGATGCTGCGACCAGCCATGGATCAGCAGGATGGGTGGCGCGGTCTGCGGACCCGCGTCGAACACTGCCAGTTTTGTGCCATCGTCGCTGGCGATGTCATGGCGGATCATGAGGCGCCCTTTGGTGTCGCGCGCGCGCTGCCTTTGGGCACGGGCGATCCCAGCGGTGGGAAGGTGGGTTGTGCCTCGGCCGGGGTGGCGGCCTTTTCGATCCGGACCTTGAGATCAAACCACGCAGCCTGCCCTGTGATCGGGTCGGAATTAGACCAGCGCAGCCCATCGCCCTTGGGTGGCAGAAGTTCATGGATCAAATGGTTGAGCAGGAAGCCCTTGGTCGTCTCGGGCGCATCATCGTCGAGAGCCCAGGCACCCTTGCGTTTGCCAATGGCATTCCAAGTCCAGACTGTATTAGGGTTCAGCGCTGCCATCTCGGCAACCGGCACGACAATTTCACCATGGGGCGAGGTCACGCGCGCCCAGTCGCCATCTTTGAACCCATGGTCCTGCATCAGGTTGCTGGGCAGATAAAGGGGGTTGCGGCCATGGATCTGACGCAGCCAGGCGTTTTGGCTGCCCCAGCTGTGATACATTGCCATCGGGCGTTGGGTCAGGGCGTTGATCGGGTAGTCTGGGTCCGGAGCAGTGGAGGGATACCAGATCGGCAGCGGGTCCATCTGCGCGCGTATGCGGGTGCGCAGATGCTCTGGCGGCTGCCGCTCTCCATGCCCTTCTGCGGCCAGTTGGAACCGGCGCAGCGGTTCGACATAGAGGTTGAACAGATAGGGCTGCGGGCTGTCATAGAGGCCGAGATCCACCGCCCAATCCTGATAGGCGGCGTTCCACGGCTTCATATATTGTGCTTCATCGGGGATGTGATGGATGAAGAAACCACCATTTTCGATGTATCGGTCGATCTGCTCCGGGTTGGGTGCCCCTCGTCCTGCGGACATCGGCCCACCCGACCCGTCCGCACCGCGCCAGCCTGCCAGTGGTCCGATCCCTGGCTTGCGTTCGTGATGGATCATGTAATCGGCGTAATCGCGGTATTTCGCGCTGCCATCTTCATTGATGAACCCCGGCAGGAACAGGCGCGCGCCGAGATCGACCAGAACAGATTGGAAGCCGCGCACGTCGCGGTCAGGCTCCACCACAGGCCAGCGGATGGCGTCGGCGGCGGCATCAGCTTCGCAGATTGGTCGGTCGAGCAGCGAGATGCAGTCATGCCGTTCCAGATAGGTCGTGTCCGGCAGGATCAGATCGGCAAAGGCCACCATTTCCGAGCTATAGGCATCGGCATAGATGATGCGCGGGATTTTATAGTCGCCGTTTTCGTCTTTGTCGGTGAGCATATCGCCCACCGCCCCGGTATTCATGGAGGAGTTCCACGCCATGTTCGCCATATAAAGGAACAGCGTATCGATCTTGTAGGGATCCCCGGCATGGGCGTTTGAGATGACCATGTGCATCAGCCCGTGGGCGGACATGGGATTATTCCACGAAAACGCCTTGTCGATGCGTGCAGGCGTGCCATCGGCATTGAGTGCCAGATCGTCCGGGCCGTGCACGAAGCCCAGATGTGGACCATCCAGTGGGCTGTCTGGCCTGACCTTGCAATGCGGTTTGGGGTGGGCTTCTGGTGGTTTGGGGTAGGGCGGTTTGAAGCGGAACCCACCGGGCGCTTCGACCGTGCCCAACAGGATTTGCAGCATGTGCAGCGCGCGGCAGGTCTGGAACCCGTTGGCATGCGCTGAGATGCCGCGCATGGCGTGCATCGCAACAGGCCGGCCGATCATTGTGTCATGCTGTTCGCCCCGGAAATCGGTCCAGGGCTGATCCAGTTCAAACGCGTCATCAAAGGCGACACGTGCCAATTCGGCGGCGATGGCGCGGATTATGCTGGCGCTGACACCGCAGCGATCGGCCACCGCCTCGGGCGCGTATTGCGGGTCCAGATACCGCTCGGCCATGAGGTGGAACACCGGGCGATGGGTGATGCCATCTTTGTCATAGGTTGCAGACAGATCGGGACGGACGCCTTTTTGATCGAACGGCGTAAGCTTGCCTGTCACCCGGTCGATCACGAGGGTTTTCCCATCACCATCGCGCAGCAGCAGCCCATGTTCCGGCGAGGAAGGGTCGCTATTGACCAGACAGGGCGCATTCGTCCAGCGCGAGAGATAGTCGAGGTCGACTCGCCCGGCCTTCATCAACTCATGCACAAGCGCGAGGATAAAGAGCCCGTCGGTTCCGGGCGTGATGCCCACCCAGTCATCTGCCACCGCGTTATAGCCTGAGCGGATCGGGTTCACGCCGATCACGCGCGCGCCGCGCTCTTTGAGTTTTCCCAACCCGATCTTGATCGGGTTGCTGTCGTGATCTTCGGCCACGCCAAAGAGCATGAACAGCTTGGCGCGGTCCCAATCCGGCTGTCCGAACTCCCAAAAAGCGCCGCCCATTGTATAGATGCCGGCGGCAGCCATGTTTACAGAGCAGAAACCGCCATGGGCGGCATAATTCGGGGTGCCGAAATTTTGGGCCCAGAAGCTGGTGAAACTTTGGCTTTGGTCGCGGCCGGTGAAAAAGGCCAGCCGTTCGGGGTGGTTGCGGCGCAGGGGTGCAAGCCAGTCGGTGGCGATCTCAAGCGCTTCGTCCCAGCTGATCTCTTCGAATTGACCCGAGCCGCGCGGGCCGACACGTTTCAGCGGCGCGCGCAGTCGAGAGGGGGAAAGGTGCTGCATGATACCGGCGCTACCCTTGGCGCATAATACGCCCTGGTTTACCGGATGGTCGCGGTTGCCCTCTATATACGAGACTTTGCCATCCTTGAGGTGAACATTGATCCCGCAGCGGCAGGCGCACATGTAACAGGTCGTCTTGTGCACCTCGTCGGACACGGCCGGAGACGTATCCACCTTTGGTTGCTGAATTGTCATGTTCCCTCCCTGGAATTCCCGTCAAAGCACGAGCTTCATCCCGACTAGAATAAACGCCGCGATAAAGAGTGTCTCGACTAGGATCAGTCCAATCGCTGCACCGCCCACCGATACCACCTGTTTCAGGTTCGTTTTCATCCCAACGGCGGCAATCGCGATCAGCAATAGCCAGCGCGATGTCTGGCTGAGTCCGTCGACTGCAAATTGCGGCAGCAGCCCGAACGAGTTCAACGCCGCCAGCGCAAGAAAGCCCAGGACAAATCCCGGCAGCAAAGGCGGCGTTTGCCCGTCATGGGGCGTCTCGCCAAAGCGTCGGATCAGCACTGCGGCCACCAGCACCACAGGTGCCAGCATCGACACACGGATCAGCTTGACCAATGTTGCGGTGTCGCCTGTTGTCTCGGAAATTGAAAAGCCCGCACCCACCACCTGTGCCACGTCATGAATTGTTCCGCCCAGAAAGAGACCCGCTTCCTGCGCGTTGAATTCAAGGTAATTCGACAAGATCGGATAGGCTATCATGGCCACGGTCGACAGGATCGTGACCCCCATGACAGTAAAGGCCAACCGCTCCTCCGACCTTTCATCACGCGGCAGGATCGCTGCGATGGCGACCGCCGCCGAGGCGCCGCAGATCGCGACCGAGCCGGAAGTGAGCAGCGCGAAGCGCCATTTATGGCCAAAAAGCCGGATGATCGCGAAACCAAAAAGGATCGTTGCAACGACGCCAGCCACGATCAGGATAATCACATCCCAACCCAGACCCGCCATCAGCGCCATCGATACCCGCACGCCCAGAAACGCCACGCCGAGGCGCAATAGGCTGCGCGCGGCAAACGCAATGCCCGGCACTGTACGGCCTTCCTCGCCCAGAAATCCCAAAGCCAGCCCGATGAGCAGCGCAAGCAGCATGGCAGGGGTGGCGTAATGCTCGGACAGAAACTGCGCGGTGACGGCAACAATGCAGGCCACGGCAATACCGGGAAACAGCTCGTGAAACTTGGCTTTGGCCGACGTCATCGGTGTCGAAGCAACCTCTGTCATGCCGAACCCTTCAGGCTGGTGGTATATATCGTAGTCTTCTTTTTATTTTTGGGCCAGTTGGTCAGGCGCGTTTGCAAGGGGTCCTGTCCTTTTTTTGGCGGAATTGTCGGAACATATTTCCGAGTTTCATCGCGATTAAAGAACCTTGTGCCTTGATTTCGTGCCAAAGGAAAGCCTCGCAGGATCAGCGACGACCGCATTGCGAAACACGGTCGTCCAAAGAGGATCTTTCCCCCCTATCAAAGCACAGTTTGCGGGCGCATATCCGCCGCGCTGATGCCCGCAACCGCAACCGGTTTTTTCATCGCATCACGGCGGAACGGCTCCCCTAGTTCCTGATTGATCAGGGCTTCGATCAGGGTCGTCTTGCCCGCTTTCTGATCGGCCAGCGCCGTCGTCAGAGCGTCGGACAAATCCTCCATCGTACGGGCCTGCACACCCTGCAATCCGCAGGCCTGTGCGATGCCAGCATAGGACACATCATCATCCAGCTCGGTGCCGACGAAATTGTCATCATACCACAGGGTCGAGTTCCGCTTTTCCGCGCCCCATTGATAGTTGCGGAAAACCACCATCGTGACGGCGGGCCATTCGCTGCGGCCAATCGCGGTCAATTCGGTCACTGCTATGCCAAAGGCGCCGTCGCCAGCAAATCCCACCACGGGTGTGTCCGGGCAGCCGATCTTGGCGCCTACAATCGCGGGCAGACCATAGCCGCAGGGGCCGAATAAACCGGGGGCGAGGTATTTGCGACCCTCTTCAAAGCTGGGATAGGCGTTGCCGATGGCGCAGTTGTTGCCGATGTCGGAGGAAATGATTGCCTCGGCGGGCAGGGCGCGCTGGATCGCGCGCCAGGCCATGCGGGGACTCATCCAGTTGGGTTTGGCATCGCGGGCGCGCTGGTTCCAGCTGGTGCCGGGGTCATCATCCTCATGATCCATTGAGGCCAGTTGCTGAGCCCAGGCCGATTTGGTCTGCGCAATCATGTCGCGGCGTGCGGTGCGGTCTGCATCGCCCGCCACATCCGAGAGACGCGAAAGGATGCCGCGCGCCACTTTGCTCGCATCGCCCACGATGCCCACAGTGACTTTCTTGGTCAGACCGATGCGGTCGGGATTCAGGTCCACCTGAATGATCTTGGCCTCTTTCGGCCAGTAATCGATGCCATAGCCTGGCAGGGTGGAAAACGGATTCAACCGCGTGCCAAGCGCCAGCACAACATCCGCCTTGGCGATCAATTCCATCCCGGCCTTCGAGCCGTTATAGCCCAGCGGCCCGGCAAACAAAGGATGCGAGCCGGGGAAGGCGTCATTATGCTGATAGCCCACGCAGACTGGCGCATCGAGGCGTTCGGCCAGCGTCATTGTGTCGGGGATCGCACCCGCAAGAACCACGCCAGCGCCGTTCAGGATGACGGGGAAGCGCGCCTCTGACAGCATCTCTGCCGCGCGGTCCAGCGCATCATCCCCGCCCGAGGGGCGTTCAAATGCGACGATTTCGGGCAGGTCGATATCAATCTCCATCGTCCAGAAATCGCGCGGCATGTTGATCTGCGCAGGTGCGCTGGCGCGTTTGGCCTGAAGGATCACACGGTTGAGCACTTCGGCCACGCGGGCAGGGTCGCGGACCTCTTCCTGATAGGCGACCATGTCCTTGAAGAGCGCCATCTGTTCGACTTCCTGAAACCCGCCCTGGCCGATGGTCTTGTTGGCCGCTTGGGGTGTGACCAGCAAAAGCGGTGTGTGGTTCCAGTAGGCGGTTTTCACAGCTGTTACGAAATTGGTGATGCCAGGGCCGTTCTGCGCGATCATCATCGACATCCGGCCCGACGCGCGAGTAAAGCCGTCCGCCATCATCCCGCCTGAGCCTTCATGCGCACAGTCCCAGAAGGTGATGCCTGCCTGCGGAAACAGGTCTGAGATCGGCATAAAGGCCGAGCCGATGATCCCAAACGCGTTGTCGATCCCATGCATCTGCAGGGTTTTCACAAAGGCTTCTTCTGTGGTCATGCGCATGGGGCATCCTCCCTGACAGCGGGGTTGAGGTTTCCCTTTCGGTAAACCGCAGGCGGGGGCGACGGATAGGGCCAGAGTTCAGGCCTTCTTAAGGCCAGATGGCTCCAGCGCTTCGGCCAGGATTTCGATCCCGCGATGGATGCGGTCGGCCGGGATGGCGGAATAGCCCAGACGGTAGTAATTCTTCGGTTTGTCGGCCCCGGCAAAAAACGGGGCACCAGGTTCGATATAGACCTTATGCGCGCGCAAATCGGTGCTGAGCTGCGCAGTATCGACATGGTCGGGCGCTTCCATCCAAAGCGATGAGCCGCCAAATACCCCGCGCCCGGCGATCTGCAGGCCATGCAGAGAAATCGCCGCTTCCAGCGCTTCCCGTCGTCCCAGCAACGCGCGTGACATGCGCCGCACCTGCGCGTCATAATGGCCCAAGGATAGAAAATAGGCGGCTGATCTTTGCAACAAGCCCGGCGGATGACGCAGGAGCGAGGCGCGCAAGGCCCGCGCTTCGCGGATCATTGGCGCCGAAGCCACCAGATATCCCAGCCTCAGCCCCGGAAACAACGATTTGGAGAAGCTGCCCACATAGATCACCCGCCCATCGGTATCGAGCGATTTCAAAGCCGGGGAGGGGGCGCCGAGGAAGGCCATCTCAAATTCGTAATCATCTTCTACGATCAGCGCATCAAGCTCGCGCGCGCGTTGCAGCAGGGCTTGACGCCGCGGCATGGGCATCGTGGCCGTTGTCGGGCATTGATGGCTTGGCGTCGTGAAAATCACGTCCGCGGCTTCGATCTGATCGGGGGGCAACCCATCCCGGTCCACCGGCAGTTCTGTGACGTCGCAGCCCTGATGGGCCAAAAGATCGCGCAGCCCATAGTAGGTCGGATCCTCCACAACGGCCCGCCGCCCGGGTCCCAGCAATAGCTGCGCGGCAAGCCACAGCGCGTTCTGTGCGCCAAGCGTAATCAGGATTTCATCGGGATGGGCTAAAATCCCACGCCGCGGCAATGTGTGGCGGGCAATATATTCGATCAGCTGCGGGTCATCCTGGTCATAGAGGTCCGCCGATAGCGCCCGGAAATCGCGCTGCCCCAAGGCACGCAGGGCGCAAGCGCGCCAATTGGCATGATCAAACAGCGCGCCATCGACCTGGCCGTAGATAAACGGGTATTTGTATTCGGCCCAATCAGCGGGTTTTTGTGGGGTATCCCCATCTGAAAATCGGTTCAGAACCTGCGCCCAATTGACCCGATCTTCGCCGCGTGGCTGAGGATCATAGCTCGGCGGCACCGGCGCCTCATCCGAGATGAAATATCCCGACCGCGCCCGCGAGGCCAAGTAATCCGAGGCGACAAGTTCGGTATAGGCCAGGGTTACAGTGATACGGCTGACGCCCAGATGTGTGGCCAGCGCGCGCGAGGAGGGCATCTTTTCCCCCGGTCTGAAGCGCCCGGACAGGATGTTCTCGGCGATCATCTGCTGAATTTGTGCCTGCAACGTGCCTTTGGCATCGGGGGCGAGGAAGAAACTGTCAACTGCTATGGCCATGGTGACAGCCTAAACTGGACTGACATTGGCGACAATCTGGACTTATGGCGCATAGCAAGAAAAGGCTTGCAATCCCAAAAGGAACTATATAACTAGAAAAATAGTTTAATAAGGGGC
>JABSSB010000360.1 GCA_013214715.1 Paracoccaceae bacterium | reverse complement strand
TAACAATCACACCATCCGATGTAGATGGAGGCAGCACCGATAACTGTGGAGTAACCCCAACCGGATTAAGTCAGACGACATTTAGCTCAGTAGGAGTTTACACCGTAACATTAACAGTAGAAGATCCATCCGGAAACACAAGTACATGTGATGCAACAGTGACAGTAACAGACAACCAGCCACCAGTTGCTATCTGCCAAGACATCACGCTCCAATTAGATGTGACAGGAAATGTGACAATCACCGGCACCGACATTGATGGCGGAAGTACCGACAATGGAAGCATTGTCAGTTATACAGCATCACAGACAGCATTTGATTGCACGCATTTAGGCGCCAATACAGTTACCTTAACCGTAACAGACGATGGAGGAAACAGCAGCACATGTGATGCGACAGTAACAGTAGAAGACAACATCACCCCAACAGCGTTGTGTCAAGATATTACCATCCAATTAGATGGAACAGGATCAGCCACGATCACAGGATCAGACATCGATGGCGGAAGTACCGACAACTGTACAGTTTCCAGTCTAACCGCTTCACAGACAACATTCGACTGTACGAACTTAGGAGCGAACACAGTTACGCTCACAGTAGCAGATCAGAGTGGAAACACGAGCACTTGTACCTCCACAGTAACAGTAGAAGATACAGAGTTGCCACAGATCATTTGTCCATCAGACATCCATGTAAGCACAGATTTAGGATTATGTGAGGCAGTAGTAACCTATGCGACACCAGTAGGAACCGATAACTGTGCAAGTCCAGTAACGACAATGACCTCAGGACTAGTAACAGGATCAACGTTCCCAGTGGGCGTAACGACAGTAAGTTATGAAGTAGTAGACACCAGTGGCAACACATCTAGCTGTTCATTTACAGTAACCGTAACCGATGCAGAAGAACCAACGATCAGTTGTCCCTCCGACATTACAGTTGACTTTGATGGAGCCTGTCAGTTTACCCTACCAGATTATACAGGTGGAGCAACAGCATCAGATAACTGTTCACTAGTAGGAGATATTGCGTTAACACAAAGTCCATTAGCAGGAACAGTGATAACAGCAGATCAAGTTGTGACACTCACAGCAACCGATGAGTCAGGTAATAGCACTGATTGTAGCTTTACGATCACTACTGAAGACACGACATTACCACAGATCAGTTGTCCATCCGACATAACAACCACAACCGATTTAGGATTATGCGGAGCAGTGGTTACTTATACGACACCAGTAGGGACGGATAACTGTTCAGGAGTCAGTACATCAATGACATCAGGACTAGCCTCAGGAGATACGTTCCCAGTAGGATCAACAACAGTAACTTATGAGGTAACCGATACAAGCGGTAACACATCTAGCTGTTCATTTACCGTAACGGTAACCGATGAAGAGTCCCCCGTAGCAGTATGCCAAGACATCACAGTAAACCTAGATGGCACAGGAACGGTAACAATCACACCATCCGATGTAGATGGAGGCAGCACCGATAACTGTGGAGTAACCCCAACCGGATTAAGTCAGACG
>JABSSB010000036.1 GCA_013214715.1 Paracoccaceae bacterium | reverse complement strand
CTGTGGCAGGACATGCGAGACCATCCCGACTACGCAGGGTGGAGCCGTAACGACCCGCGCTGATCTGTGCTCTGCGTGTTACGATCGCTGTGTTGCGATGCAGCCACCAGATTTTGGAGAGACGGTATGAGTTTTGTGAAGGCTCTGGCCGCTGTGGCTGTTGGTATTGCCGCCGCCAAAGGCATGGAAAAATACAAACAGATCGGCGGCATGGCGGGGGTGCAGGATGCGATGAAATTCGCAGGCTCCAGCGATCTGGCCGAGCAGATGGGCAAGATGGCCGATCAGGTCGGCGTACCGGGCGGATCGCAGGTCGCGAAAGACATGCTGCATCAGATGGACCAATCCACCGCCGCCGCGGGGCTGGCCGGATTGATGAGCAGCTTTGGCGGCGTGGCCGAGACAGGCACGCACGCCTCGGCCGAGATGATGGAGAGCATTTTTGGTCAGCCGCCCGCCGCTGCTGCAATGGAAACGCAGGCCAAGCTGATGATCCGAACTATGATTCAGGCCGCGCGCGCCGATGGCGAGATCGACACGCAGGAACAGGCCGCCACCCTCGACAAGCTGGGCGATATTGGTGAGGCGGAGCAAATCTTTGTCCGGGCCGAACTGGAAAAGCCGGTGAATCTGCTGGGCCTTATTCAGGACGCGGGCAAGGCCAATCGAGACCAGATTTATGCCAACTCGCTCAGCGCGATCCGCCCTGATAATGACGCGGAAAAGCTTGCCTCGCACATCTGGCTGCCGGGCTCGGTCGCAGCACCGAGGCGCGCGATGCCATCCACACCCGCATGGGGTTGGCCCCGCTAGACGCTTACAGATCGAAGCTGGCAAAGACCGGCGCGTGATCCGACGGTTTTTCCCAACCGCGCACATCGCGCAAAATGCGCGAGCCATGCGCCGCGCCCGAGATATCGCCGGTTGCCCAGACATGATCCAGTCGCCGCCCTTTGTCGGCAGCCGACCAGTCGCGCGCCCGATAGGACCACCAACTGTAAAGCTGCCCGTCGGGGATATCCTGTCGTGTGACATCCACCCAGTTTCCAGCGTCCTGTGCCTGGGCTAGATGCTCGACCTCGATCGGGGTGTGGGACACGACTTTCAAAAGCTGTTTATGCGACCAGACATCGTCTTCGCGCGGGGCGATGTTCAGATCTCCGACCAGAATCGATTTTTGTGGTTT
Source organism: Paracoccaceae bacterium (assembly GCA_013214715.1). Taxonomy (GTDB): domain Bacteria; phylum Pseudomonadota; class Alphaproteobacteria; order Rhodobacterales; family Rhodobacteraceae; genus JABSSB01. The sequence goes on along the minus strand of JABSSB010000036.1, from coordinate 23,589 downwards.
GGTCCGATGCGCCCAATCGCGCATATCGGTCAGGTAATCGAGCTTCTGACCGAATTTATCGTTTTTCGTGCGATCCGGCTCATCCCCTCCTGCCGGGACATAGAAATTGTGGACGGTGACCCCGTTTTCGAGCCGCCCCGCGATGTGACGCGCATGGCCAAGAGTGGCGAAATCATGGCTTTCGACCTCTTCGATTGGCAGTTTGGACAGGATCGCCACGCCGTTATAGCCCTTCTGCCCCCGCGCGACCATGTGGGTATATCCCAGCGCCTGAAACCCTTCGAGCGGGATCTTGTCCACGGGTGATTTGCATTCCTGCAGGCACAGCACGTCGGGCGCCTCTTCCCGCATCAGCTTTTCGACCAGCCCGGCCCGCAGGCGGACGGAGTTGATGTTCCAGGTGGCAAGAGTGAAGGTCATGGGCGCGGCCTTGTTGTGATCGTCAGGTCGCGGCACGCTATCGCGGAGCGCTGCGGGTTACCAGAGGCGCCGATCGCGCGCGGTGGCGCAGCCGCCGCGCGCGCTTGACCCAACCGCTGACTGCGCATCTCGGATGCGCAGCGGCGCGGGCGGGAGAGGCGCAAAAAAAGACCGGGCAGGGCCCGGTCCAGTCCGTCAGGGAGGGGAATTCTCTCGCGTGACAGGCATAAGCCCTCATGTGTCACGCCAGGCCGAACCGTGTGATCCAGCCTTGATCTGCGTCAAGCAACCAGCCGGTATCCACCGCTTTCCGTGACCAGCAGCCGCGCGTTTGATGGGTCCGGTTCGATCTTTTGACGCAGGCGGTAGATATGGGTTTCCAGCGTGTGTGTCGTCACCGAGGCGTTGTAGCCCCAAACCTCGTGCAGCAACACATCGCGGGCCACCACGCCGTCATTCGACCGGTAAAGGAATTTGAGAATGTTGGTCTCTTTCTCCGTCAGGCGGATCTTGCGCTCATCCTCGGTGATCAGCATCTTCATCGATGGCTTGAACGTATAGGGCCCAAGCTGGAACACGGCATCTTCGGATTGTTCGTGCTGACGCAGCTGCGCGCGGATACGCGCCAGCAGGACCGGGAATTTGAATGGTTTGGTGACGTAATCATTGGCACCGGCATCCAGACCTAGGATCGTGTCGGCATCGCTGTCATGGCCGGTCAGCATCAGAACGGGCGATTTCACCCCCTGCTTCCGCATCAGGCGGCACAACTCGCGGCCATCAGTGTCTGGCAGGCCGACATCCAGAATTATCAGATCGTAAATCGCTTCGCGGGCCCGCTCCATCGCGGTTGTGCCGCTGTCGGCTTCGAAGACATCAAAATCTTCGGTCATCACCAACTGCTCGCTCAGCGCGTCGCGCAGGTCTTCGTCATCATCGACAAGCAGGATCTTCTTCAACTGTGCCATTGGAACCTCCGGTTCACCCTTTTGACGTCAGATGTGATGGAGGCCGGGCCTGGGCAAGATTCCGTAAGGAAATGTCACGCGCACGTGTTGCCAGCACAGGAAATGTTTCACATTTGCCATCTGCAGGCGTACAGACAGGGCCCGACGATAGTAAGAGAACCCGATGACCCTTGCCCCGACCCTTCCGGAATTGCTGGCCCGCGCGCGCGGTGACCTGCGCCTTGGGCTGCCGGTTGTGGTCACGGAAGCCACGGGTGGCGTGTTGATGGCGGCGACCGAAACGCTGGGCGCGGGACGGCTGGCGGCGATGCGGGCGCTGGGGCCGGTCTGGATCGGGCTGACGGCCCGTCGGGCGCAAACGCTGAAGGCGCGCGCCTATGACGGCGATCTGGCGCGGGTGTCCCTGCCCGATGATGGTGGGTTGGACTGGTTGCGCGCGCTGGCCGATCCGGCGACCGATCTGGCGACCCCAATGAAAGGCCCGTTTCACGAGGCGCGCGATGGCGGGCCGGTTGCCGCGTTCCGTTTGGGGCTGGCGATGGCGAAATCCGCCCGCTTGCTGCCCAGCGTTGTGGGTGTCGAACTGCCGGATGCTGCTGGGTTTGCCGCGGCGCATCACCTGTGCCTTATACCGTCCGATTTTGCTGCGCCGCTATTGGATGAACGCAGCCCCCTTCACCCGATTGTGGCCGCCCGCGTGCCCGTCGCCGCGGCAGAGGCCGGGCGGTTGCATGTCTTTCGGCCCGAGGATGGCGGAGAGGAGCATTACGCCTTTGAAATCGGCCGCCCGGACCGGGACACGCCGGTTCTGGCGCGGCTGCATTCGGCTTGCTTCACTGGCGATGTGATGGGGTCGCTGAAATGCGATTGCGGCCCGCAACTGCACGCCGCACTGGAGCATATGGGGCAAGAGGGCGCAGGGGTCCTGCTCTATCTCAATCAGGAAGGGCGTGGGATCGGGCTGGCCAACAAGATGCGCGCCTATTCGCTGCAGGACCAGGGCTTCGACACGGTCGAGGCCAATCACCGCTTGGGGTTCGAAGATGATGAGCGCGATTTTCGCCTCGGCGCCGATATCCTGCGCCGTTTGGGCTTTGGCGCGGTGCGGCTGATGACCAACAATCCTGCCAAGATCGACATGATGCAGCGCAACGGCATCGCGGTGAGCGAGCGCGTCCCGCTCAAAGTCGGAGAAACCGCCCAGAACCGGGCCTATCTGGCGACCAAAGCCGCGAAATCCGGGCATATGCTGTGACCCCGCGCGATCTGGTTTTGACACAGCAAGGGATTCGGTTTGGCGGGCGGCTGTATCCCTGCACAATCGGACGCGGCGGCGTGTCACGACGCAAGCGCGAAGGCGATGGCGCCACGCCCTCGGGGGTGCACCGGATCGTGGGCATGCTCTACCGGCCTGATCGCATGCCCCGCCCGACCGATTGGGCTTTGCCAATCCGGCCCGGTGATCTGTGGTCGGATGATGTGAGCGACCCGGATTACAACCTGATGGTGCGTGCGCCGCATGGGTTTTCGCATGAACGGCTCAGACGGGCGGATCCGCTTTATGATCTGGTTATTCTGACCGATTGGAACTGGCCCTATGCGGTGAAGGGGCGCGGGTCGGCGATTTTCCTGCACCAATGGCGTCGTCCGGGATACCCAACCGAAGGCTGCATTGCGTTCCGGCGCGATCATCTGTTGCAGATCGCCAAAGCCATCCGATTTTCCAGCCGTGTCATTGTGCGCGCCTGATCGGCGCGCGGGCGGCATTTGCGACTAATTGCCAACGCCTCGGGACTGTTTTTGCAGCTCCTCTCGCCCGGAGAGGCGTTTCATGCCACTATGCCGATCTAGGAAGGTGGAGAGGGAACCATCCAGATGAAAATCGCCTTGCGGTTTCAGCTGCCCGGACGCTGTCCGGGGGCAGGCATCGGCGTTGCTGCAGCGCAGCGATCGGTCGGAGCCATGTCGTGAGCGATCGTCTGGTTTATGAAAGTCGGAAATCCAAGGTCTTCAAACGCGTCGGCCCGGATGGGGAGCCGCTGGCCGTAAAGGTTCTGAACTATGAGTTTCCAACGCCCGAAGATATCGCGCAATTTCACAATGAATTCGACATTATCGAAGGGCTGGGCCTGTCGGGTATCCGCAACGTCCTGGATAAGGGGCGCGAAAATAACCGCCATGTTCTGGTCATGGAATGGGTCGATGGCCAATCCCTGAAAGATGCGTTCCGCGACAAGGCGGGGGATGTCGAAGACGCGCTGCATATAGCGATTGCCGCTGCGGATGCGCTGGCCGAGATCCATGACAACCGGATCATCCACAAGGATATCACACCGCATAACCTGATCGTGGACCTGCAGGAACGGCGCGTCTGGCTGATCGATTTTGGCATCTCTACCAATCTGAACCTCAAGCAGCCTTATATCGGCAATCCCGAACGGATCGAAGGCACCATCGCCTATGTCTCGCCCGAGCAGACGGGGCGCATGAACCGGATGGTGGATTACCGCTCGGACCTCTATTCCTTCGGTGTCACGCTTTATGAGATGCTGACCGGGGATGTGCCTTTTGCCGGGATGGACACGATCGAAACCGTCCACGCGCATCTGGCCCAGATGGCACCCGACGCACATGAGCTGAACCCGGATGTCCCGCATGTGTTGTCGCAGATTGTCGGACGGCTTTTGGCCAAGAATGCCGATGATCGTTATCAATCGGCGCGGGGTTTGAAACATGACCTCGAAAAATGCCTGGTGTTGGTTCAGGGCGACGCCGCGCATCAGGTGTTTACGTTGGCCGAACGCGATTTCGCCAGCGTCTTCCGTCTGCCACAAAAGCTTTACGGTCGAGAAGCCGAAGTGGCTGAGATCATCAAAGCCTTTGATCATGCCGCCGAAGGGGCGCGAAACCTGTTGTTGGTCGAAGGCTATTCCGGCGCGGGCAAAACCGCGCTGGTGCATGAGGTTCACAAACCCATCACCGCAAGGCGGGGCTATTTCTGCAGCGGGAAATTCGACCAGCTGCAACGCGCCACGCCCTATTTCGCGCTGCTCGACGCATTGGGAGAGCTGATCGACACGCTTCTGACGCAGGATGAAGCATCTTTGGCGGTTTTGCGCGAGGCGCTGCAAGAGGCGCTGGGCGAAGAAGGCCGCGTGTTGACCAATGTGCTGCCCAACCTTGCTCATATTGTCGGCGAGCAACCCCCCATCCCCGAGGTCGGCGGGGCCGAGGCACAGAACCGCTTTTTCTATGTCTTCCGCAAATTCCTGCGGGTGCTGGCGCAGCCCGAGCATCCGGTGGTCATTTTCATCGACGATCTGCAATGGGCGGATTCTGCCTCGCTCGCGTTGCTGCAATCCTTGATGACAGATCCTGACGGCGGGCATCTTCTGGTGATTTGCGCCTATCGCGACAATGAGGTTGATCCGACACATGCCTTCATCCGCACGGTAGATGAGATCCGCGATAGCGGGCTGGTACCCGAGACAATCCGGGTCGAAAACCTGAGCCTTGAAGACTTGGTTTCCTTGCTGTCGGACGCGCTGAATGCATCGGACAAGGATGTCATGCCTCTCGCGCAACTGGTGCATGACAAGACCGGTGGGAATGCGTTCTTTGCGACCGAATTCCTGAAATCTCTTGCTGATGAAGGGCTGCTTCAGTTTGACTATGATGCCGCGCATTGGGTCTGGGATGCCACGCAGATTGCGCAAAAAAACATCGCGGACAATGTTGTTGATCTGATGGCAGGCAAAGTGCGCCGGTTGGCAGCGGCGCCGCGTGAAACCCTCGAATTGGCCGCCTGTGTTGGCAACCGGTTTGACATCGAAACGCTGTGCTGGATCGCCGACACGGATGCGGAAACAGCCATGGACCAGCTGCAACCGGGTCTGGCCGAAGGGCTGATCCTGCCACTGGGGCATGGGCTCTACAAATTCAGCCATGACCGCGTTCAGCAGGCGGTCTATTCCCTGATCCCGACAGAAGCCCGCGAGAGGGTGCATCTGAAGATCGGCCGACGCCTGCAATCGAACATGTCACAGGCCAAGGCAGCCACGCTTATTTTCGACGTTGTGAACCAGCTGAATGTCGGGCGAGCCTTGCTGGCAGATGACGCCGAGATCATTGCCTTGGCGGAATTGAACCTCGACGCGGGCAAACGGTCAAAACTGAATTCGGCGTTCAATACCGCCTTGGACTACCTCGATTGCGGGATCGAGCTTTTGGGCCATCAGCCCGACCCTTGGGCGTCACATTATGATCTTGCGCTGGCGCTTTATACCGAAGCGACAGAAGCCGCGTATCTCAGCGGTAAGTTCGACCTGATGGATGTCTGGTTCCGCGAGATACTGGACCGGGCCAATAGCACGCTGGAAACGGTCAAACCCTATGAAATCCGTATCCTTGCTTACAAAGCTGAAAACCGATTTCTGGACGCGATCAATACAGGGCTCGAGCTGCTGGATGCGTTGGGTGAAAAATTCCCCCGCAACCCCAATGCCGTGCATGTTTTCCGCGATCTGGCCCTGACGCATTTTGCATTGCGCGGGCGCAGCAATGAAGACCTGATGGCGCTTCCGCTGATGACTGATCCGGAAAAAAGCGCGGCCATGCGGATCATCGCCGACATCACCTCTTCCGTTTATTGGGGGATGCCGAACCTTGTGCCGCTGATCGTGTTCCGGATGGTGCGGCTGTCGCTGAAATACGGCAATCACCCAGTGTCCTGCTTTGCTTATGGCTCATACGGGGTGCTGCTATGTGGCGTGCTGGGGGCGATGCGCGAAGGCTATCGCTATGGTCAGCTGGCGCTGGATCTGCTGGACAAGCTGAACGCAAAGGAATGGAAAGCGCAGATCTATGTCACGCCTTATGCGCTGATCTTCCATTGGAATGAACATATCCGCAACACGCTGCGTCCGCTGCAGCAATCTTTCCAGATCGGGATGGAAACCGGGCTGATCGAATTTGCCTGTGTGAACACGAATATCTACTGCATTCAGGCCTATCTATGCGGCCGCCCGCTGGAACGCGTGGCCGAAGAAACCCGCGCCTATAGCGAGTTGTATCAACAGTTCCGGCAGGAGACGAATTACAACTACAATCAGGTGTTCCGGCAGGCGATGCTGAATCTGATCGGACGCTCCCCGGACCCGGTCAAACTGACCGGCGACGCCTATGACGAAGACGCAATGCTCGTCCAGAATCGGGAGCGGAGTGACAAGACCGGCACATATTTCATCCATTTCAACAAATTGATGCTCTGCTATTACTTCCGCCGCTATGACGAGGCATGGGAGCATGCCGTAGAGGGGCGCGGATTGTTGGACGCGATTCTGTCCAAATTCGAGATCCCGAACCACCATTTCTATGAGGCGCTGACCGCCATTGCCCTGGCCGAGCGTAAAAGCGGCCTTTCGCGACAGCGGCTGTTGCTGCGCGCACGCGTCAATATCGCAAAGCTGAAACGCTGGTCGCGGTTCGCGCCCGAGAATTACCGCCACAAATACGATCTCTGTGCTGCGGAACTGGCGCGGATCAATGCCAAGGACAACGTTGCGCGCACATTCTATGACAGGGCCATCGCGGGCGCGTCGGAGCACGATTACATCCATGAACAGGCGCTGGCCTATGAATTGGCGGGCCGCTTCTATGTCGAGCACGACCGGTTCGTTCTGGCTGAGTTTCATCTGAAGGCTGCCTATAACGCTTATCGCGAATGGGGCGCGCGCGCGAAACAGCGCGATCTGGCCGAGCTCTACCCGAAATATCTAACCAATGCCGACCAACCCGCTCCGCAGGCGGTGGGTGGCACGACGACCACGTCGATGATCGACGGATCGCTGTTGGATATCACCACGGTCCTCAAAGCCTCCACCACGATTTCGAGTGAGGTGGTCCCCGCCAATCTGTTGTCTGTTCTGATGCAGATCGTGTTGGAAAATGCCGGGGCGCAGAGAGGGTTGCTGCTGCTGGATAGTCCGGGCGGGCTGATGGTGCAGGCGCATGGCGAACGCGGCGGCGAACAGCTCGACGTGATGCAGGCGGTTCCATTCGAAGAGCATGGTGGGCTGTCTGTTCCGCTGGTGAAATTCGTCCACCGCACCGGAGAGCCTGTGGTTATTGCCGATGCCGCCACTGACAGCCGCGTGAAAGGGCAGGCCTATCTGGAAGACCAGATGCCCAAATCCATCCTCTGCGTGCCCATCGTCAATCAGCGCAAAGGCGTTGGCGTTCTTTATCTGGAAAACAACCTCACCATCGGCGCCTTTACCCGGGACCGGGTTGATTTGCTGACGCTTCTGTCGGGGCAGATCGCGGTCTCGATCGACAATGCGATGCTTTATGATCAGCTGGAGCAAAAGGTCGCCGAACGCACCGCGGAACTGGAGCAGGAAAAGCAGAAAAGCGATGATCTGCTGCTCAACATCCTGCCGGCCGAAACCGCGAAGGAGTTGAAGCAAAAGGGTCATGCCGACGCCCGCCATTTCGACCGCGTAACCGTGTTGATGACCGATTTCGCGGGCTTTACCGAATTGTCATCCACCCTGACGCCAGCGGAGCTTGTCGCGGAAATCGACGCCTGTTTCAAAGCTTTCGATCTGATCGCGGAAAAGCACCGGGTAGAGAAGATCAAGACCGTAGGTGATGCCTTCATGGCCGCCGGCGGGCTGCCGATTCCCAATTCGACCCATGCGGAAAATGTTTTGCGGGCTGCTTTGGAAATGCGCGATTTCATGCGAAAGCGCCGCGAAAACGGGCATCCCAACGCGATGGGCATCCGAATTGGGGTGCATACGGGACCCGTTGTCGCAGGAATCGTTGGAGTTAAGAAGTTCCAATACGATATTTGGGGCGATACGGTAAATACAGCGGCCCGGATGGAAAGCTCGGGTGAGGTGGGTGAAGTCAATATCTCTCAAACGACCTACGAACTGGTAAAAGATACGTTCTCCTTTCGCTATCGCGGCGAGTTGGAGGCGAAAGGTAAAGGTCGGGTGCCGATGTATTTCGCGGACCACCCTGAACGCAGAAAGCGGAGGGAAACAACCGATGAGCCTGGACTCGCTGAACATTGATCCGGTGACCACGCCGGAAGATCCCGAGCATGTGCGCGAAATCATCGACCGTGCCAAACGCGAAACCCGGATAGAATACGAATACGGCGGAAGCTTTTTCAAACCGAGGATGAAGGGCATCAACCACCTTGAGGTGGGCCGATCCAAGATCATCGCGAGCCCTTTGACCATAATGATCGAATGGCTCTACCTGCAATACGAACATCTGCGCGATGCCTGGGACAGGTTCTCCGCCTCGCTTTGGCCGCGCCACCCTGACATCTGGTGCGACCGGGTCGACAGCCATCTGGTCGGGCGCACGGTGTTTGCAGGCAATCGCGGCGATGGCGCGCCGATCCATCATCTGCATCTGGAAATGTGGGGCCGAACATGGCTGGGCAACTGGCGCAGGTTGAGCGTTGGACGATCCGACAAGGATGGCTATTTCCGACTGCCTTTTGACGTGCGCCAAGCCCGTCGCATCGCGCTGCGCCGGATCTATTTCGAAATCCACACCACAACGCGCGTCTATTTCCACGAAGATCAGCCCAATATGCATTTCGACATTTGGCGCCGTCAAAAGGTCAAGAAATCGGACCTGATCGGGATGGAGTATAACCTGCGCACGCTGCGGCTGGATTTCTGGCGGTATCGTGAAGATGCCATGACCCCGCGGGCTATGGTCAATGAAAATGGGGATGAACCGGAGCATTACAGCAAAGGCCGGGTTGATGCGCTGATGGCGCAGGTCATCCCGATTGAGTTGACCAAGCTCAAGCATCTCGAACAGATCGATCTGGCGCCCGGCACGCTGAGCATCCCGGAAATTCAAGCCGATTACCCCGAAAACCTGACCACCTGCATCGAAAAATACTTGCCCGGCTACACGCGCGGCGATGACTGGTTTGGAGAGCGGATGATGAACGGGATGAATCGCGGCTGTTTCCAGCCCGACCCGGATCGTCCCGGCAATTGGTGGATCCGCTATTTTGGGACATGCTGGTATGATTGCAATGAAATTTACGCGCTGCCTGACGTTGCGATCCGCTTCACCCTGCGCGAAAACGGCCTGCCGAAACCTGAAGAAATTCAACTGACCGGCAAGCTTTCCCGATTTGACGACGACCCGCATCAAACCCGCATCTACACCCCGGAAGATGAGCCCAACTGGACATACGCCAAACGCGTGGCGCGGGTCACAGGGGCGTTCAACACCGAAGTCGAAGAACATTTTTCCGGCACCCATTTGAACGCCGAACAATTCGCCGTGGCGTGTTATCGCAACCTGAAACTCAATCCGGTGGCCGCCCTGCTGATGCCGCATCTCAAAGAGGTGTCGCTGATCAACCATGCCGCCGATAACACTCTGATCGGAGGCTATATCCAGTCCGCCTCTGCGCTGACCCAGGAAGGTCTGGAACAGCGCTGCCGCGACATCATGGGGATGCAGGATTGGAAAGGATGGGAGCCGATGGCCCCCATAAGCGAAGCCCATACCTGCGCCCAGGCCGAGGTCATGTTCTGGGATGTGGTCGGGCAATATGTAGATGAATTCTTTGCCAATCGCGAAGAGCAGATCAAGGAACACTGGTTCGAGATTTACACCTTCTCGGAGGATCTGGTGAACCATTCCGTTCCGGTGGCCTTTACCGGCCCCGGCGACACGCCGCCCGATGGCGATGATTGGGCCGCTCTGGCCAAAACGCGGTTCGACTATTATTGCCAGCAATATTGCTTTGACCCGACCCTTGCCCGTGCCGAAATGGATGGCACGACCCGCGCGATCTCGCGCATCACATCAGCCGAAAGCTGGGCCGAGGCCGGGCCGGATGATTGGCAGAACCTCAAGGATGCGTGCCGCTATGCAATTATGGTGGCGACCTATCTGCACACGTGGATCAACGAACATCAATATGATGATCTGGGCGAGATTCTCTATGCCTGTGGCGGTTTGCGCTTTGGCGACAAACCGTCCGGCATTATGGCGCCCGAGGATGATTATGACATCGCGCCCGACCTTGTGCGCTCAACCCAGATGCTGTGGTTCACCAATCTGCTGTCGCGCACGGAATACGGGTTCATCACGCGTAATGAAGAAAACGATGTGAACCCGCATTTCGCCCGCCTTCTAGAAGAGCGGCGAGATGCTTTTGCCGCGCTGGGCGTGGATGTGGATGCGATTGAATCGAGGACGAATATATGACGGCCACCGAAGCCCCGACCGCCCCACCGCGCCTGATGGTCTATTGGTTGCGCCGCCTTGGCGACAAGCTGGTCCTGATCCTTTATTCCCGCTTGTTTGGGCTGATGTTGGCGCTGTTTCTGTGTTTCCCCAAACAGCAACGGATGAGCCATAACAACGGCATTGGCGCAACCGGCAAGCTGCGCATTGTCGATCACCCCGAATTCCCGGCGCATGAGTTTTTTGAGCCGGGCAAGGAATTCCCGGTGCGTATCCGCCATGCCTCGGCCACGTTTCTGGATGACGCGATGAACTGCATCCGCAGCCTGTCGATCAAACTGTCAGATCAGCAGTTCAAAAGCCCCTTTGACATCGAAATGAACACCGGCGTGACAAGCCTGTTCTGGTCGGCGGCGAGTTTTTTAAAATTTGCCTCGATGCGGGGGGAGAAATACGGCGTTGAATATCGCGAGTATAACCGCCGCTACCCGGACGGATTGAAAGGGTCGATGACGGCGGGCCGTCGTCATGCCTCGTCCTTCCACAATCTGCATTACTACTGCAAAACGCCATTCCTCTTTGTCGGCAAGGACGGTTTGAAACGCTATGCGAAATACCGGGTGATCCCTGCGGATAGTGAGGTGGAGATCGGCAAGGAAACCGACCCGAGCGAATGGGATCAGTGCAATCAGCGTATCTTGCCGCATGAAACGCGCGGGCGGAATTACCTGAAATACGAATATGAAGATCGCGTCAAACGTCAGGGCGCGCGGTATCGGATGCAGATCCAGACCCATCCGGCCTCGGAAGAAGAGGATCCCGAAGTTTTCAACAACATGGTCGTCTGGGATGAAGATCTGTATCCATGGCGCGATCTGGGTATCATGACCATCGACAAGGTATTGGATTGGCGCGAGAGCACGCTGACCACGTTTTCGGTCAACAACATGCCGAAAACGCTGGGCGTTTTGCCGGCGCATTCGATCTTTGATTACAACTCGCTCAACTACATGCGCGCGCATTCCGAGATTGCCCGCCACGCGCGGGTGCTGTCGTATAAGGTCTTTGGCATGGTCCCGCCCATACCCGACAATGATAATCGCAACGTGTCGGACTGGGGTCAGTAAGGGGGGCTTGCGTGCAGGGCAGACCTGCCGGATGCTGCCTCTGACAAAAGGAGGCCAGATGACCGACATGCCCCCCCTCATGCCCCGCCGACGCAACATGCATCCGGTAACGCGATGTCCTGACTACAATACGTCCGTTACGCGTGGGCCGACGCTGCCGCTCTTGTCGATGGAAAGTACAGCCAGCGAAGACACCGGGCCGCGCTTTGGTCATGATCTGATTGGTCCGCTTGATCACGATTTGACGCGAAATTTTTCCGCCGGGAAATCGGTTGCAATTGGAGAGCGCATCCTCGTGCATGGTCGCGTGCTTGACGAAACCGGGCGGCCGGTTCCCCAAACTCTGATCGAGATATGGCAGGCCAATGCGGGCGGTCGTTATCGTCATGTGAAGGATGGCTATCTCGCGCAGCTTGATCCGGCATTTGGTGGCTGTGGTCGAACGCTGACGCGGGATGACGGGCGGTTCGCCTTTCTGACTATCAAGCCAGGGGCCTATCCCTGGCCCAACCGCGCCAATGATTGGCGTCCGGCNCATATCCATTTTTCAGTCTTTGGCCACGCTTTTGGTCAACGCTTGATCACCCAGATGTATTTCGAAGGCGATCCCTTGATTGATCGTTGTCCGATCGCAGCGACGATCCGGGATCGCGTACAACTTGACCGGTTGGTNGCACCGCTTGATATGCAATCGGCCCGCCCGTTGGATTGCCTTGCCTACAAATTCGANATCGTGCTGCGCGGTCGACAGCAAAGCTGGTTTGAAAACCGGCTAGAAGGGATGTGACAGATGCCGCAAAATCTTGATCTTCTTGACGAAACACCCAGTCAGACCGCGGGTCCTTATGTCCATATCGGCTGCCTTCCGACCGCAGCGGGCCTGCCGGAGATTTACCACGCGCAGGTTGGTCACACACCAATATCCGAAGGCGTGCAGGGACAGCGTATCTCTGTCACGGGCCATTTGTTTGATGGCACGGGTTGGGCGCTGCGCGATGCCATTTTTGAAACATGGCAAGCAGATGCAAATGGTGTTTACCCGGGGCTGCCGGGTGCGGATCCCGCGCTATCCGGGTTTTGTCGGTTTGCCGCCGACCCCGAGACGGGCCGGTTTGAACTCCATACGGTCAAACCGGGGGCCGTCTCGGACCGTGCGGGGCGGTTGATGGCACCGCATATCTCCTTCTGGATCGCCGCGCGTGGTTTGAATATGGGACTGCAAACGCGCCTCTATTTTCCCGAAGATGACCTGATGTCAGACCCGCTGCTGTCTCGGATCGAACACCGGCCAAGGGTGGACAGTTTGACAGCGAAAACCGTTGGTGCTGACGCTTATGAATTTGATATTCATCTGCAAGGCCCTAAAGAGACGGTTTTCCTCGATCTTTGACCCAAAACACTATCCGGTGCATCCCGAACAGTGAGCCTATGGCGCCAGGATCTTGAAGCGAGAGTGATCTTTCAGCCAGTGGCAGAGAGGGCATTCGCCACATAGCCCGGCTTCGGTTCGGCTGTCTCGAACCAATTTCATTCGAGCACATCGGCTGCAGTGGCACGGCTCAACAACTGTTCGACCAAGGCGCGGGTCTGCGCGCTGTTGGTTTTGAGATCGCGGGCTAGAGAGGCACTGATATCCAGCGACTCGGCTGCCGGAACAGCTTGCGACAGGTTGCGAGCGGCGTCGATCAAGGCACCATACCTCGTTTCGAGACTTGGGTCTGCTCCGCTGTCTGATAGTGGGTCTCGTGGCGCATCTATCGGTGGTATTTCAGCCGGTGGTGTGTCAGCCCGGCCAACGCCGTCTTGGGGCGGGGCGGTCGCTGTCAAGGTAGCAGATTCTTGATCGGCGGGGCGAAGTCCCTCCTCTTTATCAGGACTGTCCGCTACATCTGGGCTCGCCGTGCGCCAACCGTCGTCGGAGTGCCGTTGCCACGCAAGGCGATCAACGTTTTCGGTGTCTCCCAAACGCGCATAAAGCAGGCTGGCATCGTCCAGGCTATCACTTTGTTCGTAAGCTTCTGCCCGCAACGGATCAGCGTCCGGACCCGTCAAGCCCTTGAGATCACGCAAGGCCCAGGCCGGATTGCGCATGTCCAGTGCTGCCCGAGCTCGCATCAAACGCCTGTCCCTCTCAACCCGACCATCCTGCGACGCGATAGCAAGGTTGCGCGCTTCTGAGGGAAAGCCCAAATCGATCAGACGTTCGCTCATTGCCAGAAGAGCCGGGTTGCCCGGCAATCCCTGCCATGGATTGTCTGTAGCCAAAGCATATCTCAAGAAGTCGATGTCTGTGCCGGCCTCGGTCAGAACCTGCGCCAGCTGACTGGCAAGCTCAGCCGGTAGAGGGTCCAGTGCCAAAAGCCCTTGTACAGCGTCTCCAAACTGTCTTTGCAAGCCTAACGCCAAGATAAGTGCCTTTTCCAGTTTCTCACCAAGTTGCGTGCCTCGGTGTTCCACAACGTAGCTGCGCAAAAGGTCAATCTGTGCCTCCTGCAACGGGCTGCGCTGGTCAAACGCGGCCTGGACCAGAACCGGGAAGGCGCTTGCGGCTTCAGGCGCTTGATCTTCGATGACCTGTTCGGCCGTGCGCCGGGCATGATCGGGGTCTCCTTGCCCTGCCGCGACCATGGCAGTTGCAACCTGTGCAGGGTCCTTCCGATCTGATGGACTTCCTGTCATGATGCGTAGAACCTGGTCTGCATAGTCCGCTTGGTCTGCTTGAATCAAGCGCTCCACCAGCATGGGACCAACATGAGCCCGTAGCGGAGCAGGCAAAGTCGAGAGTGCATGTATGACCTTCGACAAATCGCTTTCAGCCCCACTCGCCGATGGTGTGTGGCTTGCCAGATAGGACCAGAGCGCAATCAGCCCGTCGCAACTGGTTTGGCCTGTCAAAACATTGGAACCGGGCGCGTAGCCGTGATCGATCACGTCGGCCAGAGCCATAAGCAGGTCCCGTTCATCAGCTCTGGGCAAGATCGCAGCCAGTGTCTTTGCCTCGGCCCCAAAGCCATAATACAGCAGTGTTTTGGCTGTTTCGCGCAAGGCGGCCACGTCGTCCGGGCTATCGGCCCGCTGCCGGTTGAGCCGTCCGATATCGGCAGAAAAACGACCGTCTAGCGTACTGGTGTCAGGCCAAAACACCATATCGGGAATACAGGTTTGGCTATTGAGTTGGGGAGGGGAGGTGCGACCCTGTCTTGAGGTGCGTGTTCTGACATGGTTCGACAGCAGTGTCGCGGCCGACACCTCCGGGTTCGCCATGGCAGGTGGCGCCTGAACGAGCGGCAGCGCTGTCTGGGATTGTGTGTCCATTGGCTTAGGCAGTTGGACCATCCCTTGCGCTGCAGCGTCAAGCACCTCCTGCCGCAACAGCTCTTGCATGGGATCAGTGCTGTCCAGCGCCAAGCCGACCTCCGGCGGCATACCGCCACCGCTAAGAGGCTGTATCGGCAAGGCACGAAAGTTGCCTATTGGGTTTTTGACCTCCTCGACCTTTTCATCACGCCCCTCAACCTCTGGAGATCTTCTGGACAATCTGTCAAACGGCGACCCGACCGGCGACAAGCCTTGAAAACGATATTGCGTCTCTGCCAAAATCTGAGGCTGCCTTTGCTCCCCATTTTGGACATCTAGAACCAGATAGCTGCCCTTATATACGAAAGCGGCGATCGGGCAGGCGCAGTTCAAAGCCATGGTCAGCATTTGTCTTTCTGGATCATAGCCAAGACCGTCAAGTCGGGTGCGCGGCACGCGTTCGAAGACCTGGGACAGGTCCAGAGTCACGCCCTCAGCGTCAAGGCTGACCTGCGCGCCGGTTGGTGTATAAGTGACTTTCCAATTCGTGGCGCCGACTTGTGGAATAACCAAACGCGTGAATTGATCATGCTCCCCTGATCTCACGACAAGCGTTTGTGCCTGCGTCAAAGACGCTAGAAGGGTCAGAAATGCTGCAATGAGCAGTCGCATCATGCGCTCTCCTGCCGGATGTCTTTCAAGGCGGTTTCCATTTCAGAGAATGCAGGCCGCAAATGGGAAGGGGTATTCTGGCGTCCGACCTCGACGCAAATTGGCGCGGAATGATCATGCAGATTGGCGACGAGGACCTCGCGGATCAGGAGGTAGAAATATAAATCTTCTTCGACTACGGATTTGATCCGGGCGGCCAGCGGGCCTACGAATCCATAGGCCAGAAACACCCCCAGAAACGTCCCCACCAACGCGCCACCAATCAATTTTCCAAGAACTGCGGGAGGTTGGTCGATCGACCCCATCGTCTTGATCACCCCAAGAACAGCGGCAACGATTCCGAGGGCGGGCAACCCATCCGCCACGGTTTGAAGTGCATGGGACGAATGCATTGCGGTTTCCTGATGCGCCTCGATCCGCTTGTCGAGCACCTCTTCAACCTGCATCGGGTCATTATAGTTCATCGCAGCGGACCGCATTGTATCGCAAATCAGTTCTACCGCTTCCTGGTCCTTCTGGATTTTTGGATATTGCCCAAACAAATCAGATTGCTCAGGTTCCTCTATATGCTGCTCCAGAACGATGGGATCCTGACGCGACAGCCGGACCAAAGCGAAAAGTAGGCAAAGCAGGTCACGATAATCATCCGACTTCCATTTCGGCCCACGGAACACTTTCGGGACGTCAAGGAGCGTGTGTTTGATGGTGGCCAAGCTATTGGCAATCAGGAATGCCCCGATTGCTGCGCCGCCGATGATCATCATTTCAAAGGGCAACGCGTTGAGGATGATGCCCATTTTGCCTCCTGCAGCCAGATAGCCGCCAAAGACCATGACAAAAACGACAAGAATTCCTATTAATCCAAACATTAAGCTGCTCCGACTATGTTCGGTCGTTGTTGATTATTCCAACGGGACATTTGCATTGCGTCCGGCCATGATCACGCTGATGGAATAGGCTGCATGGGGTTCCATCGCTGCCATGATCCCCGCCGAAGTTTCGGCCCGCATCCGGGACAGGAACCCTGCCGCAAAACCGGGATCCATCTCTGAAAACAGCGCCGCTGCTTGCTTGGGCTTCATTTCCCCAAACACATCGGTCAGGTTCGCAACATCGGTTTCAAAGGCGATTTCAGCCGCAGCAATTGTGTCGGCCAAGGCCGTTTCCACCGCTATCAGCTCATCGAGCTGAACCTCCAATGCATCTTCGGCAATGCGCAGGGCGCGCTCTCGATCCTGGAGCGCTGCTTCCCGCGCGGCCAAATCGGCTTCTCGCGCGCGCAACCGGTCAAGCAGAGATTGAAGGTCAGGATCCTGAAGCGCCGAAATTGGTGTTCCTCCATCCTGCTCCGTTCCTACTAACGCCATTGCAGGCTCCGCAAGTGGGATCAGTCGCAAGACGGCGGACGCAACCAAGAACCCCGCTACGGTGACCAAGGCACTCTGTTTTAGAGCCGAGCGGGAAGGTTTGCGGGGTTTTACCATCAGGCCGTCTCCCGCCGCGCGGTGCGCGCGGAGTGGAACATGGTCCCGTCTTGAGCCGGCGCATCCTCAACCACAGGCTGCGACACGTGATCTGAAGGGTAAGGGGTGGGTTTGTCCTGCAAATCATGCAGGGAGGCCATCATCAGTTCGAGCTGGCGCGATACGGCTTCCGCCCGATCGGTTAATTCTTCCAACGCTTCACCAGAGCCATCCGATGCTTTTTTTGCTGTGATCATTGTCCGGTTAAGTTCATCGACCTGCGCGGAAAGTGCGGCAACAGCCCCGCCGACGCCTTTCTCTAGGTCGTTGAAACTGGACAAACGCCGTGCCAGCACAAAGCAATAGACCCCTGCGCCCAGCGCACCGGCCACCAGTAATACGTCCGCAAGATATTGCAATTTCGCCTCCTAGTTCAGCAGAAATTCAGTGATCAGAATGTCATTGACGGCCCCGGCTCCAGCGATTGTCTGGACCCGGCGCAGCAGTTGCAGGCGGATGACGGCCAAGGCATGCGGAGCAGTCAGCTCCTCGGATTCGAGCGCTCTCAGATAGCCGTTGAACACGTCGAGAATGCGGGGCAGGGACGCCGCGACGGCGGATTTGGCCTCTGGCGTCGTTTCGATTTCAGCGCTGACCCGCAAGTGCTGAAACGCGTCCGCTCCGGTCAAGGTCAAGGTGATTGGTGGGACGGTGACATAGGCAAACTCCGATACATCCACGATCTCTGCCGAAGCGCCTGAGTCGGATTTTGCGCCGAGAATACCTGAAGGAATCACGTCAAAATAGATCAAGGCAAATCCGCCTATCGTCCCAACCAGTGCCATGCAAAGGCTTAATATCAAAGCCTTTCCACCCTTTTTATGGGGGACGTGAATGGTGTCTGTTGCTGCGTCGGCCATGCTTGCACCCTGTAACTGCACAATCTCTTGCTACACCGACAGGCACTAACCGAATGTTAAGCCAGATCGGAGAATGTCCTCTTCGACGACGGGCAAAACGCCCTGGGATGGAGGATGACTTGGATCAGATCAAAGCTGTCTGGAACGGTCTTGATAACCGACGCCGCCTGGCCATTGGCATGGGTTTGGTGTTGATGATCGTAACGGTTGTTGTGATGGCGCGCCTTGCGGCACGTCCCGGCATGTCCCTTTTATATGCCGGGCTCGAAGGCCCCGCCGCGGGAGAGGTCATGGCCGCGTTGGACCAACGCTCGGTCATGTATGACATTCGCGGCGACGCGATTTACGTGCCATCAGCCGATCGCGACGCGTTGCGTCTGTCGCTTGCCGGGGAAGGGTTGCCCGATAACGGCACGCGTGGCTATGAGCTTTTGGATAGTCTGACCGGCTTCGGCACCACGTCCCAGATGTTCGATGCTGCGTATTGGCGCGCCAAAGAAGGCGAACTGGCCCGTACGATCGTGGCCAATCCACAGATTAGCCATGCAAGGGTTCATATCGCCAATGTGTCCAATGGACCGTTTGGGACAGGGTTCGAACCGTCGGCCTCAGTCTCGGTCACCCATTCGGGCATGCCTTTGACGCCGATGCAGGCCAATGCGGTGCGGTTTTTGGTGGCCTCTGCCGTGGCCGGGTTGGCTCCTGAGAATGTTACGGTGATCGACGCCAATGGCAGTCTGATTTCATCAAGCGAGGTTGAAAATTCTGCCGCGGTGGCGGATGGCAAATCCCAGATGCTGCGCGAGCGGGTTCTGCGTATGCTCGAAGCGCGAGTCGGCCCTGGTAACGCGGTTGTCGAGGTGAGCGTGGAAACGGTGACTGAAACCGAATCCTATCGCGAACGCCGGTTTGATCCCGAAGGCCGCGTTGCTGTCAGCTCCGACATTGAAGAGCGATCCGACAATTCGACAGATCTTGGTGGTGAGGTCACGGTGGCCTCGAACCTTCCGGATGGCGAGGCGGCCAACGCCGCTCAAAACAATGCAACGTCGAATTCGACGCGGGAACGGGTGAACTATGAAGTGTCAGAGAGCGAACGCGAAATCCTGCGCAGTCCGGGAGATATTCGGCGCCTGACCGTTGCAGTTCTGGTGAATGGTGTGCAAACCACTATGGGTGATGGGCAGACCAGTTTTGAACCACGCCCGGAAGAGGAGTTGAACGCTCTTGAAGAGCTGGTCGCATCTGCCGTTGGATTCGATGCAGAGCGTGGGGACCAGATCACGCTGAAATCCATGACCTTCCCGACCCAAGAGGTGGTCGGAACCGGATCAGACACACGCTGGCTGCGGGGTTTGTCGTTGGATTTGACATCCGTATTGCAGATCCTCGTTCTGGCTGTTGCGGCAGGCGTGTTGGCCCGGTTCGTTTTGCGTCCGGTTTTGGCATCGGGAAGCTCAGGCGTCGCTGAGCTACCACCTCTTGCACCGCCTGGAGCGATCGATGCGGAGCCGTTCGAAACGCTTTCGGGTGATATCGATCCGATTGAACCCGGCGAGTTTGAGCCTTTGCAAGTTGGCCTGGGCGGGGATGCCGTTCCGGCCCTTGGTGACGACCCGGGTTATGGCGAAGATGCGGTTGAAAGATTGAAAGATCTGATTGGAGAACGGCAAACGGAAACCGTCGAAATCCTGCGCAACTGGTTGGAAGAAAGCCGGGAGGAGGCGTGATGGGTGTGTTTGCAAGCCTTGAAGATTTTTCGGTCCCCGAGAGTGTTTCCGACAGCTTTGATGTCGGAGACAGTCTGCAAGAAGAAGACGCCAAACTTGAAGCGTTTGAACGTGGCTATGCGGCCGGGTGGGAAGATGCCAGCGCGGCCGAGGCCGGGCGCGTGGCAGAATTGACGGATGCGTTGGACATGCGTTTGCGTGATCTGTCCTTTACCTATCACGAAGCGTTGACGCAGATGCGCAGCAATATGGAACCGGTTTTGCGATGCCTGTTTGATGAAATTCTGCCCAGTGCCATGGCGCGCACTCTTGCACCGCGCTTGTCGGATGAAGTGACCCGGCTGATCCAAGGCACCGCCACGACACCAGTGGTCATTCATGTGTCACCTGGGCAATGCGAGCCGGTTCTGGCTTTGGTGTCGCGGGATCACCAGATGCCATTGGATGTTCGCGAAGACCCTGCAATGGCGCGCGACGAAGCCCGGATCGAGATCGAACAAGCCAGTTACGAGCTCGATTCGGCGTCTGTAATCTCAGCCGCGGAAAACGCCATAAACGACTATCTTTTCACAGCACTTAGCGAGGTTTCCAATGCCTGATCCGCATGACGCCATGATGCCCCTTGACGGCAATAGTAACCCGTTCAGCTCTGTCCCGGTGGAGGTAACGGTATCTGTCGGAAAAGCCCGCCCGCAGATCGGTGACCTCATGTCAATGGGCGAGAACGCTGTCATCAAGCTCGACAAACGGGTTGAAGACCCTGTTGAGCTTTTCATCGGTGATCGGCTGATTGCGCGCGGGGAATTGGAGGAACTTAGTGGAGACAAAAAGGGACAATTGGCCGTGCGTTTAACGGAAATTGTCGATACGAGGGCGGATAGCCCGTGACTCTTTTTCGCCTCTTTGGTCTGGTTGCCGCCCTGATCTTGCTGGGCGTCCCGGCGCAGGCGCAGGATCTGTCCTTGCCCTTTCTCGACGGCGGATCCGTTTCGCTCCGCAGCATTCAACTGATCCTGCTGATCACGGTCCTGAGCTTGGCGCCAGCCATCCTGATCATGGTCACTTGCTTTCCCTTTCTGGTCACTGTTCTGGCCATCCTGCGTCAGGCCATCGGGTTGCAGCAATCGCCGCCCAATATGCTGATCATCAGCCTTGCATTGTTTTTGACCTATTTCGTGATGGAACCGGTATTCACTCAAGCATGGCAGGCCGGAATTGCCCCGCTTTTGGCAGAAGAGATTTCACCGGAACGGGCCTTTGATCTGACCATGGCCCCGTTTCGCGACTTTATGGCAGCGCGGGTTGATCCGGGCACCTTTTCCGAGCTTGCCAGCCTGCGCCCGGATACCGACGGGCTTGTCGCCACCCCGGATGCGCCTTTGTCCCTGTTGATCCCCAGCTTCCTGCTGTCAGAAATGGCCCGCGCGTTCCAGGTCGGGTTCCTGATCTTTCTCCCATTTCTGGTGATCGATCTTGTCGTGGCGGCGGTGTTGATGTCGATGGGGATGATGATGGTGCCTCCGGCGGTCGTCTCTCTGCCATTCAAGCTGGCCTTTTTCGTCGTCGCCGAAGGCTGGAGCCTAGTGGCCGGTGCTCTGGTACGAAGCTATGGTGGATAAGAGCGCAGCTACTCTGATCGGCGGGCCGCTCATTTTGCCCCGTTCACAAGACCCTTTTGCTTGCCAGATGATGAGTGCAATGCGTCAACTTCAAAAGGATTGTGGAACTGCTGCGCTGGGCTCCTAGAAGGAGATCCCAGCGCGGCTGAACACCCCGAAGAAGTTACCGATGATCGTAGAGACGGTCACGACATCATTCACCGGGCTTTCAGTCGCGATGATAAGATCTTCGGTGTTGATCTCAAACTGTCGGGCGGAAAACAGGCCATCAGCGCGGGTCAGGTCAACTGTAAAGACCACGCGTTCATGCTGGGGTCCGCGGCGACCGTCGGCCGTCAGTGCAGATGCCGGGTACTCGCGCAGTATGAGCAATCCTTGGGGGTCCGCACGTCCATCGGTGATACCGCCCATCACAGAGACCGCATCCATCGCCGTCATCACATCTTTCGAAAAGATGTGAAGATCCTCTTCTCCGGCCGAGCCGAATGAGAGGAAGTAGCGTTCATCCTCTTCAACAAAAACACGGTCTCCGCCGCGCAACAGCGTATCGAATTGTGGCCGATCGAGCAGCCTGTCGATCGAGGTACCATAGATCTGGCCATCCCGCATCAGTCGGATCTGGGGGTTGTTCAGCGCCGCAGAAATACCACCGCCCGCCGCCAAAAGACCCAACACGGAATAGTCGCGATCCGGCATCACGTATGTACCGGGACGGTTGACCCCGCTGACAATATCGACTGAGTTATTGGGGCCTTCGGTCAGATCAAGCTGAACCTGAGCCGAAGGCACGATTGCTTCAAGCCGTTCTTGCAATTCTTCGCGCGCAAGGTCAGGGGTCAACCCAATGACGTTGATCGCCCCCACATAGGGCATAAACACATTGCCGGCCGCTGAGACTTCGACATCCTGCAATTGGATATCGCGTTCGGCGGGTGAGGTCAGCAGCGAATTGTCGGAACTGTCCCAGATCCGAAGGCTTAACTTGTCGCCGGGCTGGATGATTTGCGTTTTGGCGCCGCGTGTTGCGGGAAGCCAGTTCAGCCGTTCCTGCTTTCCCGTGGCAGGCCATGTGGCGACGGTTGGCAAAAATCCACGCGTGACTGCGTAGACTGCGAAATCGCGGGTTTCCGTATCACTTGGGTTGACGACTTGTTCCCGAACGGGCCCCCCGGAAGGCAAGCGCCCACAGGCCGTCACAAGCATCGCGCAGGTCAATGCGCTGAAAATGCATACATGGCTGATAAGTATTCGCTTTGGCATGTTGGATGCCTTGCCCATTTGCATTTTCCCCTTCACTTTCCCAGCGGACGATACAAGTACAAGTCAAAGGGTCAACTCTCTAGCATGGCGAGACATCAAACAGTCCCTCAGGTGATGCCCAAATCCGACATGCTGTTGCCAGGTCTCTTGGGCGGTTCACCCTTGTTGAAGTGCCACCTCAGGCCGCCGCGACCGGGCAAACGGGTCATGGACCTTTCCTTTTCCGTGTTGCTGTGCTTCATCCTCGCCCCGCTGGCGGTGGGACTGGCCGGTGCAGTATTGCTTCGCGATGGCAAGCCTGTGTTTTTTGTGTCCGAGCGGATCGGCCGCAAGGGCAAGCCGTTTCGGTTGTGGAAATTCCGGACTATGGCCCCCGATCCCTCTGGGCTGACGGTAAGCGGGGCTCATGTTGAGATGCGAATCACGCCCCTTGGGCGTTGGATGCGCCGGTTTCGCATGGATGAAATTCCGCAGCTTTGGAATATTTTGCGCGGCGATATGAGCTTTGTCGGGCCACGACCTCCGTTGAGGCGTTACACTGAAACCTTTCCAGAGCTTTACACGGCAGTTCTGACCCAAAAACCAGGAGTGACCGGGCTTGCGACTCTGGCGTTTCAGGCCCACGAAGCATGGATCATGGCACAATGTGGCAGCCACGAAGAAGCCGATGACGTCTATCGGCGAAGATGTGTCGCCCGCAAAGCGCGGCTGGACATCGTGTACAATCGAAACCAATCAATTTCGATGGATTTTCTTGTTGTATTTCAAACGATTGGCGAAATATTTCTGCGACG
Source organism: Paracoccaceae bacterium (assembly GCA_013214715.1). GTDB lineage: Bacteria > Pseudomonadota > Alphaproteobacteria > Rhodobacterales > Rhodobacteraceae > JABSSB01. The sequence goes on along the minus strand of JABSSB010000036.1, from coordinate 76 downwards.
CGTGACCGCCTGCGGGGCGCCGATGCGGCGATCGATCTCGGCGATCTGGTCGGGGGTCAGCACGGTTTCGATGGCG
>JABSSB010000359.1 GCA_013214715.1 Paracoccaceae bacterium | reverse complement strand
AGGCCAAGTACAATTCTACTGGCAATTGGCACAATCATCGGGTGTCCTGACAGAAATACCACATTATGTGCGGAGACAAGTGATGAAGGTTATTCTGGGCGCTGCGCCCGACACCGGCAATCAGGGTGTAAGCGCATTGTGCTTTTCCGCAGTCGACGGTTTGGCGAAGCGGGATATTGGACCAATTGCGGTGGCAAATCACAGCCGCGATGCGCGCGCGGAAACGTGGCACTTTGATGGTCAGCCGCGTGATGTCACCTTGTTCAGACTGAGCCATACGCGACGTTATTGGCGCGGCGATTGCCTGACCACTGTCAAGACATTGGTGCCCTTTGGTGGCCTGATGAGCGTGTCCGCGCGGATCATCGCGCAATCCGAGGTCGTGATGGACGTGTCGGGCGGCGACAGTTTCACGGATCTTTATGGGCCCAAAAGGTTCGCTTCGATGACGCGACAAAAATTGATGGCGCTGGAAAATGGAAAGCCGTTAATACTTTTGCCACAGACCCTGGGGCCGTTTCGCGATCAGGCGAACAAGGCCCTGGCCGCTGATATCCTGCGCCGGTGCGCCGCGGTTTTTGTCCGGGACGACATTGCTTTTGGCGTACTTAAGGACATGCTGGGGGATCAGTTTGACCCCAAGCGACACTTTAAAGGGCCGGATATGGCGGTACTTTTGCCACAATCCGAACCGTCGGAATTGCCCGAAACTGTGACACGCTGGCTTGCTGAACGAGACACGCATCCGGTGGCGGGGCTGAATGTGTCTGGTCTGCTGTGCCAAGATCCCGAAGCAGCGCGCAAGACATATGGTCTGGCGGACCTGCATACCAGTCAGATCGATGCTGCGGCCAAGGTTTTGCTCGACAGCGATCCGGCAATGCGCCTTTTGCTCGTTTCGCATGTGCTGCGTGCGCCGGACGATCCCGAAAGCGATTGGGCGGCCGCGATGGCGTTGCAAGATAGGCTTGGCCCTGAAATGGCCGAGCGGGTTACCGTCCTGCCGCAACGTCTGAATGCGACAGAGTTGAAGTGGCTCATTGCGCAGCTTGACTGGTTTGCCGGCGCGCGGATGCATGCGACCATTGCCGGGCTTTCCTCCGGCGTTCCCACCTTGGGATTTGGATATTCCCACAAGGCAGAGGGCGTTTTCTCTGAATGCGGCATCGGTGCAGATGTCGCAGACCTGAGAGAGTTGGACGCTGACGGGGTCGCGGCCAAGGTGGCGCAATCGGTGGCCCAGCGTGAGGATATGAAACTTGCTCTGGCCGAGATTTTGCCCGGGATCAAAAAGCGCGCATCGGATCAAATGGACGCGCTGGCGTCGATCATCCGGTCGTTGGGGGGCTGATGCAGGCAGGCCGCAGCCTCATTTTGGCCTGGCTCGTCCCGATTGCTGCCGAAGTGGCGGCGCTGTTGCGGTCCATAATTTTTGCTCGGCTGATCGGGGCCGACGAACTGGGGCGCGTCCGGCGGCAAACTGTCGATTAGGCGAGAGACATTCTGTTCGGCAAACTCCAGCGCGGCATCGGGCGTAGGA
>JABSSB010000358.1 GCA_013214715.1 Paracoccaceae bacterium | reverse complement strand
GCGGTCAAGCAGTGCGTCAAGCTGATGGGCACGCTCTACAAAGCCTTCCTTGAAAAGGACATGGAGATGCTGGAAATCAACCCGCTGATCGTCATGCCCGGCAACGAGCTCAAGGTTCTGGACGCAAAGCTGGGCTTTGACGGCAACGCGATCTACCGCCAGCCGGATGTGGCCGCCCTGCGCGACGAGACCGAGGAAGACCCCAAGGAGCTCGCCGCCTCCAAGTTTGACCTGAACTACATCGCGCTCGACGGCGAAATCGGCTGCATGGTGAACGGCGCGGGTCTGGCGATGGCCACGATGGACATCATCAAGCTCTACGGCGCGGAGCCTGCCAACTTCCTCGACGTGGGCGGCGGCGCGACCAAGGAGAAGGTGACCGAGGCGTTCAAGATCATCACCTCCGACCCGAACGTCAAAGGCATCCTGGTGAACATCTTCGGCGGCATCATGCGCTGTGACGTCATCGCCGAAGGCGTGATCGCAGCGGTGAAAGAAGTGGGCCTGCAGGTTCCGCTGGTTGTGCGTCTTGAAGGCACCAATGTTGAGCTTGGCAAAGAGATCATCAACAACTCCGGCCTGGACGTGATCGCAGCCGAGGATCTGAAAGACGGTGCTCAGAAGATCGTGAAAGCGGTTAAGGGCTAATTCGAAGTGTTGCGTTCTGCTCTACTTTCAGTGGCTTTCCTAGCGGCGGCATTTCCTGCGTCAGCCGTGGAAATCGTACCGAGTTCGAACTACGAATTGTTTCGTTGGACGGACAAAGTCATGGACAGCGTGTGTCAACGCGCGTCTGCCACTTTCTTTGCTGAGAATGTAGAAGGGCCTCAAACGCTTGAAGTGTTGGATTCCCCTAATTTCTGGTCCCCAGAAATCGCCGACGCAACAATCTTCATTTACCCCGAAATTGAAGTTCAGTCGCAACTTGGAACGATGACAATGGCTATGACCTGCATCATTCCCAAGAGCTCTAATTCGAATGTGAAACTGGCGCTCTCCTTCACCGGGGAAGGCATTCTTGGCTACAAACGCGCGATCTCAACGGTCGGCAATAGCCGCACAATGTTCGCCACGTTCACTACACCGTTAAAGTAACAGGAGACTCCCAAATGGCAGTCCTCATCGACGAAAACACCAAAGTTATCTGTCAGGGCTTCACCGGCTCGCAGGGCACTTTCCACTCTGAACAGGCCATCGCTTATGGCACCAAGATGGTCGGCGGCGTGACCCCCGGCAAAGGCGGTCAGACCCACCTGAACCTGCCGGTCTTCAACTCCGTGCATGAAGCCAAGCACGTGACCGAGGCAAACGCCTCCGTGATCTACGTGCCGCCGCCGTTTGCAGCCGACTCCATCCTCGAGGCGATCGACGCCGAGATGGAACTGATTGTCTGCATCACCGAAGGCATACCGGTTCTGGACATGATGAAAGTGAAGCGCGCGCTGGAAGGTTCAAGCTCGCGCCTGATCGGTCCGAACTGCCCCGGTGTCATCACGCCGGACGCCTGCAAGATTGGGATCATGCCCGGCCATATCCACAAACGTGGCTC
>JABSSB010000357.1 GCA_013214715.1 Paracoccaceae bacterium | reverse complement strand
CATTGACGTGGCCCGCGACAACATCGTCAACAACATGCGCGTCTACCCCTTAAGCCAGGCCAATGCCCCACCCGAGATGGATTTTATCAGCCTGTCAGGCCAGTCCTTCAACGCAGTGTATCCCAATAATTTCCAATTCTACGGAGAGCTTAACGCGGTGGTGCAGAGCGAGCCGATTGATTTCTTCCCCAAAGGAACCCGCGGCCTCTGGGCGCCAATCGGGATCGCCAAAGGGCGCGCATTTGCCCCGGATGAGCGGAAGCGCGCAATCCTCAAAGACGCGGTGGCGATTGGCAACGCCACAGCGCGCTCCATCGTCTGGCACCCGCGCAAGACCTGGAACATGGGCGGGTTGCAAAGCTTTGACGGGCTGAACTGGAACACGGCGTTTTTGAACGCGAATGTCTTCTTCGACGGGCCGGATGGCGAAACCATGGTCACTGATGCACGAATGACCTTCCATTACCCCTATACGGTGGTGACGCCCGCCATGGCGAAACCGCGCGCGGACACCGGATCGGATTATCGCATCGCGTTTCTTGATGCCGAAGACCAACCCTTTGACGGCTTGGGCGTGTATCGGGTCACTCTGCCGCCCAACCCGCCTGTCGAAGATTTCTGGGCCTTCACGCTTTATGAGTCACAAACCCGTTCGATGCTGCAGACGGATCAGGCCCTGCCAACGGTGGACAGCATTCAGAACGATCCCGTGGTGAATGCAGACGGCTCCATCGACGTCTATTTCGCACCCGAAGCGCCAGACGGCATGGATCAGACCTGGGTTCAGACCATCCCCGGCAACAGCTTCTTCGTGATCCTGCGCATGTATGGCCTGCGTCAGGAGTGGCTGAACCGGAACTATGTCCCCGGTGAGGTCACGCGAATAGACCGAACCGCCTGCGCCGTCGCGCTGCTGAGGACCCTGTCAAAACAAAGGCGGGGTCCTCACGCCATACGGGATGGGCGGATATCACCGCATCTTATAACCGAAAGCTTCGAAATCCGGCTGAAAATGTTCGTTGATGATGGCGATGCTGGTGGCGTCCAGATCTTCATTGCGCGCGCGCTGGTTGCGCGCCGTTTCATTCGCATTCGACAGCGGCACAGACCGACCGATCAAGGTCTCGATCTCATGCCAGCGTGCCTGAATGTCTTCCAGCGGAACCACAAGATCGACCATGATCTTGCCGGTTTCGTCACTGATCCAGTCCAAGCAAGGCGCGACCATACGGGGGTTGTTGTAAAACTCGGGTGCCTTGTCGCCGTATGATAGCTTCACCCATGTGTTTAGATCCAGCGGCGCGTCGCCCAGCCCGGTTTGGGTTGTCTTCACCCGATACCGATAATGCGACGCAACCTTGGCATAGGGATCGCGCACAATCGAAAAGGTCGGAACGCGATCCCAGCGCGCTTTGCCAATCTTCTCACGACGTTGCAGCGCGGTATCGTGAATCTTCGGCAGGCCCAGTGCCGCTTCAACCGCCGTAACCTTGTGGGCCTGGTCTTTCCAGATCTCAAGCGCACCAGTCAGAAGGCGGTTTGCCGGGCTCTGCTCTGGCAAGACCGCC
>JABSSB010000356.1 GCA_013214715.1 Paracoccaceae bacterium | reverse complement strand
TGATCTTCTGGGGCTGGCGCTGCTGCTGATCGCGGTCAAATTCGCGATTCTTTATGCCATTGGCCGCACCTTCGGGTTGCGCGGGCGGGATCACTGGCTGTTCACGCTCAGCCTGTCACAAGCGGGGGAGTTCGGCTTTGTCCTGTTGGCCTTTGCCAGCGACCAGAATGTCATCCCCCTTGATCTGGCCCAGCGGCTTTTGATGGTGATTGCGCTGACCATGCTAATCACACCGGCTTTGTTCATCCTTTATGATCAGATCGAAAAGCGTATGGCCGAACCCGAAGGCGGATTTCAACCCGATGAGATCGACGATGAAGGCCCCGTAATCATTGCGGGGATTGGGCGTTTTGGTCAAATCGTGAACCGACTGGTGCGGGCCAGCGGGTTCAACACTATTGTTCTCGACAATTCGATGGAGACGATCCAGCTGATGCGCCGATTTGGCGTCAAAGGCTTTCTGGGCGATCCGACCCGGCCCGAACTGCTCAAGGCCGCCGGTCTGGACAAGGCGCGCGTGCTTGTGGCCGCGCTCGACCACCCCGGGCAGACAAATAAACTGGTCAGCTATGCCCGCCGTCAAAGGCCCGATCTGCATATCATCGCCCGCGCCCATGACCGGCATCACGCCTTCCAGTTGTATAATGCCGGGGCCAATGACATCGTGCGCGAGATGTTTGACAGCTCCCTTCGAGCGGGGCGCTATGTATTGGAGAATATGGGCCTGAACGAATATGAGGCTGCCCGCGCCGAAGACGCGTTTTATGCCCATGACCGCTATACCGTGCGCGAATTGGCCGAGCTCTGGGATCCACAGCTGCGGGTGGCCGACAATCCCGCCTATATCGCCCGCGCGCGCGAGTTGGAGCGGGAACTAGAATCCGCCCTGCTCGCGCAGTTGGAAGAGGATCGCAAGGAAACCGGATGATCAGCCGTCGCTGACCCCGGCCTCGGCAAAGCTGGCCATGCCCGAATGACACGCAACGGCTCCTTTGAGGATCTGGATTGCCAAGGCCGCGCCGGAGCCTTCGCCCAGCCGCAGGCCAAGCTGCAAGAGCGGTGTTTTGCCAAGCCGTTCGAGCACCCGGATATGCGCGGCTTCGGCGCTTTGATGTCCGGCCACGCAATGATCAAGCGCATCGGCGCTGACAGCCTGCAGGCAGGCCGCCGCCGCAGAGCAAATAAAGCCGTCCAGAATGACCGGAATGCGCATCTGCCGCGCCGCCGCGATGGCTCCGGCCATGGCGGCTATTTCACGCCCGCCCAAACGGCGCAACACCTCAACCCCATCGTGCCCACCATGCAGGGCCACGCCCTCAGCCACGACTTGCGTTTTCAGGTCCAGCCCGGCATCATCCACGCCCGTGCCACGCCCGGTCCAGTCTGCCGCAGCGCCGCCAAACACGGCATGGACCAAAGCTGCTGCTGCGGTGGTGTTGGCGATCCCCATTTCACCCACCACAAGCAGATCGGTTGCGGGGTCAACGGCGTCCCAGCCTTTTTTCAAAGCGGCCGATCAGATGCCAACTGGTCTGGGGCGCGCAGTGATGTCGCCAGTGATGGGGTTTCTGTCGGTCCTGATGGGCA
>JABSSB010000355.1 GCA_013214715.1 Paracoccaceae bacterium | reverse complement strand
CATCACAAATCCTCCCGCTCAATGACGGAAGTGAATCAGTCAATTAGGCGTCGATCAAGGAAGAGTTTTTCAACAACATCGGCTCGAAGCGGTCGTTCGCTGCGCCTGGCTTCAATGCCCGCTTCCTAGATGGTTTTTTTCTTGATCAGGACTCGGAGTGATCAGCGGAGGTTGTTCGAAACCCGGCTATATGTGTTGGTGGTGGCCTTGTTCTACGTTAGTGCGATGCACTAGGGTGCGCGGCGTTTGGCTGGTTTGCGTGGAGCAGCGCGCGCAGTAGCGTCCATGCCCCTTGCTGCAGGCCCTTCAGGATGGACCTGTCCCGTTTTAGTGCCGCCCCAAGTGCTCGTTTAAGCCACTTTTCTTTCGAAGGCGACTGGGCTTTTCCAGCCCAATGCTGAGTGCCGCCTTCGCGGATTGTAGAAGCCGTTGATGTACTGGAAGATGGCCGCTTCAGCCTGCCGCCGGGTCTGCCACGACTGTCGCCAGATCAACTCCGCTTTGATCGTTTTGAAGAAGGTCTCTACGGCTGAGTTATCATAGCAATTGCCTTTGCCACTCATGGACACCTTGAAGCCGTGCTGACGCAGCAGTTTTTGATAATCGTGAGAACAATATTGCGACCCACGATCCGTATGGTGGATGCAGCCTTTGGGAGGCTGCCTCAACGCAACGGCCATCTTCAACGCCCGGATCGCCAGATCACGTTTCATCCGGTTACTGACGGCCCAACCGATGACACGCCGGGAATGCAGGTCGAGGATTACGGCGAGATAGAGCCACCCTTCGCGCGTCCAAACATAGCTGATGTCACCAGCCCATTTCTGATTTGGCGCACCCGCGTGGAAGTCCCGGTTCAGCAGGTTGGGCGCGATGTTGAACGCATGATTGCTATCAGTGGTCACCTTGTATTTTTTCGACCTTTCAACCCTTATGCCATTCTCACGCATTAATCTGCCAACACGACGATGACCGATGTTCAGGCCAAGCTCTTTCAGTTCTTCGGTCATGCGGGGCCTGCCGTAGCTGCCCAGGCTGAGACGTGATTGTTCTTTGATATGCGCCAGAACAACCATGTCTGTCCGCTGCCTTTGACTGGCCGGGCGGCTGCGATAAGCGCGTAGGCCGCGTTCGCTCACATCCAGCACAGCACACATCCGATTGGCGCAAAACGCATCACGGTGTTCTTCAATGAACCTAAACCTCATGGCTTTTGGCCCGCGAAGAACTGCGTTGCCTTTTTTAAGATTTCCCTCTCCTCCTTGAGAATGCGGTTCTCGCGTCGAAGTCGCTCGTTCTCACGGGCAAGATCCAAATCTTTGTCAGATACCACATCCGTATCGCGATGCGCCGTGACCCATTTGTTCAAGGTCGATAGGCCAACGCCCAAATCTGATGCCACCTGTTTGCGTGTCAGCCCGCTGGTCAGCGCGATCCGCACTGCATCAGCGCGAAACTCGTCCGTTCGTTTCAGCCCCATAGTCTGTCTCCTTTGTTGCAGTAAATGCTATCAAAGGAGCGGCATCAAACCGCGACACGTCCAAACGCCCGTAGAACACTTTTCGGCCGGTTTGTGCTTTTGGCGTGTTTCTTTGCGGTCACCATGGCAGCTGCCATTCTG
>JABSSB010000354.1 GCA_013214715.1 Paracoccaceae bacterium | reverse complement strand
ACCGAAAAGTCGATGGAAGAGCATGGCGACAAAGTCGACCCGACCACGATCGAAGCGATCGAACTGGCGATTGCCGCACTCAAGGATGACCTTGAGACCGACAATGCCGAGAAGATCAAATCGGGCGTCCAGAACGTCACCGATGCGGCGATGAAACTGGGTGAGGCGATCTACAAGGCCAGCCAGGAAGATGGCGACGAAGCCGAGCCCGCTGATATGGATGCAGGCCGTGCCGATGATGACATCGTCGACGCCGACTTCGAGGATCTGGACGACAACAAGCGCGGGTAAACCGCACGCCGGAACAGATCAGGCGGGCCGGTCCGACCCAAGGGCCGGCCCGCAGGATTTTCCGGGAAAGGGTGAAATATGGCGAAACGTGACTATTACGACGTGCTTGGCGTGTCCAAGGGTGCGTCCGCCGACGAGATCAAGAAAGGCTTCCGCCGCAAGGCGAAAGAGCTGCACCCCGATCGCAACAGCGACAACCCCGACGCCGAAGCGCAATTCAAAGAAGCCAACGAGGCGTATGACGTCTTGAAGGATGCCGACAAAAAGGCCGCCTATGACCGCTATGGCCACGCCGCGTTTGAAGGCGGCATGGGCGGCGGCGGCGGGCCGCGCCCCGGTCAGGGCTTTGGCCAGGGCGATTTCCAAAGCGCGTTTTCGGATGTGTTCGACGATCTCTTTGGCGATTTCATGGGAGGTGGCCGCGGCGGTCAGCAACGCGCCACACGCGGTGCCGATCTGCGGTATAACCTGCGAATCACGCTGGAAGAGGCGCACAAAGGTCTGCAGAAAACCATCAAGGTGCCGACTTCGGTGGCCTGTGGTTCCTGCAATGGCTCTGGTGCCGAAGGCGGGGCTGAACCCACGACCTGTCCGACCTGTTCGGGCATGGGCAAGGTGCGGGCACAGCAGGGCTTTTTCACGGTGGAACGAACCTGCCCGACTTGTTCGGGGCTGGGACAGATCATTTCGAACCCGTGCAAAACCTGCCACGGATCGGGTCGGGTCGAAAAGGATCGCGCGCTTAGCGTGAATATTCCATCTGGTGTGGAAACCGGCACACGCATCCGCCTGTCTGGCGAAGGCGAAGCCGGGCTGCGCGGTGGTCCTCCGGGTGATCTTTACATCTTTGTCGAGGTCGCAACCCATGAGCTGTTTGAGCGCGACGGCGTGAACCTGTATTGCCGGGTGCCAGTGTCGATGACCACAGCCGCGTTGGGCGGGTCGATCGAAGTGCCGACAATTGATGGCGGACGCGGACGCGTAGCCATTCCGGCTGGCAGCCAGGCCGGACGGCAGATGCGCTTGCGCGCAAAAGGCATGCCCGCGCTGCGCGGCGGCGGAACCGGCGACATGTTCATCGAACTGGCGGTAGAGACACCTGTGAACCTGTCAGCTCGCCAGAAGGAGTTGTTGAAAGAATTTGCCGAGTTGGGCGAAGACAACAACCCGGAATCAAATAGTTTTTTCTCGTCCGTGAAAAATTTCTGGGACGGAATGAAAGGCTGAAGCCAAAGCTTTGATCGAATCGAAACGGCGCCTTAAGAGGTGCCGTTTTCGGTTTCAGCCGGTGCTTGTTCAACCGGGTCCAACGCCTCTTTGACTTGAACGCGCAT
>JABSSB010000353.1 GCA_013214715.1 Paracoccaceae bacterium | reverse complement strand
CGTCATCCCCGTGAGGCTCAATTGATGCGCATGGGTGGCCATGTCATAGGCCCGCAAGATTGCCTCGCCATCCAGCGCCGATCCGACCCAAACCCGCCCCGCCTCTTCATCAATGGCAACGGCCGCAGGAAGTTCGTCTTCGGTATTTATTGAATGGACCCAGTCAAGCTCAGGCTCGATCACTTCGCGTTCGACAGGCAGGCTGCCGGGTTTTACCACATCCAGCGCGATGCCATAGCCCTCGGCGATCCGGCCCGGCAATTGGCCCGTGCCATCGGTGCAGCAATCAGAAATTAGCACGGGGGCCAGTTCTGCGGCCCGGTCTTCGCGGCACAGGCGCACCCGCAGGTCTATCTCGCCTTCGGCCAGCGCCTCTTGCATGGCGCTATCTTCGGCGATCAGGCGGGCAAACGGGATGGTGGTGTCCTGCGGCACAATGATTTCCTGCCCGCAGCAATCCAGCGCCATGCCCTTTTCCAGAACCATATGCGTATCGCGGCAGCCGGGGTCTGGATGTTGGAGAAGCTTGAGCCCGCAAACCGTGCCCGTCCCTTCGAGCATCATATTGCCGAGGTAGCGCATGCCATTGTGGTAGCTTTGCTCGGCGGTCAGATCGCGCGCCGTGAGCATTTTGCCATCGTAATAGGCCGTGCGCAGGGGTTCATGCAGACCGCAGGGGGTGCAGCCGTCGCCCTGTCCGGTCAGATCGCTGTCTTTGGGCATCGTCATCTCCTTCAAATGGCGTCGAAGTCTTTGTGTCGCATGGGTCAACAAACAGGCGTGGTCACAAGGTCATGGCCAAGCTGAGCATCACTCAGGCCCGGTGGGCGGCTATCGGGCAGCACCGCATCCACGCCCAGCCGGGCTTGCCGACCGGGGATCAGTTGCGGCTCAACCACGATGAGGCGCAATTGGGTATGGGCGGGTTTTTGGGCGTCTAGCAGCGCCTCCAACGTCTGGCGGGCGGCCGCATCAGGCACTGCACTGCTGGGCAGCACAACAACAAAGCGATGTGCGCCGTCATCCGGGCGCGGCAGCGGCTGGCCCGCCATCCAGATCACTCCGTCACTATCTTCGATCGGAGTGTCGGAGAGGCGGAATTCTTCGATCAGGCAAGGAAGCGCACCATCAAGTCCGGTGTGCCAGCGCAGAAGGCGCAGCAGTCCGCAAACAGTGCCGCGTTCAGCAAAGAACTGCATGGATTGCGCAATCATCTCGCGGCGGGTGGCATCATCCCATTGCGCGGCAAAACGCCAGTCGAACCAGTTGCCAAGCCAGTCAAGAAACTCCTGCGGGGTGGCATCGGGGTCGAGTATCGCGCCGACATTGGCAAAGGCTTGCAGCGCCTCTCCGTAAAATCCGTCCTGCAGGCTAAGAAACCGGTCCAGAAAATCGCGGGAGATTGGGTCCTGATGGAAGGGCGCAGGCAGAAGATCGACCTGGCCCTGACGCGGGCCATAGAGGTCGATGCCCTCAACCACCGGCGTGACCACGCCATCGCCAAAGGCTTCGATCCGCAGCCAGAGATACCGGCCCTTGCTACGCTGTATGAGAAACTCACCAGGCATTCCGGGGTCGAGAACCGTCGGGGCGGACCATGCGCCCAGTGTTTCCACCTCACTAGGCTC
>JABSSB010000352.1 GCA_013214715.1 Paracoccaceae bacterium | reverse complement strand
CTGCTGGATCGTGGAATCGGAGGTCATCGTCCTCCCATGATCGGCCGGGGACCCGCGAAGCCCGACGTGGATTCCCCACAAACACCCCGGCGATCCGCGCTCTCGACCCCGGCGCGCCCCCGCTTCTGCGTCTGGAGCCCTAGCAGGCCGTTGAAAAACGACCCGCACCCCAGGCAAGGCCCGTGACCTCGACGGGGCGATCGGCGAGGATGCCCGCATGTCGATGCAGCGCCGAACCGGAGAGCGCCAGGAGGAGCTGTGGGTTCCGACCACGGCGATGGCGAGCGCGCCGGGTAACCCGTTCTACCGGAAGCTCAATCAGCTCCTGCGAGAGGCCGACTTCGACAGGAAGGTCGAGTGCCTCTGCGCGCCGTTCTACGCGGAGGGCGGTCGCCCGAGCATCCCGCCGGGGACCTACATGCGGATGCTGATGGTGGGCTACTTCGAGGGCATCGATTCGGAGCGCGGGATCGCGTGGCGCTGCGCGGACTCGCTCTCCCTGAAGGAGTTCCTGGGCTACCGTCCTCAAGACAGCACGCCGAACCACTCGAGCCTGAGCCGGATCCGGACGCGGCTCGACGAGGAGACGCACCGAAAGGCGTTCAACCTCGTGCTCGCGATCGTCGCGGAGAAGGGGCTGCTCGACGGCAAGGCGCTCGGCGTAGACTCGACGACGATGGAGGCCAACGCGGCGCTCCGCAGCATCGTGCGCCGCGATGACGGGCGCGGCTACGAAGCGTTCCTTCAGGACGTTGCGAAGGAAGCGGGGGTCGAGGAACCGACGCGCGAGGACCTCGCGCGGATCGACCGTAAGCGCCCCAAGAAGGGCTCGAACGTCGAGTGGAAGAGCCCTGCGGACCCGGACGCGCGCATCACGAAGATGAAGGATGGCAGTACCCATCTTGCGCATGCAGCCGAGCACGCCGTGGATATGAAGGCCGGTGCGATCGTTTCGGCGACGGTTCAGGACGCGACAGCGGGCGACCCGACGACCATGCTGACGACGATGCAGTGGGCGATGGAGAACCTGTGCGCCGTGCTCGAAGACTCCGCGTGCGACGCGGAACTCAGGCCGGACCTTGCGACGGAGTGGATTGCGGACAAGGGCTACCACGCGAACGACACGCTCGAGGCCATCGCGGGCCTTGGAGCGCGGAGCTTCATCTCCGAGCCGAAGCGTGGGAAGCGGCGCTGGCGAGGTAGGGACGAGGCCCGCGCCGCGACCTACGCGAACCGGAGCCGGATCGCCCGCGAGAAGGGGAAGGCTCACTTGCGGCGGCGGGGCGAGCTGCTTGAACGCTCATTCGCCCACACGATGGAGTCGGGCGCCATGCGGCGAGCGCACCTGCGAGGGCACTCGAACATCTCGAAGCGGTACCTGATCCACACCGCGGCGTTCAATCTCGGCCTCGTCATGCGCTCGATCTTCGGGAAGGGCACTCCGCGGGGCCTGCATGGCCTTCGATCTGCGGCCCAGGCGCGCGTCGGGGCCCTTGCGGCCGCATTCGCGGCCATCACTCGCTGGAAGGCCAAGTCGGAACCGCGCCCGCGAGCAAGCTCGACTCCTCCTCATCTCACCAGGGCGATGCACCGGCGGCAGCGCGAGGCGGCTTCTTCAACGGCCTGCTAGCAGGCTGTTGAAGAAGCCGCCTCG
>JABSSB010000351.1 GCA_013214715.1 Paracoccaceae bacterium | reverse complement strand
GCCAGGTCAGGGCCAGCACGGTGAGGATGGTCGCGCTGAGTGAGGCTGTCGTCTGCTCACCAGCCTCCAACGCCGCCCCGCCCCGCCACGCAGACAGGAAGGACTGCGCCCCATACCATGTCAGAAACGCCGCCCCGCCAAAGCGCATCAGCGGCTCAAGCCACGGCACGGCTTGCGCCAAACCTCCGAAGCCCGCGACCCCGGCCACGATGAGGATTGCGTCCGATATGGCGCAGGTCAACACCACGGGCAAAACATGTTCGCGCCGTAGCCCCTGCTTGAGCACAAAGGCATTCTGCGCACCGATCGCGAGGATCAGGGAAAAGCCCAAAGCAAATCCTGCAAGCAATGTGGTGAGGGTCATCGGCGGCAATCCTTGTCTTGGCTCAGCCTTAGGCTGCGGCGACAGGAAAGACCAGACCCGGCGGGACGCAACGACAGGGGTGGACCCGCGCGGATGTTTGGGCAGGGTGTCGCCACTTGTCGGAGGACCACATGACCCAGATCAGCCTGACTCAGATCCTTGACCAAATGGCGCCGGATGGCGCGCGCCTGATGGAGCCGTTGCCGCAAAGCTGGTTGCAGGGGCGCACCGCCTTTGGCGGGCTGACTTCGGCCCTGTTACTGGAAGCGACACGCCGCGCCCATCCCGGTCTGCCCCCGCTGCGGTCCGTGCTGGTGAATTTTACCGCGCCGGTGGGCGGCGCGCCCAGCTTTGCCACGCAGGTCTTGCGGCAGGGGCGCAATATCACCACGATCACCTGCGATGCGCTGGACGGTGACAAGGTGCTGGCGCGGGCGACCTTCACCTTTGGTGGGGATATCCCCGACAGCCCCACCCATGATCTGCCGCCGCCAAACCATGTCGCCCCTGACGCAGCCCCGGATGCCTTTGGCCGCAACAGCCCGTTTCGTCCACCTGCGTTTCTGGAAAATTTCGAGCTGCGGTTTCTGGATGGGGCTCCGCCCTTTTCCGGGGCCAAGCGCGGGATGCTGCGCGGCTGGACCCGGCATCGCGCCGAAGATGCGCGGCGCGGTATCGTGCCATTTCTGTGTCTGGCCGATGTGCTGCCGCCGGCCGGTATGATCAAACGCACGGGCCCCGTCGTCAATAGCTCCGTCACCTGGATCTGCAACATCCTGCGCCCCGAAGTCGAAACCGAGGATGGCTGGTATCATGTCGAAATGGATCTGAGCGCCGAGCATCAAGGCTATTCCAGTCAGGTGATGCGCATCTGGGACCGCGAGGGGCGGCTGGTGTCGGATGGGATGCAGTCGGTCGTGATCTTCCCGCTACCGCCGCGCTAGCCCCCATGCGCCGCTACGTCGCAAACAAATGCACGTAGCGTGACTTTTGCTTTTGCGCGTCCGGAATGCTCTGACTGCGCGCAACAGATTCTTCGGATGGAGACCGCAATGACCCTTTTTTCGCCCGCCGCCACCTGGCCTTTGGATGAGCACAAGATGTTTGCCGACAGCGTGTCGCGGTTCATGGATGACGCGCTGGCCCCCAATATCGAGCATTGGGCCGAGCAAGGTCATGTCGATCGCAGCTTTTGGCAAGCAGCCGGTGACGCCGGTGTCGGCTGATCCGATTTTATCCTGAGTCCGCGCTTCAAAGTCGCTTGCATCGTGGCGTTCGTGAAGCTGTGTGTCTG
>JABSSB010000350.1 GCA_013214715.1 Paracoccaceae bacterium | reverse complement strand
ACATGAAGCCCCGCGCGGAATCGGCCCAATCCGCCCCGATCGCCAGAACGCGGGCGATGTCAAATGCAGTCACAAGCTTGCCCGAGGCGCCGATTTTGATCAGATCGCGCAGCCCCGCGCCGCGCAGGGTGTTGTGCACAAAGGTGACGCCTTCGACCAGTGGCATCCCCACATGGTTGGCGAATTCCAGCGGGGCCGCGCCGGTGCCCCCTTCGGAGCCATCGACAACGATGAAATCCGGCGCAATGCCTGTCTCGAGCATCGCTTTGACGATGCATATGAACTCCCGCCGGTGTCCGACACACAGCTTGAAGCCGACAGGCTTGCCGCCCGAGAGATCGCGCAGCCGTTCGATGAACTGGCAGAGTTCCAGCGGGGTGGAAAACGCGCTATGCGCCGCCGGAGAGATGCAATCCACGCCCATCGGGATGCCGCGCGCCTCGGCGATTTCGGGGTGATCTTGGAGGCCGGCAGCATCCCGCCATGGCCGGGCTTGGCGCCCTGGCTGAGCTTGATCTCGATCATCTTGACCTGTGGGTCGGTGGCCTGTTTCTCAAAAGCCTGCGCGTCAAACCCGCCATTGGCATCGCGACAGCCGAAATAGCCCGATGCGACTTGGTAAATCAGATCACCGCCGCCTTGCCGGTGATAGCGGGAAATGCCCCCTTCGCCGGTGTCATGGGCAAAGCCGCCTTGTTTCGCGCCGCCATTCAGCGCGCGGATCGCATTGGCCGACATCGACCCGAAGGACATGGCCGAGATATTGTAAAGCGAGGCATCATAGGGTTTTCGGCAATCCGGCCCGCCGATGCGCACGCGAAAATCCGTGTCGGTCAGATGTTTGGGCATGATCGAATGGGTCAGCCATGAATAGCCAGAATCATAGACCCGTTCATGTGTTCCAAAGGGGCGTTTGTCTTCGACGCCCTTTGCGCGCTAATAGATGATGGCGCGCATATCGCGGGAGAAGGGCTCTTCATCCTGATCGCTTTTGATCAGATATTGGCGGATCTCGGGGCGGATGCCTTCGAAGACAAACCGCATATGACCCAGCACCGGATAGTTGCGCAGAATGGCATGGTAGCGTTGGACGACATCATAGAGGCCCAAAGCCGACAACGCGCCAAAGACCGCGACCCCGATCCAGGCCCAGCCCGTGAGGGCCAGCAGCGCAAGACTGAGCAGACATAACACCACCACCGCGGCAAAAAACGTATAGCGTTGATAGGTTTTCACCAGATGCATCCGACCCTCCCGTTGCAAAACCGGCTGGGGTCAACATAGGCGGCGCAAGGGGGCTTGCCTATGGGCCTTTGGACGCTGGAGCGCGATTTAGTGCAGGGTCCGCGGGCGGGCGGCGTGGCGGGTTTCGATCTGGTGGATTTGTTTGAGCGCGAGTGCGAGGGCTTCAGCTTCAGCCAGCATCAAGGGCGCAAAATCCGCCCGCACCAGCAGCATGGCAAACATCATCGCCTCTTCCCGTTCTCCGGCACCGGATGCGGCGATGAAATGCGCGAAAATGGCTTCATCCGCGCCCAGACAGGCGCAGGTGACCTCGTGCCGCATGACGGGGCGGCGGGCGTGGTCCGTGATCACCTGACAAAGGGTTTCAAGGCTTTTCAGCGCGTGGCGCCCGCGCGCAGGGCCGAGTGTCTGGGCAAAATCGGACCAGACCTGCGCCTGCGCATCGG
>JABSSB010000035.1 GCA_013214715.1 Paracoccaceae bacterium | reverse complement strand
GCGCGGGGGGGGCCCCCGCGGGCGCCGGTCGCTGAGATCAGAAAATGTCGGGTTCTTTCGTCGGGCCACCGAAATCGCTGCGCAGGAAGTCGAAATCGCACCCCTGATCTGCCTGTTCGATGTGACGGGCAAACATCCAGCCATAGCCGCGTTCAAATCGTGGCTCGGGCGGGGTCCAACCCGCGCGGCGGCGGGTCAGTTCCGCATCCGAGACATGCATATCCAAACGCCGTGCCGCGATATCGAGGCTGATCAGATCACCGGTCTGCACCAAGGCCAGCGGCCCGCCCACGAAGGCTTCGGGCGCGACATGCAGGACGCAGGCGCCAAAGGCTGTGCCGGACATGCGCGCATCGGAAATCCGCAGCATGTCGCGCAAGCCCAGTTTCAACAACGCTTGCGGCATAGGGATCATGCCCCATTCCGGCATCCCTGGCCCGCCCTGCGGCCCGGCATTGCGCAGGATCAGCACGTGATCAGGCGTCATCGGATAGTCGGGATCGTCGATGATGGTCTTCAGCTCGGGATAGCTGTCGGCAACGATGGCCGGACCAGTGTGGCGGTAGAACCTCGGATCACAGGCGGCCGGTTTGATCACCGCGCCGTTCGGTGCGAGATTGCCGCGCAGCACGGCCAGGGAGCCTTCGTGATAGACCGGGTTGGACAGGGATCGGATCACGTCATCATCAAAGACCTGTGCGCTTTCGATACCCGCCCCAAGGCTTTGGCCCGTCACGGTCATCACATCCAGATCAAGCCTGTTGCCCAGACGCGTCATCAGCGCGGGCAGGCCACCGGCATAGAAGAAATCCTCCATCAGATAGGTGTCACCCGAGGGGCGGATATTGGCGATCACCGGTGTATCGCGCCCAATGGCGTCCAAATCATCAAGACCCAGATCAACGCCCGCCCGCCGCGCCATCGCAATCAGGTGGATGATCGCATTGGTCGAACAGCCCGTTGCCATCGCCACCATCGCCGCATTGCGGACGGCGGCGGGGGTGATGATCTGATCCGGGGTCAAATCCTCCCATACCATGTCCACGATCCGTCGTCCGCAGGCCGCCGCCATGCGCTGATGCCCCGAATCTGCCGCCGGAATCGACGACGCGCCGGGCAGACACAGGCCCAGCCCTTCGGCAATCGCGGTCATGGTCGAGGCCGTGCCCATCGTCATGCAATGCCCATAGGAGCGCGCGATCCCGGCCTCGACCCCGTCGACCTCTTCCTTGCTGGCGGTGCCTGCGCGGTAATTGTCCCATGTCTTGAACGCATCCGTGCCCGAGCCGAGCTTGCGCCCGGCATAATGGCCGCGCAGCATCGGCCCTGCAGGCAGGTAGATAAAGGGCAGCCCCATGCTGACCGCGCCCATGACCAGACCCGGTGTGGTCTTGTCACAGCCACCCAGGAGCACCGCGCCATCAACCGGGTGAGAGCGCAAAAGCTCTTCGACCTCCATCGCGAGCATGTTGCGATAGAGCATCGTGGTGGGTTTGACGAATTGCTCGGCCAGCGAGAGCGCGGGCAGTTCGATTGGCCAGCCCCCGGCCTGAAGGATGCCCTTCTTGACCCATTCCGCCCGGTCGCGCAGATGCGCGTGGCAGGGGTTGATTTCAGACCATGTATTGACCACCGCGATGGCGGGCTTGCCCTCCCAATCGGCGCGGGTGATGCCCATCTGCAAAGCGCGCGAGCGATGCCCCAATGAGCGCATGTCTTCCGGCGCCATCCACCGGGCGGAGCGCAGCTGATCATAGGTTTTGCGCGCCATATCGTCCCCTCTTTACCCGACGGGTTCGGCCCGCCCTGATATCACCGAGGCCTCCGCCGCCAAAGCCAGATCCAGCGCGCGCAGCCCGTCAGTGCCATTGGGCTGCATCGGGGTGCCATCGGTCAAGGCCTTGGCAAAAGCCGCAAGCTCGGCCTGATAGGCGGCGGTGTAGCGGGTCATGAAGAAATCATGCAAAGGCGGGCGGGTGAAGCCATCCTCCGTCGCCAGTTCGACCGCGATGGGGCGGTGGTTTTCGGCGGCGATCATGCCTTTGGAACCATGCAATTCAATCCGCTGATCATAGCCATAGCTGGCGCGGCGCGAATTCAGGATGGTGATCTGTTTGCCGCTCTCGCTGGTCATGACGATGCTGGCAGTGTCGTAATCGCCCAGATCGCGAACCGCTGGATCGACCAGCGCGCCTGCTGTGGCGTAGACCGATGTCATCTCTTCCCCCAGCAGAAACCGCGCCATGTCGAAATCATGGATGGTCATGTCCCGGAAGATGCCACCAGAGGATTTGATGTACTCCGCCGGGGGCAATCCGGGATCGCGGCTGATGATGGTGAGTTGCTCGACCGCACCGATAGACCCATCCTCGGCGGCCTGTTTCAGCGCCTGGAAATTCAGATCAAAGCGGCGGTTGAAGCCCAGCATCAGGGAGGTTTTGGTCTGCTCAACCACGGCGAGCGCCTGTTGCACGCGGTCCCGTTCCAGCGCGATGGGTTTTTCACAGAAAATCGCCTTTCCCGCCTTGGCGCAGGCTTCGATCTGATCCGCGTGAAAACTGGTGGGTGTGCAAATCGCGACAGCCGTGATGCTGTCATCGGCGAGGATTTCGTCGATCTCCAGAATCGCGGTGGGGGTGTGTTCGGCCACTTTCAACGCGCCATCC
Organism: Paracoccaceae bacterium; assembly: GCA_013214715.1. Lineage (GTDB taxonomy): Bacteria > Pseudomonadota > Alphaproteobacteria > Rhodobacterales > Rhodobacteraceae > JABSSB01. The sequence continues at coordinate 17,695 of JABSSB010000035.1, read as the reverse complement.
AGAACGGGATCATGGATCGCGGCCAGCTCGGCTTCGGGGATTTGGGCCAGCGCCCTGGCGTGAACCTGCCCGATCCGCCCAGCGCCCAGAATGGCCATTCTGACTGTCATATCCCTGCCCTCATGCTTGTGGCACAAACCCGCGCAGCACGTGGCGGGCGGCCTGTTCCAACGGGTCTTCCAATGCGCCAAGGATTTTGACCCGGTCAAAGACATCCGCATCGCGCTTCAATTCGGCCCGCAATGTCCGGCCAAATTCCATCCGCAATTCCGTCCCGATATTGAATTTGCAGATGCGCGAATGCCGCGCCAAATGCGCCCGCTGCGCCAGCGGAACGCCAGAGCCGCCATGGATCACCAATGGCAGCTCGGTCACGGCCTCGATGGCGCGGATGCGGTCTTCATCCAGCCCGCCCTCGCGGTTTTGTTGCAGATGCACATTGCCTACGGAAATCGCCATCGCATCCACGCCGGTTTCCACCGCGAATTGTGCGGCCTCATCGGGGTCGGTCCCATCCGACGCTTCGCCATCGGAATAGCCGACAAAGCCGATCTCACCCTCGCAAGACACGCCTGCGGCATGGGCCATCTCGGCAATGGCGCGGGTCTCGGCGATGTTGTCGGCCAAAGGCTTGCGCGAGCCGTCGAACATGACCGAGCTAAAGCCGCTCTCGATCGCTTCGCGGCAGTCTTCAAACGTATAGCCGTGATCAAGATGCGCCACGACCGGCACGCTGACGCTGTCGGCCAGATTGCGGAACATCGCGCCCAGCACGGGCAGCGGGGTATGCGCCCGGCAAGATGGCCCGGCTTGAAGGATCACGGGCAGGCCCTCGGCCTCGGCGGCGTGGGCATAGGCGCGCATATCCTCCCAGCCGAGACAGACCAGCCCGGCCACGGCACGACCATCCGCCAATGCGGGGCGCAGAACTTCGGACAGAGTCGCCAGTGTCATTTGAACTTGGCCACCATATCCATGATGCCCGGGATCGTGTGCAGTTGATCGGCATGGGAGGGCTGGAAATACTGCTTGAGGCTGCGCTGACTCAACCCGCCAAGGATGGTGAAGTAATACATCTCATATCCCGGCAGCACTGCGCAGGGGTGATAGCCCTTGTCGATGCAGATCGTGGAGCCGTCGACAATGTGATAGGCATCGCCCGGTTTGCCGTCTTCGCGCTGCAACATTTGCAGGCCCGAGCCATGGTTGGGCCGAAAGCGGAAATTATAGGTCTCGTCATGCCGGGTCTCGTCCGGCAGACGGTCGGTGTCATGCTTGTGGCTGGGAAAGCCCGACCAGCCACCCGCGCCCACGGTGAAGAGTTCCGACACCAAAAGCCGCCCGACCCGGTCATGCTGTTTCTGGCCAAGGATATGTTTGATCTTGCGATGGGTTTTCGTGTCGTCCGAGCCGTATTGCACCAGATCAAGCTCATCCGCGCGGACGGCGAAAGGTTCCAGAACCGTGTCGTATTTCGCGCCTGCGATGAACACTTCCGCATTGTCGGACAGGCAGGTGAACCGCGCCTCTTGCCCGACAGGGACATAGACGCCCTCTGGCTCACCATCCCAGACATCGACGCCGCGCCCGCCCAGTCCGGTCGCGGTGAAACCGCCGGTGGTGACATCGATCAGGCCCGTGGCGGGCACGATACAGGTTTCATAGCCCGGCACGGCATAGCCGAAGCTTTGGCCCTTGGTCAGTTTGACGATGTTGAAATAGGTCAACGGCACCAGATCATGATCGGCTCCCACGATGGGTTCGTTGTGGTTGTCGTAAGGGGCGATATGCATGGATCAGACCTCCGTCGGGCCGGAATGGCGGGCCAGGAAATCGGCCAGCTGGGTGTGATTGGGCATGGCAGGCGCGCAGCCGGGTTGCGAGACGACAATGGCCGCACAAGCCGATCCGTGCAGGATCGCGTCGCGCAGCGGCAGGCCGTCGGCGATGCCGGCCAGCAGACCGGCCATGAAACTGTCGCCCGCGCCATTGGGTTTGACAGCGGTGACCGGGTAGATGCCGGTGCGGATCTCCTCTCCGCCCGCAAAGGTCACGGCGCCGCCTTCGCCCATTTTGTAGATGACGATGGCCACGCCGGTTTCCGACAGCGTCCGCGCCTTGGCGAGGCCCTTGTCCATGCCGCCAGCCATGAAGCCGAACTCTTCATCATTGCCGACAATCATGTCGCTGGCCGCGCCTGCACGTGACAAGACATCGGCGGCCACCTCGGGCGAGGGCCAGGAATAGGGACGGTAATCAATGTCGAAGATCACCGGCAGGCCAATGGCGGCGGCCTTGTCGAAGGCGTGGAAATGCGCGCCGCGCGAGGGTTCGGCGGCAAAGACGGTGCCGGCTGTGACCAGCGTGCCAAAGCCCGTCAGATCGACGGCATCCACATCTTCTTCGGTGACCTGAAAATCCGCCGCGCCATTGCGGTAAATGACGTTCTGGAAATCTTCCAGCACGCTTTCATAGACGGCCAGCGAGTTGCGATATTCCCCACCGACCGCGCGGACATGGGTGGCATCCACGCCATAATGCTTCAGCTGGTTCAGGCAGAACCGCCCCACCGCATCATCCGAGACCGATGTGATCAGCGACGCCTGCGCGCCGAACTTGCACAGGCCCGCGGCGATATTGGCCGCCGACCCGCCAAGGCCAGAGCGGAATTCCTGTGCCTTTTCGCTTTTGACACCGGGCGGGTGGGCGAACATATCCATGCCCGCGCGGCCAAAGACGGCAAAACGGTTCTGTGCAATGGCGGCACGCAGCTGCTCAACAGACAGCCCCGGCATCAAACGCCCCGGCGCTGTTTCGCGCGGCTGGCTTCGATTTCCAGATGCTTTTCGCGCACGCTGTCATGACTGGTGATATGCGGTGTGCCGACCTCCCACCAGGCGTGGCCCTGATCGGTCCAGCCCTCATAGGCATCGACATGCATCACGATGACCGATGTCTTCTCCGAGGCTTTGGCGGCCTTGAACGCCTCGCCCAACTCATCCGCGTTTTGAGCATAGGTCGCATTGGCCCCCATCGCGGCGGCATGGGCCACGAAATCCACGCCAAAAGGCTGCGGGATGGTGGGGGCATCTTCGAACAGATTGTTGAAGCTTTCATTGCCGGTGTTGTTCTGCAGCTTGTTGATCACCGCAAAGCCGCCATTGTCGAGCACCAGCACGATCATCTTTTTCTGAGTCAGGACCGAAGAATAGATGTCGGAATTCATCAACAGGTATGAGCCATCACCGCAGAAAACGATGGTGTCGGCGTCAGGCTCCTGTTCCGACTGTGCGATCCGCGCGCCCCAGCCGCCTGCGATTTCATAGCCCATGCAGGAAAAGCCAAACTCGACATCGACAGTGCCAATGGCAAGCGTGCGCCAGTTGGCCGTGACCTCAGCGGGCAAGCCTCCCGCTGCCGCGACCACGCGGTCGCGCGGATCGCATAGCGCGTTCACCACACCGATGGCTTGCGCATAGGAATTCGGGCGGTTTCCGGGACGGATATTGTCGGCGACATAGGCGTCCCATGTTTTGCGTTCCGCCTGCGCCAGCGCGGTCCAGCTTTGCGGCGCGGCATACCCTGACAGGCCCGCGCCCAGCGCCTGCAAGCCCAGCTTGGCATCGCCCACCACGGGCAGGGACAGATGCTTGCCCGCATCATGGCGTGCGGCATTTAGCGAGATGATGCGCGCATCCTTGGCAAAGGCGGTCCAGGACCCGGTTGTGAAATCCTGCAGGCGTGAGCCGACAGATAGGATCACATCCGCCGCCTCGGCCACGGTATTGGCGCTGTCGGATCCGGTCACGCCGACCGGGCCGATATTCAGCGCGTGATCATTCAGCATATTTGCCCGGCCCGCGATGGTTTCGATCACCGGGATCTGGTGGGTTTCGGCAAATGCCGTCAACTCGGCCACCGCGCCGGAATATTGCACCCCGCCGCCCGCGATGATGACCGGGCGTTCGGCGCTGCGCAACAAAGCGACGGCATCGGCGACCTCATCGGCATCCGGGCTCACGCGGCGGATGCGGTGGGTTTTCTCGGCGAAAAGCGCCAGCGGATAATCATAGGTCCAGCCCTGCACATCCTGTGGCAGTGCGATGAAAGCCGGACCGCAATCGGCCGGGTCCAGCATCGTGGAAAGCGCGGCTGGCAGTGATTGGATTACCTGCGCAGGATGCGTGATGCGATCCCAGTAGCGCGAGACCGATTGGAACGCATCGTTCAGCCCCAAAGCCGGCGACTGGAAATGTTCGATCTGCTGCAAGACCGGATCTGGCAGACGGGTCAGGAACGTATCCCCGCACAGCATCAACATCGGCAGGCGGTTGGCATGAGCCAGCGCGGCGGAGGTCAGCAGATTCGCCGTGCCCGGCCCGGCCGAGGCCGTGCAGAACATGAACCGCCGCCGCAGGTGGTATTTGGCATAGGCCGCCGCCGCGAACCCCATGCTTTGTTCATTCTGCCCACGATAGAGCGGCAACGTCTCGCGGTGATCATAGAGCGCCTCGCCCAGACAGGTGACATTGCCGTGGCCAAAGATGCCAAAGCCGCCGCCGCAAAGGCGCTGACGTTCTCCGTCGATCTCAATGAACTGGGCGTTCAAATAGCGAATAATGGCCTGAGCCGTGGTCAGGCGGATCGTCTGATCGCTCATGATCGGGTCTCCTCCCCCGAAGATGTGATGAGGTCGCGTTGTTTCCGCGATTTGTGCGTGACGATACTCGGATTGCAACCGGTTGCAATCGGTTTTTTGCGCAAAGCTGCCCTTGGGTCAGGTGATCACATGGACCGCAGCGTGCCGCGTTCGACCAGAGAACAGGGAAACAGCCGCGCTTCGGGATAGCGGTCGGGATCTTCGAGCATGGCTACAACCAATTCAATGGAACTGTCGATGATCTGCCGGATCGGCTGGCGAATCGTGGTGAGATTGATGTTCTCCCAGCGTGCCATTTCCATGTCGTTCAGCCCGATCAGCCCGATATCCTCGGGCACGCGCATCCCATGCAGATCCACCGCCGAGAGCGCCCCGATGCTGAGGACGTCATCGCCGCAAAAATACGCCTCCGCCGGGTCAGATTGCAGCAGGCGCTGCATCTCGTCCCGCCCTGCGTCAAAGGAATAGGCGGCGGCGAAGCTTTCGGTCAGGTCCACATCCGGGTGATCGGCAAGCACTTCGCGAAACCCGGCCCGACGGTCGATAGTTGAGGTCGCGTTTTGCGGCCCACCCAAGAAGGCGATGCGGCGATAGCCCCTGTCCAGCAGGGCCCGTGCGGCGATTCGTCCGCATTCCACATTGTCGATCCCGACCACATGCACATCCGGGGCCGAGGCAAAGCGGCCAAAAGAATGCACCACGGGAATNGCCGCGTCGCGGAAGGCCTTGGAGAAGGCAGGCGAGAGCGTCGAGGAGGCGACAATCACCCCATCAACCGAATATTGCCGTAGCAACCGGATCGAGGCGTCGGGGTCGGTTTCATTGCTGAGATTGACCAGAAGCGGGCGCAAACCGCGATCCTGCAGCAACCGGGTGAAGAGATCAAACACCTCAAGAAACAGTGGGTTATGAAAGTTGTTCGAGATCAACCCGATCAGTTTCGTCCGCCCCGTGGTCAGGGACGACGCCAGCGCATTCGGGCTGTATCCAAGCTCATGCGCGGCCTTTTCGACCTTGCGCCGCGTCTTGATCGACACCGACGCGCCCTGGGTGAATGTCCGCGATACCGCAGAGCGAGACACGCCTGCGCGTTCCGCTACATCTTTCAAAGTGACCCGCATGGTTCCTCCTGCCTGACAGGTTTAGGCCAGCCCCTTCCAAAAGTGAATTCGTTTTTTGCAACCGGTTGCATTGCGGTGAGACTCGTGCTTACCATGCGTCACGAGGCGGGAATCCGCCCGACGGGAGACATCAATCCGGATTGTCTGGGAGGACAACATGAAAACAATGCTGAAATCGGCCGCGCTGGGCGCAGCGCTGGTGGCCGCGCCTATGTCGGCCTATGCGGATGGACATGAAACTCTGAGCTATGTGCTGGTCAGCCATGCGCCGGACAGCGACAGCTGGTGGAACACGATCAAGAACGGCATCGCGCTGGCGGGCGATCAGATGGGCGTAAGCGTTGAATATCGCAACCCGCCCACGGGCGATCTGGCCGATATGGCGCGCATCATCGAACAGGCGGCCGCAGCAGGCCCCAATGGCATCATCACCACCCTGTCGGACCCGGATGTCCTGTCCGGCCCGATCCGCGCGGCGGTGGATGCCGGCATCGACGTGATCATCATGAATTCCGGCACGCCGGATCAGGCCCGCGCAGTGGGTGCGCTGATGTATGTCGGCCAGCCCGAATATGACGCAGGCTACGCGGCTGGTCTGCGGGCCAAGGGCGATGGCGTGGGATCGTTCCTGTGCGTGAACCACTATATCTCGTCCCCCTCGTCGACCGAGCGCTGCCAGGGCTTTGCCGATGGTCTGGGCGTGGATCTGGCCAACCAGATGATCGATAGCGGGCAGGACCCGGCCGAGATCAAGAACAAGGTGCTGGCCTATCTGTCGGCCAATCCCGAAACCGACGCGATCCTGACGCTGGGCCCGACATCGGCAGACCCGACGCTGCTGGCGCTGGATGACAACGGCATGGCCGGAGACATCTATTTCGGCACCTTCGATCTGGGCGAGAACATCGTGCAGGGCATCAAGGATGGCGTGATCAACTGGGGCATCGACCAGCAGCCCTTCCTGCAGGCCTATCTGCCAGTTGTGGTGATGGCGAATTACCACCGCTATGGTGTGCTGCCGGGCAACAACATCAACTCGGGGCCCGGCTTCGTGACCGCCGATGGCCTAGAAAAAGTTGAGGAATTCGCGGGCGAATACCGCTGATCCCCAAACGGGGCGGCGCATTTTGCCGCCCCACCCTTTTCTGACAGTCTGAAGGAGTGCCGTCATGTCTGACGCCACGCAGACTCCGCCACCCCCTGCGGATGAGCGGATCAAGGATATCTCACCCCTGCGTCAAGCGCTGATCCGGCCCGAACTGGGCGGCATGGTGGGCACGGTTGCGGTTTTTACCTTCTTCCTGCTCTTTGCCTTTGACAGCGGGATGTTCAACGCGCAGGGCGTGATGAACTGGTCGGTCGTATCGGCCCAGTTCATGATTATCGCCGTGGGCGCCTGCCTGCTGATGATCGCGGGCGAATTTGACCTGTCCGTCGGATCGATGATCGGCTTTGCGGGCATGGCGATTGCAATCTTTTCCGTCACGCTGGGTTGGCCGACCTGGATGGCGATCATCGTGACATTCATCATGTGCTGCTCAATCGGCGCGCTGAACGGGTTCATCGTGATCCGCACGGGCCTGCCGAGCTTCATCGTGACGCTGGCCTTCCTGTTCATCCTGCGTGGCTTCACGATCTATTTCCCGCAAAAGCTGGAGCGGAAAACCATCATTGGCGGCATCGCAGACGCCGCGGAAGGCGATTGGCTCGCACCGATTTTCGGCGGCAAGATCGGCCAGGGCCTGTTCCAATGGCTGGGCGATATGGGTGTGATCGACGTGTTCGAACGCGGCACGCGGCAGGGCCAGCCGGTGGTAGACGGCATCCCGATGCTGATCGTCTGGGCCATCGGCCTGGTGATTTTCGGCCATCTGCTTTTGACGCGCACGCGGTTCGGCAACTGGATCTTTGCCGCGGGTGGCGATGCCGAAGCCGCACGGAATTCGGGCGTGCCAGTGAATCGCGTGAAGGTGCTGATGTTCATGTTCACCGCCTTCTGCGCGACGGTCTTCGCCACCTGTCAGGTGATGGAGTTCGGATCGGCCGGGGCAGATCGGGGCCTGCTGAAAGAGTTTGAGGCAATCATCGCCGTGGTGATCGGCGGCGCGCTTTTGACGGGCGGCTATGGGTCGGTCATCGGGGCGGCCTTGGGCGCGCTGATCTTTGGCGTGGTTCAGCAGGGGCTGTTCTTTGCGGGCGTCGAAAGCTCCCTGTTCCGGGTGTTCCTCGGTGTCATCCTGCTTGGGGCTGTGATCCTGAACACCTATATTCGTCGCATGATCACGGGGGAGCGGTGACATGAACTCGCGAACAGAACACGCGCCCATCATCCAGATGAAGAACATCGAAAAGCATTTCGGCGCGGTGATCGCGCTGGCCGGGGTGTCGATCGATGTGTATCCGGGCGAATGCCATTGCCTGCTGGGCGATAATGGCGCGGGCAAATCGACCTTTATCAAGACGATGTCGGGCGTGCACAAACCCACCAAGGGCGAGATCGTCTTTGACGGCACGCCGATGAATTTCGACGCTCCCCGCGACGCGATGGAGGCCGGGATTGCCACGGTGCATCAGCATCTCGCGATGATCCCTTTGATGTCGGTCAGCCGCAATTTCTTCATGGGCAATGAGCCGGTGAAGAAACGCTTTGGCATCCCCTTCCTCGACAAGGACAAGGCCGACACAGTGACCATGCAGGAGATGCGCAAGATGGGCATCAACCTGCGCGGACCCGATCAGGCGGTCGGCACGCTGTCGGGCGGCGAACGGCAGACGGTGGCAATCTCGCGCGCGGTCTATTTCGGCGCCAAGGTGCTGATTTTGGATGAACCGACCTCGGCCCTTGGGGTGCGGCAGACCTCAAACGTCTTGGCAACCATCGACAAGGTGCGCAAGCAGGGCGTGGCGGTGGTGTTCATCACCCATAACGTGCGCCACGCTTTGGCGGTGGGGGATCGGTTCACGGTGCTGAACCGGGGTCAGACGTTGGGCACGGCGCAGCGCGGGCAAATCACGCCTGATGAGTTGCAGGACATGATGGCCGGTGGTCAGGAACTGGCCACGCTCGACGATGCGCTGGGGGGCACCGTATGAGCCATCTGCGCATTCGGCCCACGGCAGAGCGGGGCAAGATCCATGCGATCACGCCCCAATCTGCGGGCTGGTCCTATGTCGGCTTTGGCCTCTACCGCCTTGCGGCGGGGGAAGCCGTGACCGAGCCCACCGGAGAGACCGAGGTCATTCTGGTCCTTGTAGAAGGCAAGGCGGAAATCACGGCAGGCGGTGTCACGCTGGGCGAGATGGGGCAGCGGATGGATGTGTTTGAAAAAACCCCTCCGGCGGCGGTTTATGTGCCTGATCACAGCGACTGGCAGGCGCGGGCGACTACGGACTGCACGCTGGCTGTCTGCACGGCCCCCGGCAAGGGCACGCATGGGGTGCAGGTGATCGGCCCGGCGGGCATCCAGACCGAGACGCGCGGCACAGGTGGCAACACCCGCCATATCAACGTGATCGCGATGGAAGATCGCGATGTGGCCGGATCGCTTCTGGTGACCGAGGTGTTCACGCCGTCGGGCCATTGGTCCTCTTACCCGCCGCATCGTCATGACGAGGATGATTTTCCCCGCATGACCTATCTGGAAGAGACCTATTACCACCGGCTGAACCCGGCGCAGGGCTATGGGCATCAACGTGTCTTTACCGAAGATGGCACGCTGGACGAAACCATGACGGTCCAGAACCATGACGTGGTTCTTGTGCCGCGCGGGCATCACCCCTGCGGCGTGCCTTGGGGGTATGAAATGTATTACCTCAACGTGATGGCCGGGCCGCTGCGTAAATGGCGGTTTGAAAACCATCCCGACCACAACTGGATCTTTGAACGCGACAGCGGCTGAGGGCTTGGATCATGGGCTACCTGAAAGCAGAAGACTGCCAGTTGGCAGAATTTGTGGCGCTGACCGCGCGCACGCAGGCGGATGATCTGCGCTTTGCCGCCGCGATTGAGAAAAACGTGCCGATCTATGACATGGCCGCGCTGGGAGATGTGCTGGCGCGCGACCGCGCGGCTGTGATGGCGGAATGGGCCTGGGTGCTGCGCGATGGGCCCGGTGTCATGGCGTTGAAGGGCGCCTATGCCGACACCGCCCCGATTGATGCGGCCACGGGGATTTTCCTGCAGATCATCGAAGATGAGCGCGATCAGGGCGGCGCGGATCATTTTGCGGCGGCAGGTGCGAATGACCGCATCTGGAACGCGCTGCAGAAGCTTTGCCTGCGCGCGCCGGATGTCTTTGCCGGCTATTTTGGCAACCCGGCGATTGCGGCGGTGTGCGAGGCATGGCTGGGCCCGGCCTATCAGATGACGGCTCAGATCAACCTCGTCCGCCCCGGCGGGCAGGCGCAGCAGGCACATCGCGATTATCATCTGGGCTTCATGACACGCGAACAGGCCGAAACATTCCCGGCCCATATCCATGATCTGTCGCCTTTGATGACGTTGCAGGGCGCGGTCGCGCATTGCGACATGCCGGTTGAGAGCGGGCCGACCAAGCTCTTGCCGTTTTCGCAGCTGTATCGCGCAGGCTATGTCGCCTTCACACGCGAAGACTTCCGCGCGCATTTCGACGCGCATCACATCCAGCTGCCGCTCGCAAAAGGTGATGCCGTGTTCTTCAACCCCGCGCTGTTTCACGCCGCTGGCGAAAACCGCACTGAAGATATTCACCGCATGGCGAACCTGTTGCAGGTGTCGTCTTGCATGGGGCGCGCGATGGAAAGCGTGGATCGCATGGCGATGGCCCGCGCGCTTTACCCTGCTTTGCTGGCCGCGCAGATGCCGCGCGCGGAGGCCGAGGCCGCCATCGCCGCCTGTGCCGAGGGCTATGCCTTTCCCACCAATCTCGACACCGACCCGCCCGTGGATGGGCTGGCCCCCGAAAGCCAGGCCGGGCTGATGCGCCGGGCCTTGGCCGAGCGTTGGAGCCAAGACAAGTTTACCACCGCCCTGACTGCGCAGGACACGCGCCGCAGGCCCTAAGGACGCACCGCCATGAGTGTAAAAATCGGGATCTCTCCCATCGCCTGGCAGAATGATGATCTGCCCGACCTCACCGCTGCCTACACGATGGAGCAAGCCCTGCGCGAAGGGCGCGAGATCGGCTATACCGGCGTCGAACGCGGCCAGCGGATGCCACATGATACCGAGGGGCTGCGCGCTTACCTTGAGGCCGCTGATATCGCGCTTTGTGGGGGATGGTGTTCGGGAAATCTGCTGGTCAATGATGTGGCCACCGAACGCGAGGCCGTGCGCCAGCAGGTCGAGCAATTCATCGCGCTGGACGCGCCCTGCATTGTTTATGCCGAATGTTCGAACACGATCCAGTCCACGCCGGGCAAGCCTGTCAATCACCGCCCAACCCTGTCGCGCAACGAGATGAAGACCTATGCGGAGAACCTGTCCGAGCTTGCCAAATGGATGACCGATCTGGGCATGCCCATGGCCTATCACCATCACATGGGCACGGTGATCGAAAGCGAAGAGGATGTGAATTGGCTGCTGGAATTCAGCGTGCCCGAAGTTCAGCTGTGCTTTGACACCGGGCATCTGCTGTTTGGGGGTGGCGATGTGAATGCCACGCTCGACCGTTGGGCGCATCGGACGCATCACGTGCATTTCAAGGATATCCGCCCCGATGTGGTGGCCGATATGCGGGCCAATGATCGCAGCTTTCTAGAGGCCATCATCGCGGGCGCTTTCACCGTTCCGGGCGATGGCTGCATCGATTTTCAGGCCGTGGCGAACCGTCTGGCGGCCGAGAATTACGCAGGCTGGATCGTCGTCGAGGCCGAGCAAGACCCTGCCAAAGCGCCCCCCTATGAGTATTCGAAACTTGGCTATGACCACATCCTGAAGGTCTGCGCCGCTGCTGGATTGGAGATCACAGCATGAAGAGAGACCTCAGAATCGACGGTCAGCCCGAAAACAAGATCGGGATCGATAAGCTGCGCGTGGGCGTGTTGGGCATGGGCTTTATGGGCGGGACGCATACGCAGGCCTGGCAGCGCGGCAAGGCGGTGTTCAACTGGCCGATTGATGTGGAACTGACCGCTTTGTTCGACATGAGCGCCGATAACTTGGACCTGAACGGCAACCGGTTCGAATTTGCCCGCGTCACCAATGACTGGCGCGACGTGTGTGAGGCCGACGATATCGATGTGGTGTCAATCTGCACGCCCAATTTCGCGCATCGCGAAATGGCCGAGGTTGCTTTGGCCCATGGCAAACATGTCTGGTGCGAAAAGCCGATGGCCACGACGCTGGACGATGCCCGCGCGATGGCAGCCACGGCGCGGGCGTCGGGACTGAAAACCATGCTGGGCTATAACTATATGAAATCGCCCGCAATGCTGGCGATCAAGACGCTCATCGAAGATGGCCGCATTGGCGAAATCACGCATTTCAACGGGGTCTATCAGGAAGATTTCATGTGCGATCCCAACGCCCCGCATAGCTGGCGCCTGACCAAGAAGGGCGGCGGCAAGGGCGCTTTGGGCGACATGGGATCGCATCAGATTTCCATGGCGATCTGGCTCTGCGGGCCGATGGCCGAGGTCTCCGCCCGGCTGCAGACCGTGCATAAGATGCGCCCTGACGCGACCACGGGCGAGATGAAAGAGGTCGAGACCGACGACCAGTATTCCGCCATCGGCACGTTTGCCAGCGGCGCGATGTTCACGATGCACACGTCATGGATCGGGCAGGGTCACAAGATGAACCTTGGGTTCGAGATCACCGGCACAAAAGGCGCGATCAAATTCGATCAGGAGCGGATGGGCGAATTCCATCTCTTCGAGATGGACGGAAACGCGGATATGGCCACAAACGGCTATAAAACCGTGCTGATCGGGCCGTGGCATGCGCCCTTTGGCAATTTCTGTCCCGCGCCGGGCCATCATGTCGGCTTCAACGAGATGAAAATCATTGAGGCCGGAGAGTTCGTCCGCGCCATTCTGGAAGACGACAAGGCCTTCCCCGATTTTGATGACGGGCTGGTCTATGAGGCCGCGATCCAGGCGGTGCAGGACGCGAGCGAAGCCCGCGCCTGGATCGACATCAAGCCTGAGGTCTAAGCCGGGTCAATCCTCCTGCGCAGCTTGCCAGCGGCGCAGGATGAAATCGGCGGTCATCAGGTCCAGATGCGCACCGCCACCGTTTTTGAAAACCGTGATCTCGTCGGCGGTGCCGCGCTGGAACTGATCCAGCGCATAGTAATCGGCGCGCACATCACTCCGCGCGATCACCCCACGGGCCAGCGGGTCTTTGAATTCGCCGATATGGTCCAATGTGGTGTCGTAGCTATCAGCATAAAGCGTCGCGCGGGTCAGGGCGGTGTCGTCGACTTCGCGCATGTCGGGGCGGTAAGCGCCGATCAGGTTAAGATGTTGGCCGGGTCGCAGCCAATCGCCCATGATCACCGGGGTGGAGGACATGGTGGCCGTGACGATGATATCGCCCTGCGCCACGGCTTCGGGCAGATCATCGGCCACAGTCACACCGGGGCGCGTTTGCGCCAAAGCCTGCGCCTTGTCGGCTGAACGGTTCCATAGCGTGATCTGTGCGCCGGGAAAACCCGCGCCAAAGGCGTCGATCAGAGAGGCGGCAACCGTGCCCGCCCCCACGATCAGAATTTTGGATGCGCCTTCGGGCGCAAGGCGCAGCGCGCCGAGCAACGAATCTCCGGCCGTTTTCCATTTGGTGACAAGGTGGAAATCCACCAGAGCCGCGAGCGTGCCGTCGCCATCATCATACAGGTTCACGCCGCCATTGATGGTGGAGGTATCCGTCGCGGCATTGCCGGGAAAGATCGTCGCCGTTTTGACGGCCATGCCCAGCCCATCGATCCAGGCCGCGCGGCTAAGAACCGTGTCATCACCGCGATAGAGAAAACTGTCGGTAATCTCAGCCTTGGGGAGCGCGTGGCCTGCGGCCAAAGCCTCTGTCAGGCCGAGCCAATCAAGATGCGTTTCGCCCTCATCGAAGGTGATGAACGGCACGCTCATGCCGCGTCAGCCTTGGACAAAAGCCCTTCGGCCACCAGCCGGTCGGCCCAGCCTTGGGGATCGGTGAAAAGATGCGTGTGCCAGCCGCGCGCGGCGGCGGCGGCGATATTGTCGGGGCGGTCATCGGCAAAGAGAAGCGTACCCGGGGCGGCCCCGCTATCGTCTTCCAAGCGCGCATAGATTTCCGGATCAGGTTTGATCACCTGCATATGGCCCGAGATGTAGCTACGATCAAATTCGGCGAGGAAAGGATAGGCGCTCAACGCAATCTCGAAAGTCTGGACGCCGAAATTCGACAGCGCATAGACCGGCACCTCCCGCGCGCGCAGCGCCCGCAGCAGCCGCACCGAATGCGGGATCGCGGGGGAAGCCAGCGACAGCCAGTTATCATGCCACATCTGCACTTCCTCGGCCCAGTCGGGATAGGCGGTGGCGAGGCTTAGGATCGTGTCCGAAAAGGGATGGCCCAGATCGACACGCTCATTGGCGTGCAGGATGCCGGTCGCGTCGAAAAAGGCCTGCGTCCGCTCGGCCCCGATGCGGTCGGTGAACCATGTTTCAGGGTCCCAGCCCAGCAGCACATTGCCGATGTCAAAGACGACGATTTCGGGCCGCTGGCTCATGTCCACAATGCCTCGGCATGAAAGGCGATGTGATCTTCCATGAAGCTGGCGACAAAATAATAGCTGTGATCATAGCCGGGCTGAATGCGCAGCACGCCGGGCATGCGCTGGGCAGTCATGGCCGCCGACAGGGTTTCCACGCGCAGCAGGTCGATGAACGGATCCTCCGACCCGGTATCGACCAGCATCGGGCCTTCATAGCGCGTGTTTGCCATCAGAAGGCTGGCATCATGGGCGGCCCACAGACTTTCATCTTCGCCCAGATAAGCGCGGAACTGCTTGCGGCCCCAATCTGCGCCGGTCGGATTGCAAATCGGCGCAAAGGCCGAAACGGAGCGAAACTGCCCAGGCAGGCTCAGCGCCATGGTCAGCGCGCCATGCCCGCCCATCGAATGGCCGGTGATGCCCTGCCGGTCGAGGTCAATCGAAAAATTCTGCGCCAGAAGGGCGGGCAGTTCCTGCGTGATGTAATCCCACATGCGGAAGTTCTGAGCCCAGGGGTCTTGCGTCGCGTTGAGGTAAAAGCCCGCGCCCTGACCCAGGTCGTATTCGCTGTCATCGGGCACGCCGTCGCCGCGCGGCGAGGTGTCGGGAAAGACCAGCGCGATCCCGTGATCCGATGCCCAGGCCTGCGCGCCCGCCTTGGTCATGGCGTTTTCATGGGTGCAGGTCAGCCCGGCGAGAACCCACAACACCGGCACCGGGCCGTCGCGCGATTCCTGCGGCAGAAACAGGCCAAAGGTCATGTCGGTTCCCGTCGCCTGCGAGGCATGTTTGTAAACGCCCTGCACCCCGCGAAAACACAGGTTTTCCGAAATCTTTTCCATGCTCACCCTCGTCCCTGAAACTGATCTGCCCAATGGCTAGCGGCTGCAGCGGGCGGCGTCCAGAGAAAGGCGCCTAATGCCCAATCATCGCCAACACAGCCGGAAAGGACAGGATCGACAGCAGGGTCGACACAAAGATCGCCGCCGAAACACGCTGCACCGCAATGCCGTAATGCTGCGCCAACATATAGATGTTACCCGCCACCGGCAGCGCCGCCAGACCGATCACCACCATCGCGTCAAACGGATCGAGCGGGAACAGGACCAGCGCCCCAAAACCCACCGCCGCCGGGTGCAGCACCAGCTTGCAGGTGCTGATCCAGCCCGCCACGCTAAGCCGTTCGGCAGAGCGTTCAGCCAGAGATGCGCCAATAGCAAACAGCGCGCCGGGCGTGGCGGCGTTGCCCAGCGTGACCAGAAAGCTTTCCATCGCTTGCGGGATCGGCCAGCCCGCTGCCGACCAAGCCAGCCCGGCGGTAATGGCCACGATCATCGGGTTCTGCACCAGCCCCACGCCCACCGTGCGTAAGGTGCGCAGGCCCAACCGCCCTTCGCGCGCGACGTTCACAAGGATCACGATGAGCGAGGAAAACACGATCAGATCAATCGCCAGCACCAGCATATTGGGGCCGATCGCGGCCTCACCAAACAGAACCAGCATCATGGGAATGCCCAGGAAGCCAACATTGCCGATCACCGCGCATTGCGCCTCGAAGGCGGCGGTGGCCATTTTTTCACCCCGCGCCATTGCCACAAGCGTGGCCACGACATAGACCAGCGCGGTGCCAAACAGATAGGCCAGCGCGATCTGCGGATCGAAAAGTTGATCAAAGGGCAAGGTCGCGGCAAAGCGGAACAGCATCGCCGAAAGCGCGAAGAAGAACACAAACTTTGTCAGATAGGCCGTCGCCTCGGGTGGGAAAAGCCGGATGCGCCCTGCCAGATAGCCCAGACCAATGATGGCAAAAAACGGCAATGTGCGCAGGAAAATCTCGGTCATGACCCGACAGCTAGATCACCCATGCCCCGGCGACAAGCCGCTGCGCCGCCTACAACGTGGTCAAACTGAACGATGTGGTCTAGGTTATCTTTTAGAACGAAGGGGTCGCCTGTGAACGACACTCAGACCATCGTCCGCACGGGGCGCAAATTTGATCAGGTCTTGCGCGGCGCGCGCGAGGTCTTCCTGCGCGACGGGTTCGGCGGCGCCAGCATGGACGACATCGCGCGGCAGGCGCGCGTGTCCAAGGCGACGGTCTATAGCTATTTTCCGGACAAACGGCATCTCTTTGTCGAAATCCTGACTGCCGAATGCAATCGCATGGCTGATCAGACGCTGAATGCGATTGATGAGGACGCCCCGATCAAGGATGTGCTGTGTTTCGCGGCGGGGCAATTGGTGCGGTTTCTGGTCTCGGATTTCGCGCAGCGCGTGTTTCGGATCTGCATGGCCGAAGCGGACCGCTTTCCCGAATTGGGCCGCGCCTATTACAATTGCGGCCCGCGCATGGGCCGGGCGCGGATGGTAGAGTTTTTCCAGACAGCCATTGATCGCGGTGATCTTGAAATCGACGATCTGCCGCTGGCCGCCGAGCAATTTTCCGAACTGTGCAAGACCCGCCTGTGGACGCTGGCGGCCTTTGGCATCCAGTCCGATTTCACCGATGCGGAAATCGACGAAGTGGTCGAAGCCGCGGTCAACACGTTTCTGGCCCGCTATGGCCGAAAGGCGTAGCCGCGATCAGAAGGCGTTCAGCTTGGTATCGGGCCAGTATTTCGTGCCTGCAAGGTTGGCCGAGACGCGCCAGCCATCTTGTGTCAGGACATAAACCGCCCGCCCGTCCTGAAACCACGCCATCGTGTCGCGCCCGTCATCCCCGGCCTGTGCGGCCCCCTGAGCGGTGGCGTCCAGCCCATGTTCGATGAAACTGTCAAAGGCCTGCGGGGTTTCAAACAGGATGACCAGCTTGCTGTTGAAGCCACCAAAGCCAAAACTCAGTCCCAGCCCGCCAGTGGCCATTTTCATACCCAATTATCCACGAAAAAAAGCAAAGCAGTAGAGAGCCTTCTGATGCTCAATGCTGCACATGTCCCGCAGATGCGACGGTGCCATCTTTATTAAAGCACACATAGAGCGAGTCGTAGTCAATCCTGATACCACTGCACATGCCAAGGCTGTATGCTGGGCACTCCAAACCATTGATCTGCACGTTGTATGTCGACCGGCCAAGGAGCTCTATTACTTCTTCGCGGCGGGTCGTTTGCGGCAGCAAGTGGTTGTTGGTTAGATCACGCACCATACTTCCGCGTGGACAAGTGCTCTCTTTCTCTACGCATTCCCAGTCACTCAGTCCTCTACAACTTCCGGCTTCAGCCCATGCCTGAGCGTCAAACCGGTCT
>JABSSB010000349.1 GCA_013214715.1 Paracoccaceae bacterium | reverse complement strand
ACTGATCCGACCAGGGCAGTACCGGGAAAATCATCGGATCGAAATAGATCTCTTCGGCAGCGGCGCGGGTGATCTCGACCGGGTGTTTCCCACCCTCGGGGGCCAATTCATAGAGCCGGGTTTCGTGCCGGGGCAGCAGGACCGAGATAAAGCCCGGCGCGCTGTCATACGCGCCATTATTGGCAAAAACCCCCAGATCGATCCGGGCTGACAGGATGTCGGGCGTGCCGGGGGCCGGGCGCGGATCCTGCCATCCGATCTCAATCAGCGCATAGCGGGCATCCGCGGTCAGCGGCGTGATGCGCACCTGTTCGGGATCGCCACGCAGCAGCACCCAGTCAAATGTCAGATCGCGCCCATTCGGATCAACCGTATCGGCCGCCGTAACCACCATGCGCCGCGTGCCCTCTTTGCTGCGCCAGATCCGGGCGATAGCCGAAGGCGTATCAAAGAGCATCTCGCTCAACCCATCGCCAAAATAATCCACGCCCGGCAATGGGGTCGTTTCCTCAAGCACCTCAAGCCGGACCAGCGGAGGGACCGCATCGGGCGTGATCGCATTGGCCAGCCCGACCATGGCCGCGAGATTGATGCCATCGGCAGAAAAGACCGACGGGTGGGCCGCCCCACTCAGATAGGCGTCACGGGTGCCAATGCCGTTGCGCGCGCGGCGATAGACCATCTGCACCGTTGGCGCGATCAGCCCAGTTTCCAGCAGCCGGGCCTTGGTGTCAGGCCGAAACGCAGCCATGATCATCACCAGCGCCTCAAGATGCGCCTGATCCGAGCCGGACGAGCCCTGCGAGATCAGCACATAGGGCGTATTGGCCGGCAGGAGATCTCCCCTCTCGGGATCATGATCACGATGTTCGGGATAGACATGGATCTGCCCCGAGACGTAATTTTGATAGAGCGTCCTCGCGCCGCCGGGGCTGGTCAGCGCCAGCCGCGGCTGCGAGCGCCAGATCGGCCCCGTTACAGCGGTTGAGGAATTACCGATCAGCGGCGCATCAAACAGCATCACCTGCGCCAGCCCGTAATCGACCCCCTGCCCTTCCAGCGCGCCGTCATAGACCACATAGGTCATCTGCGGATGTGCCCCAAAGGGCAGGCGTGAATGACCCCGATCACGGTTTTCATAAAGATCGCCGCGATTGCCCGCCGCTAGACCCGAGGCCACTAGCTGGCGCAGTAGCTGATGTCCGGGTGTGTTCTGATCCGGCCCCAGAACCGGCGCCTCGCGTGTTTCAAACACAATCCGGGCGCCTCGCCGCACCGTATTGTCCAGCCCGATCGTGTTATCGGGCGTTAGCAGCGCGGCGCCAAAACGCTCCTGGACTGTGGGGGACTGGGCCAGTGTCTGATTGAGCCCCAGCAAAAGGCACAAACAAACGGTACATGGCAGGCGGATCATCCCGGCCACGGCACGCGCGCCCCTCATCCGGCTTTCTTGGCCCCGCCGCTGCCAGCGGCTAGGGCGCGGAAATCTTCGCTATCGCGCATCAACTCGTCATAGGTGCCCTGAGCAATGACCTGACCCTGCGCCATCATGAAGATCTGATCGCAGTCCGCCACCGTGCTCAGACGATGCGCAATCAGGATAATCGTCTTGTCATGGCCGATATTGTGAATAGCCTCCATCACGGCCTGTTCGGTCAGATTGTCCAGCGCCGAGGTCGCCTCATCCAGCACCAGCAATTCGGGGTCACGATAAAGCGCGCGCGCAATTCCGATACGCTGGCGCTGCCCGCCTGACAGGCG
>JABSSB010000348.1 GCA_013214715.1 Paracoccaceae bacterium | reverse complement strand
TGTCTGCTCAGCCGTGAGGTCTGCCGCCGCAATACGCTGACGGTCAGCCCATTTCGGGCGACGTCCCGGTCCGGGAATGATCTGGGCCATGCGCATTACCCCTTGCTCTGAATGTCGATGAAGCTGCGCCAAGTGCCGCCGATATGGCTGGCAAAAGGCGAATTCGGGTCCAGATCGTCGCGACCGCAAAAGGGCAGCTTCTCGTCCGAGACAAGGAAACTGCCATGGACCAGGATATCAAGCCGAGCCCGCGAAATTTCCATCTGGAGCAAATGCTCCCATAGGCGCTGCATCGGTACGATGATCCGGTTGTCGTTCACCAACTCGCCCGGCTGCGCTGCGCGAGGGCTGTAGGGGAAACTGACCGTACCCTCGAACCCGGGGACCCAGCCATCTTCGAACCCATCGGCAAAGCGGTGGCAACGCAGTTCAACAATCCCCGAAAAATAATACCCTTCGCGACCGGAGCGGCGCCCCCGAACCGGAATGGGCACAGTAAGTGCTTCGGGGTTGGCGATGGATCTCGACAGCGTGATCTCCAGTTGGCTAAGCGTGCCCGCAGTCACCAGATCACTCAGGAACCGGGTTTCCCCCGTGGCCCAATTACGTTCTGTGACGAATTGGAACGCGGTTGGGTCAATGGCATCGCCCGGCGCGCCGGCCGGTCCACGGCTTCCACGCGGCCCGGCCGGTCCGCGTTGGCCGACAGGTCCTGCAGGCCCTTCGGGTCCTTGTGGTCCCGCCGGCCCGCCCGGCCCATCAGCCCCAGCGGGCCCGGCGGGTCCCCGGGGGCCATCGGCTCCGTCGGCGCCAACCTGACCTCTTGGTCCCGGAGGCCCGGTTTCCACGCCCCGGGCCGCGATCTCAAGAATGGCCTCCATCAGGGTCACGTTTGACGGCACCAGCGGGCGATGTGTGAGATTGTCGATCTGCGCGCCACCAGTCTGACCGGCATCGACGATGGGCATGGGCTCGGCTTTGGACCAAGCATAGCCAGTGACATGCCCCAGGGTCACACAACTGCAATGCTCCTCGCAACTGCGGCAGCCCTCGACCGCTTGTTCGAACAGGCCTTTGATATTGGCCTCGGCGATGTTGACCTGCATCACGCGTCCGCGGCTGACGTCGCCGTCGTTCGAGAAGCCGGGGACATACAGCCGATCCCCGCGCAGCTTTATTGCGCCTGCGCTAACTTGCGCCTGCAGCGATTGCGAGCGGATCGGATCAAGCCGGGTCGGCTCTGATCCCGGCCTTGACGCAGCGTCGGCAGAATAGACCATGACGCTCCCATCCTGACGGGCCTGCGCCGATGTCCCGATCGCCTGGGTCACGTAGACCCAGCGCTCATCGGGCGCAATGGACAGGTCAGGGAAGAGATTACGATCCTC
The DNA here is from genome assembly GCA_013214715.1 of Paracoccaceae bacterium. GTDB lineage: Bacteria > Pseudomonadota > Alphaproteobacteria > Rhodobacterales > Rhodobacteraceae > JABSSB01. The sequence continues at coordinate 389 of JABSSB010000348.1, read as the reverse complement.
CGGCAAGGCATAGACAGCACCACGCCCATCGAGAACCCGACTGCTTTCCCCAATCGCCACACGGCTGTAAAACCCGACATCATCATCATCTTGCATGCGTCCGGCCAGGTGCAAAAGCTGACTGTCATAGGAAAAGACGATCGAACTTGCGCCAGCAAAGCGGCCGGTGACATCTTCACCTGTGACCGATGTCACCTGTGCGGCAGCGTCACCAAAGCCCGACAAGGTGGCATTGGTCAGTTCGTGCGTTGGTGTGATGAACAAAGCTGATTTGTCCTCCACGCCAGGCAGGACAAAGGCCGTCGTTTGACCGTTGGGCGATATGGCCAGCATCCGGCATCCGGCGCGAAACGCGTTGGTATTGCTGACCGGATTGCTGGATTGAACTG
>JABSSB010000347.1 GCA_013214715.1 Paracoccaceae bacterium | reverse complement strand
CCGGGCGCAGCGCTTCAATGTTGCGCAGATTGCTCTCATCCATGCCGATGATCAGGTCAAAACGGTCAAAATCCGCCGCCTGAAATTGCCGCGCGCGCAGATCGCCCATCTCGATCCCCCGTGCCGCAGCAGCGGCGATCATCGGGCCATAGGGCGGCTCCCCAACATGCCAGCCCGAGGTTCCGGCGCTGTCGGTTTCGATGCCGTCAATGCGGGCCCGGCAGATCGCCTCGGCCGAGGGGGAGCGGCATATATTGCCGAGACAGACAAACAGAATGCGGGTGGTCATGAGGCTCTCCTTTGGCGCAGGATTGCCGCAGGAGGGCGCCATGGACAAGATCGTGATTCTCACCGGGGCCGGAATATCTGCCGAAAGCGGCATGGGCACGTTCCGCGATGAAGACGGGCTTTGGGCCCGCCACCGTATCGAAGATGTCGCCACGCCCGAAGGCTTTGCGCGCGATCCCGCGCTTGTGCAGGGCTTTTACAACGCCCGCCGCATCGCCGCCGCGCAGGCCGCGCCCAACGCCGCGCATGAGGCTTTGGCGCGGCTGGAAACCAAATGGCCTGGTGAGGTCGTGATCGTCACGCAAAATGTCGACAGCCTGCACGAGGCTGGTGGGTCCCAAACCGTGCTGCATATGCATGGCACCTTGGCCGGGGCGCTCTGCAGCGCCTGTGGGCATCGCTGGACAGCGCCGCCCGAAATGTCCGTGGGCGAGCGTTGTCCGTCCTGCAATGCACCCGCCGCCCGGCCCGATGTCGTTTGGTTCGGAGAGATCCCCTATCACATGGAGGACATCTACACCCATTTGACCGAGGCCGACATCTTCGCCGCCATCGGCACGTCAGGAGAGGTCTATCCAGCCGCCGCCTTTGTCCGCGAGGCCTGCGCGCAGGGCGCGCATACGGTGGAGTTGAACCTTGCGCCCTCATCGGTGGTCAGCGATTTTGCCGAAACCCGCTTTGGCCCCGCCACCCAGATCGTGCCCGACTGGGTGGAGGAGCTGTTGCAGCAAGGTTAATCGCTGCCGTGACCTGAGTGGTCGCCATGCCCATTCCCATGGCCATGGCCGCCCGCAGCTTTGCGATCATTATCGACCGGGATCTCGACTATGACATCCCCGGCCTGCTCAAATGTCAGGGTGACGGAAATGCTCTCTCCATCCACCAGATCCTGCGTGAGACCCATGAACATCACGTGATCGCCGCCGCGTTTCAGCGCATGGGACGCACCGGCGGGGATCTCCAAGCCGGTTTCGACCTCGCGCATCTGCATGACGCCGTTGCCTGCATCAATATGTGTATGTAGCTCGACCCGCGCGGCCACATCGGACGCGACCGACACCAGCCGATCAGCCGTGCTGGTATCATTGGTGATGGTCATGAAGGCCGCCCCCGTCGGTGCGCCAGGGCGGCTGGCGCGGGCATAGGGGTCGGAAATCGTGATCTCGGCATGGGCCTGCGCGGCAAGGCCAAGAAGAATAACCCCTGTGAGCAGGGTAATCGAAGTGCGCATTTTTTCTCCCTCGGGACTCTGATGCGTTAGAAAGTGGAAACGGATCAGATCTCGAGAGGTGGGCCCCGCGCCCAGGCAGAGTGAACGGGCTGCGCCGGAGCCAAAGCCGGACGCAAGGCCGACCACCGCAGCGCATATGGCGCGGATTTGCGCGGCGGCGCTGTGACGGGCATGTCCGGATCGGCCCATGTCGCGGCCCAGTCGGGGCAAAGATGCGGCGGGGCGGTGGGCTGGCCGGTTTCGTCGACATAGATCATCA
>JABSSB010000346.1 GCA_013214715.1 Paracoccaceae bacterium | reverse complement strand
CCTTTGGGGGCGGGCAGCAAACTCGCGGCGGATGTTTTGGGTGAGGGGCGCGGACAGACGGATATTCCGCTGACGGGCCTGCCGCGCATTCCGGGCCTGTCCTTGCAAGGCGCCAAGTTCCACCACAGCGAAAACCGGATCGATCTGAACGGCACAACTGCCATTCCCCTGCTGCGCGATGCGCGGTTCAACCTGCGCTTTGATCGCCGAGCCCGTCCGTCGCGATTCAATGTGCGCTCAAACCTTGAGATTGGGTGGCTCGGCAATCCGCGGGTTGATCTGAGCTGGGATGCCGAGAGCGGCGTGAACACCTCGGTCACCATTGCGGCCAGCCGTTTTGTCCCGCAATCGGTTGGTCGCCAGGCCGAAGCGCAGGGTGACGTCACGCTCGGAATGGCGGATGGCAAACTTTCGGGGAATATCGACACCACTGTCACGTTGCCCGATGTGGTCGAAGCCAAGTTCAAAGGCGCGTTTGGCCCCGATGGCCTATCGGCCGAAGTTGACCTGACTAACAAGGCCGCATGGTTGGGAGAGTTGACGGCCAAAGGCAGCGTTGACAATCAAGGCCAACTTTCGGCGAGCATGACAAAAACAGCTGGCGATATGGCCACCCCTGTGCCGGGGCTGCGGATGATGGGCGGCTCCCTCACCTTGGGCTTTGGCAATGATCGCAACTTCAACGGCGCGATCAATGAGTTGCAGTTGAAATACGGCACGGTTGCCGAAAGCACAGTGACCTTTACCGTCGCCAACGGTGCCTATACCGGCAATGCCGCGCTGAATGTGACCATTCCCGGCCTATCGGAGGCCAGCGGCACCATCGCCATGTCACGTGGGAAACTGTCCGGCTCTCTGACCATCGGCGCGGACAGTTTCCCCGACGGCCTGCCGCTGGAACGCGGCACCATTACCGGGCGCATCGGCGAAACTGGGGCCATGTCCTTTGAAGGTAGCGTGGGCATCCGCCTTGGCCCGGCGGGCAGGGGGCAGTTACAGGCCAGCTATGGCGAAGATGGCGGGTTTTCCATCGGCGCGATGTTCGATCTGTCGGTGCCGGGGATGCAGACGGCCAGCTTCACCATCCAATACAATGGCACCGATATCGCCGGCGAAGGCGAAATGGCCGTGGATCCCGCCTATCTGGCCGGGATCGAAGGGCGGGTGAAGATCACCTATGCCGAAGGGCGATGGGCAGGCGAAAGCACTCTGGGCTATTCGGCTGATAACGGGAAGCTCTCTGGCTCCATCACCGTGCGGGTGCGGCAGGCCGAGGATGACAGCCTGAAGGTCGGGGGTGAGGGCGACGTGACCGCCCAGATCATGCCACGCCTGCAAGGCACGTTGCGCGCCACGATCCTGGAAGAGGGCGGCATTGATGTGTCGGGCGAAATCGCCGTCACCGAACCGCTGGAGATGTTCCCCGAAAAACGGTTCGACAAGGAACTGGTGAATGTCAGCCAGAACATCCCGCTTTGGGCCATGCTGGTGGCGGTTATGCGCATTCGTGCGGGCGTTCGCGCCGGTGTTGGGCCGGGGGTCTTCCGGGATATCAAGGTCACCGGCTCCTACACGATCGGACAGGAGGGCGAGCCAAGTTTCCAGATCTCGGGCGAGATGTATATCCCCGCCTTTGTCGAAGGTTATGTGGGCTTTGGCGCGGGGCTTGGGGCCTCTGTCGTACTGGGTTCTTTGGTGGATGCGCAGCCCTCCTTCGCCCAAAACGGCAACCCGGCAGTGAATTTCCGGTTCAACACCTCGGGCGCGCGCAAGTTTGGCGAATACACAGCCGAAA
>JABSSB010000345.1 GCA_013214715.1 Paracoccaceae bacterium | reverse complement strand
GCCTCGATGTCGCCAAAAGCCCTGTGTCCGGTCAAAGCGTGCAACGCCACCGGCGCTTGTGCCGCCCAGGACAGGTTCACGACCCGCCCATCCGGCGGGATGATCGGCAGTAGGGCGCAAGCGTGTTCACCACAAACCGCAGATCGAACCCCGCCTTCGTCCGCGTTTCTGTGGCTTTCAAAACACCGGCAGTGTTAATCAATACGTCTATCTCGCCATGATCCGCGCGGACCGCCTTGGCGAGGCGCGCGATATCCGCAAAATCGCTCAGATCCGCTCTATGGGTTTGGGGGCGTCCAGGTAACGAAGCAGCAGCCCAGCCCAGCTTTTCCGCACTGCGACCATGCCACAAGACGCTGTGCCCGGCTGTGGCCAATTCCAGCGCGGTCACCAGGCCGATGCCATTGGTGGCACCCATAATAATAATGGATTTGGTCATCTCTCAGCTCTCTACGGCAAAATCAGGCAACAGCTCATCTGCGAGACGCTGCAGAGTCGCAGGCATGCCGGCGCGATTGAACCGCAGGTTCAGGGCCACATGGCGCACACCGATCCTTTCCAGATTGTTCAGATAGCGACGCAATTTCTTGATACCCGAAGCAAAGCCCAGACGGATAGGCCTGGGCGCGGCATCCGGATCATCCAGCAGATCGGCACATAGCGATTGCATCCAGGCATAGGCACTGATCACACGCGACCGACTGGGGATGTCGTGCGGATAGGTCATCCAGCCGTCACCATGTTCCGCAACCCGTTCCGGCGTCTGCCGGCTGCCGCCAGTGCGCAGCAGTGGCAAGCGTCCCGCGACGGGTTTGAGCGACATGTCCATCGAGCCATCCAGCACGCCCCGCTGCGTCACCGCGCCGGGTCAGTCAACGTCAGCCGCGCGGATATATTCCATCGAATCCCGGAAGCGCGCTCTGCGATCTTCGTAGCTCATATTCAAGGCCGGATATTCCTGAGAACGGTCGCCCGGCGCCACGCCCAAAAGCAGCCGCCATTTGACATCTGATCGACCGTCGCCACAGCCTTGGCCACTTGCGCCGGATGTCGTAGCGGCAAAACGATGCTGGTCACACCCAGCGCGATGCGTTCGGTGGCGACGGATAGGGCACCGAGATAGACAAACGGATCAAACACCTGCCCCGCGTCGCCAAAACTGGGCACGTTGAACGGCACATCTCACAACCACAAACCGGCAAAGCCAAGGCCGTCGGCGTGCTGAGCCCGCGCCCGCCATATTTGGAACGACACTGTCGACATAGCGCTCAATCGGGACATTAAGCCCAAGGCGCAGCTTTCCAAGGCGAAAGCTGCGATTGAACCCTCTTTCAACGGGGCAAAGCTTGGTTGGCTCTCTGCATCCAGCATGATCTTCCGCTCCAAACCCACGCAGTGCTGCGCTTGGGAACATTTAAGATCGGAATGCTGAAATAAACCGGGCTTGACCGGTCACAGAATTCGGGTTTTGGAAATAATCAAGCGGACAACGCCCGAGATTGATGTGGCGTCGAAGCCAATCCGGCAGCAGGAACGCCTTTATTCCAGGACATCAACAGGATCGCGGGGTGCTGAACCTTTTCGGTTTGAATGCAATCTGCCAGCGCGCCCAGAGTTGTTTCCAGGCACCGCTCTTGTTTGGTGCTGGCATGGCTGACAATTGATACGACCGTGTCTGCCGGCACGCCGCCGCACAAGAGGTTGTTCTGCATCTTCGCAGCCGCTTGCGTTGCCATGTAAAGCGCTATGTTGACCATCCGCCTGCGCGATGCGTCCATCCTTGGTGATGTGATGCAGGAATTGCTTGAGGTTGGCGG
>JABSSB010000344.1 GCA_013214715.1 Paracoccaceae bacterium | reverse complement strand
TGTAGTGAAGGTCTGCAAAGATGAGGCAGCCATCGTCAGTGCGCGTCTCAGCCAGCGCGGCAAGCTCTTCCCAGCGGTCGCCCACGGAGACGCCTTCCAACTCCAGCCGCATCAGAAGTGAGGAGGCGTTTGAGAAGTCGCGGTAGTCATCCGTTTTCTCGGACCGCACCTGTTCGTCGTAGAGCGCGAGAACTGCGTCGTTGTCGCCCTGATCGAGCAGCAGCAGCGCCTTGTGCCACATCGGCCCCTGATAGAGCACTGCAAAAATATAGGAGAAGCTCAGGATCGGGAACAGGTAGCGCAGGCCCGAACAGGCCTCTGCCACATGCAGCTTATAGACGCCCAAATCGATGATATTGCCTTCCAGATAGACCGGGATCTGCATCATCTGCACGAAATAGACGCCCAGTTCCGACGAAACGCCCTGCAGATAGGTCGACAACCCGTAATAGAGCGCGCCAGGAAGCGGCAACATGAAGACCAGATGTAGCACGGGGGGCCAGAATTCCTTGCCCTGGTCCCAGCCAAAACAGATCAGCAGCACGGCGCCCACCCAGACGATCAGACCATAGGCCACGATATCGTCGATATCGATCAGCTTGCCCAAGGCGCCCATGGTCACCGCCAGCAGTAGCACGACCACCCCCAGCCACAGCTTTTTGGACGGCCCCGGTTGCGGTGGCATGGTTTTCAGCTGGCGCAGAAACAGGAGCCCCGACAGAATTGGGATCAGCGGGCCATGGCTGTATTCGGGCAGTTGCCAGACGGTCAGCAGATCCCGGATGCCTTCCCAAAAGAAAGCGGCCGCCCCGACCGTGGCAATGATCAGCCATAGCATGCCCCAGCTCAAAAAGGAGGTATCGGTGCCGAGACCCGACCGTGAAACTGTGCCGCTTGTCATATACCAACCCGCAAATGAAAATTCTGTACTGGTCCGCAGCTACTATATGAAGAAGCTCTGGTATATTTCCAGCTAAACTCAGATGATATCTGTTCACTCTTTCACATATGACCCAACCCCAATACATTTGGGGATGGGTTACACACGCTGGACCGAGAGAGGTCCCTGTCGAAGCTGACAAAGATTCTTAGAACAGCAACTCGTCATAGGCTGACCCTAAGACCAAGTCCGCATCACTGAAGGCAATGTAATCAATGATCTCGCCCAGATGTGCGCGCTCTGCATCAAGGCTGGTATCTTCATCGATCCAGACCCCAAGATCGGCGCCAAGGGCTGCGGTCGTGCCCCGGACCCAGGCGGTGTCACCGCCATGTAGAGAGGCCATCTTTGCCATGGCGAAGGCATTGGCGCCCAAACTGTCATTAAAGCTCAGATCTGTGCCCATCTTGGTTCTAAAACCCTGCTTAGGCAGCACCACCGATCCCGCCTCAAAGGTCAACTCGTCAAGCTGCGACACGCCCTGTTCGATGGCAACCCAACCCAGGGTTTCCCAAGCATGGCCGGCACCATTCAGCGCCTCTTCCTTCTGCATGACCATCTTGAACCCGTCACTTGTGGCCGCTTTCTGGCGCGTAGTAACAAAATCCGCATCATTCGACGTCTGTACTTGCGACATTATCACAGGGCGCTCGCCAAAATCGGCCTGGAACTCGATTGCCTCAAAGCCGTTGCCATAGACGCGATCAGTATCGACGCTGCCGGCTTCTATCAGCGTCCCATCCGGCAGAACCCAGGTGCCTGCTTCGACGACCATATAATTCACCGTTTCCATGTAATGACGGCCATCTAGGTTATTAGGTTCCTGCAAGCGCAGCGTGGCCGAGGTCGATGTGATGTCGTCAACGCGCACTTCGGCCGCATGAGAGCCGCGATCACTG
>JABSSB010000343.1 GCA_013214715.1 Paracoccaceae bacterium | reverse complement strand
CTGAAGACCGCGGACGTCTGAGCCGGATGGGGGGCTTGGCCTACTTTGCGCAGTTTTTGCAATCGACTGGAATGTTTGAGGAACTTGTGGCGCATTGTCCGTTAAGCTACGACAGTAACAATGCTCCGTCCAAGCGGGACGTGCTGGGAACGATCCTGCTATCAGCTTTGCAAGGTCACACGCGCTACGCGCACATGGCCTCGCTGGCGGGTTCGCAGTTGGATGCGCAGACTCTAGGCATGTCGAAGATTCCGAGCGAAGACAGTATCCGTGGGGCACTGGGCAAACTGGCCGCGAGCCCGGAGCCGACGCAGCGTTGGCTCCGGGCCTGCTTTGATCGGCTCGGTGCAGGCTCTCTGGAAGTTCCTTGGGTTCTGGATATCGATGTGACGGTCAAGCCGCTTTACGGCAAACAGGAGGGCGCGGTGGTTGGCTACAATCCAGCCAAGCCGGGGCGCCCCAGTCATGCGTATCATAGTTTTTGGGTCGCTCACCTGCGATTATGTCTTGGCGTTCTGGTTCGTCCTGGTAACGAAACCGCCGGCTTACACGGGCTTAAACCTTTGATGCAGTGGCTGGATCGCACGCCCCAGCAGCAGTGGCCCGAGTTTGTGCGCGGGGACATCGGTTACGGCACCCAGACTTGGATGCTCGAACTGGAATCGAAAGGAGTCCGATACCTGTTCAAACTCAGGCAGAGCACGAAGGTCAAAGAACTGATCGCCTTTTGCGAACTGGAGTCCGAGTGGCAGCAGGGTTTAGGAAAGTGGCAATACTGCGAAAGCCAGTTACAGCTCACTGGTTGGGACTGCCCGCGCAGAGTTGTGATTTATCGCCGTGCGCATACGCGCAAAGCCCCGCCGAAGAAGCCAGCCATGGCACTGGAAGGAAGGTGCGCACAGCAAGCCGAGTTGATCAATCTTGAACTGGTCGAAGACGCTGCCCTGACTTACGAATACGCTGTCTATGTGACCGATCTGGAGCGGGACGCCAGTCAGGTGCGCGGTCTCTACAACCCACGAGGAGATAACGAAAACTGCTACGACGAACTGAAAAACCACTGGGGCTGGGGCGGCTTCACGCTTCGCGATCTGGCTCGCAGCGAACTGATGGCCAATCTGGTCGCACTCATCTACAACCTTTGGAGTGTTTACATCAAGTTGGTCGACCCGCTCGTGGCCAGAGAAGCGATCACCTCCAGGCCCATGTATCTGATGCATCCGGCTAAAGTCAGCACGCACCAAAGTCAGCGAACACTCACGATCTTCTGCGCCCATAGCGAAATCAAGCAGATACAGGAACGGCTCGAAGAAGCCGCTCAAAGGCTGAAAAACTGGGCACAGCTAACTGCAGAGCAGTTGAAAAAGGCAAGCGTCTGGATGCGAGTCATCACGCATATTTTGCTCAACCATCATACCATTGGAGCCGGAGATAGCCGTGCTCCGCCTGCTTTGACCACCGCTACATGAATCAATTGCCACAAAAATTAGAGAAAAACTAACGGTAGCGATGCCGTCGGCTGCCGCCGCGCGCGCACTCAACTCACCTTTTTAGGTTTAACCGCGCCGAACCTGCTTACGTTGATTGCTCCAGAAGCGCTTGGAAATGCCAGCCAGTTCTATTACTCGTACTTCGGGCGCGTATTCTACTGGGATTCAACGCTCTTCATCGGGCTGGTGGGCTTGCTGCTGGCCATTCACGGCGCTCTCTATAGCGAGCGGCCGATTCGACGCGTCGCACTCTGGCTCTGCGTCGGACTCGTCGTCGTGTCCATGGGCGGCTACACACCGGTCTATCGCTTCTTCTACGAATTCGTCCCGGGTTTCAGCTTCGTGCGCGCCCCTTCGAAATTCCTCTACT
>JABSSB010000342.1 GCA_013214715.1 Paracoccaceae bacterium | reverse complement strand
CTATTGAGGCCATGATCTCGGATCGGGGACAATGGAACATGGGTATCCCGCTGGAGGACGAATTGGCGCGCACCTGGCAAGAGGACATGGTCTGGTGGGGGCCTACGGGCATCGGGGCAACCTATACGATCCCGCGCTATGCGGCGCAGCATTCCGGCCCGTTCCGCGCCAGCTTTGGGGAACGTAGCAAAACCAATCATGTCTGCCGCATGGCCGAAGGCGCTTATGGGGGCTTTTTCGGCTGGCCCAATTTCATGGCAACGCCCACGGGTGGGTTCATGGGGATGCCAGCCACCGACAAACCGGGCGAATTCCGGGTGATCGACATTTACCGCTGCGGACCGGAAAAGCTGGCGGAGAACTGGATCTTCATCGACCTGCTGCATTTCTGGAAACAACAAGGCGTGGATATCCTTGCGCGGACGGTCTCACTCAGCTGACCGGACGGCACACTCCCGCGCACGCGCCTCGGATCTGACGATCCGGGCTTGCGCTTTGGGCCGGGCGCGCCGCTGACGCGGCGCGCGGTTACTCAGAAAAGCCCGCGATCCGCATAGAAACTTTCAGCCAAACAGCGCAACCGCGCCGCGTGCGTCAGCGCGCGGCGCCCGGCCCAAACGGGTCGTGGCGCATCGCAGATGCGACGCGGATCGGCGGGAGCGCGTGACTCAGAGATCAAGATCCACCCAAATCGGCACGTGATCCGAAGGCTTTTCCCGTCCGCGCACATGCGCATCGATCTGACAGTCTCGCAACAGGTCAGCGCATTGCGGCGTCAGCAGGAAGTGGTCGATCCGGATACCATCATTCCGGTCCCAGGCCCCCGCCTGATAATCCCAGAAAGAATACTGGCCGGGCAGCTGATTGCGCGTGCGGAAGGCCTCCGTAAAGCCCAGATTGACAATCCGCCGCCAAGCAGCCCGGCTTTCGGGCCGCGCCAGGGCATCCTCGCGCCAGGCATCCGGGCGTGCTGCGTCTTCATCCTGCGGGATGATGTTGTAATCGCCCGCCATGAGCGCAACTTCTTCACCGGCCAAAAGCTCTTTGGCGCGCGCCTCCAGGCGCTGCATCCAGGCCAGTTTGTAGTCATATTTCGGCCCCGGCGCCGGGTTTCCATTTGGCAGATAAAGCCCGCAAATACGCACCGCCTGCTTGCCAACCACCGTCGCCTCGATCCAGCGGGCCTGTTCGTCGTTCTCGTCGCCGGGCAATCCGCGCGTCACGTCTTCCAGCGGCAGTTTGGACAGAATCGCAACCCCGTTAAAGCTTTTCTGTCCGTGGGTTTCGACGTTATAGCCACGGTCTTCAAAGATCTCGCGCGGGAAGGCCTCGTCAACGGATTTGATCTCCTGCAGCACGACCACGTCAGGCTGCGCTTCGTCCAGCCACTCCGGCAAAGCCGCAATCCGCGCCTTGATCCCGTTAATATTGAAGCTTGCGATCTTCATGCCCTACCTCTATTGGTTTGAAGCAGAGATCGTCCGTTTGTCTGTCCTATGTCAATGCCGGTCCGCACCTTCCATGCACAATCATTGCTGCATGGTTAGTTAGTTCAACTCGTGCTTTTGTGTTTGAAACCAATCTGCGCTAGAGGGTCCTTTGGTGATTTCAAAACTGCTACCCTTTCACCGCCGAATTGACACCAACTATGACAGGCAACCCAAATCGGATTTCTTTGCGACCTTACAGAATGCTTTTCTTCTGGTTTTCGCCTTGTCCGTATTTTCTCGATTGCTGGTGCTTTTCATAGATTTCAGTTGCCATAAGATCGTCTACAATCCATATGAAGGCCACTCGCCTCTCAAGACTTGGCTGCAAGAAACCTTCCCTCTTCTTCTGCGTGGGTTATGGAGCGATGTCA
>JABSSB010000341.1 GCA_013214715.1 Paracoccaceae bacterium | reverse complement strand
GCTAGCAGGCTGTTGAAGAACTCGAGGGTTCAGAGCGCAGTCCGTCGGACTGCCTGGCAAGGCGCGTAGATCGACGAATAGCGAGCTATTTGGAGTGTCTGCGCAACGCAGCCAGGCGTTCGACGGGCCGCGCTCTGGATCCTCGAGTTCTTCAACAGCCTGCTAGCCCGCATCCATCACAACGACAAGCTTGAACGACGCGCTGGAAGCCGAATGCTGAGGTTGTGAAGCACTACAGCACCAAACCGACCACCAGCGCGTTCGATGACAGAGTGTAGCGCGCGCCGCCTCGAATCAAAGGCGCCCGACGGGCGCCTTCTGACTGCCGCCTTCGACGGAGGCCCGATCACGTCCGACGGAGGGCTCCTGCTCCTCCGTGAGGTCGAGGAGCGGTGCCGGATCCTCCAGCGATTCGGCGAGTGCTTCACCGACTTCCGTGACCAGGCGAGAGTCCGGCACACCACGACCGAGCTCGCCAGCCAGCGCGTCCTCGCGCTGGCGCTCGGCTACGAAGACCTGGTCGATCACGACCACCTGCGCTCCGATCCGTTGCTGACCGCGAGCTGCGGCAAGCGCGAGCGCCGCGGCGAACGGCTCGCGTCCTCCGCGACGCTCGGCCGAATCGAGAACGCCGCGCCTGGCCTCGCGCAGGACGACCGCTACTGCAAGGTCTTGCTCGACTACGAGAAGGCCGACCAGCTTCTGCTGGACCTCTTCATCGAGGCGCATGACGAAGCGCCGGTGGAAGTCATCCTCGACCTCGACGCGACCGATGCACGAATCCACGGGCGGCAGCAGGGCCGTTTCTTCCACGGCTACTACGACTCGTACTGCTACCTGCCGCTCTACATCTTCGCGGGCGACCACATCCTTGGCGCGCGCCTCCGCCGCTCGAACCAGGACGGCGCGGCAGGCAGCGTGGAAGAACTCGAGCGCATCGTGCCCCGACTCCGAAAGGCATGGCCCGACGTCCGCATCGTAGTTCGGGGCGACTCTGGCTTCTGCCGTGAGTGGCTGATGGCCTGGTGCGAGGCGCGAAACGTGGACTACGTGCTCGGAATCGCGCGAAACGCGCGCTTGGAGGACGCGTTGGCCGGCGCGCTCGACGAGGCTCGCACGCTGCACTGCCAGACGCTTCGCCGTAGCCGCGTCTTCGACGAGTTCACGTACCAGACGCGCGACTCCTGGTCGAAAGCGCGGCGAGTGATCGGCAAGGCCGAGCACTCGATACGAGGCGCGAATCCGCGTTTCATCGTGACTTCGTTCGACGCCGAGGCGTGGGGCGCTCGGGAGCTCTACGAGGACATGTACTGCGCGCGCGGAGAGATGGAGAACCGGATCAAGGAGCAGCAGCTCGATCTCTTCGCCGACCGCGTGAGCTGCCACTGGGAGCGAGGCAACCAGACTCGGATGTACTACTCGGCGATCGCCTACGCGCTGATCGAGGCGTTGCGCCGGATCGGTCTCGCGGGCACGGCCATGGCCAGGGCGCAGTGCGGGACGATCCGCCTGCAGATCTTCAAGATCGGGGCGCGGGTTCGCTCGACCGCGAGGCGGATCTGGATCCACCTCAGCGAGCACCACCCGTGGCGCGAGCTGTTCGTCGCGGCGTTCGAGCGACTACGCGCGGAGTAGCCGCGGCTACGCCGCGGCCCATGCGTTGACCGGCTTCACCGCCGCGGGACCGGTATGGCTACCGCGATCGATCAGCCTCTCTTCGCCTCCATTTCGGCCAATCCGAACTCGCCGATCGACACCTCAAGCGTCGCTGATGCTGCGATATGACCAGCGGCCGCCTCGATCCTCGATCGCTGGCGGCCGCCGGGGACTCGTGACGAGATCGGGCTAGAGGTTCTCCAGGAC
>JABSSB010000340.1 GCA_013214715.1 Paracoccaceae bacterium | reverse complement strand
GGGAACCGCTGGGCTTTACGGTGCGATCTCGGTCATTCCGGTGCTGGAATACAAAAACGGCGATTATTCGATCGAAGGCACCGCCACGATGGCGGCGGGCGCACGGTTGAAACTGTCGCTGAATGCCTGGGCCGAGGTTGAGGCGTTGTGGGTCACTGTCTGGGAAAATACCTGGGAACTGGCCAGCATCACCATGCCCGTCGGCCCTGATCTGGGGCTGCAGGCCAAGATGGCCTATACGTTTGGCTCCCCCATGCCGCCGACCCTCGAGTTCAAATCGTCGGATATCGACACGGACAAACTGATCTCGGACGCGATGCCCAAGGACGGGCCGCCCAAGGCCGGGGTGCGCGATCAGGTCAAGAACCAGACGAAATGGCAGGGCGCACAACGTGCCAAGGGCAAGGACGCCGACAAGGTGCCTGCCGATCAGGCCGCCAAGGCCAATGCCAAAGATACGGTCCCGCAACCCGCGGGTGGCAAAGCGCCTGCGGGGCGCGGCGCGCCACCCAAAGCGCCGGGGGGCAAAGACAAGAAACCAGACAAGGACCAGAAAGCGGCCAAGGACAGCAACGCGCCGGTGGACCCTAAGAAAGCCAAAGACCGCGCCAAGGATGCCGCCACGCCGGACAAGGCTTCGGCGGGGACTGTGCCGGATGATCAGGCGGCCTCAACCAAGACACCGCGCCACGGACCGATTTCCAAGGCGATGCTGAAAGAACCACCCGTGCCCATGCCCCGCACCAAGGCGCAGCAGGCTGCCGATGTCAAAGCAGCCGCCGCGCTGGTGCGTCTGTTGGCGCAAGACGCCAAGACCACAGATGCGCTGGACAACCACTTCCCCAAGATCAAGGAACGCTTCAAGCTCTCGCAGATCGGCTATGTTCTGAAAGGCGGAGTGCTGAAGGTACGGGTGAAGGTGAACAATGAAGGCGAGATCACCATGCCTCCGGCCGAAGTGCAGAACCTGCCCGCCGGGATCACCGGGGACGAGCTGAAAACCAAAGTGTCCTACAAAACCGACAGTTTCACCTACCCGGTGGGCGTCAACGGCAATGCTACCATCACACAGGCGGGCATGGGCCACAAGATGATTGCGGACCCCCTGACGCCTTACCATTCGCAGGGCAGTGGCCCGAAGGGTGGCACGCTCAAACAGGTATTTTCCCTGCTGCCGACGCAAGGGTCCACCGGGTCCGAAGGTTATATTCGCGGCCATCTTCTGAACGATAACCTGGGCGGTCCGGGCGAGGACAGGAACCTGTTTCCGATCACCCAGATCGCCAATAGCCGCCATAACTCCGAAATCGAAGCTGACGCCAAGAAAATCGTCAACGACCAGCATTACTACGTCCGCTACACCGTCCAGATGAAGCAAGAGGACAATGTCGAACCCTACACCTATGGGGGCAAGAACTTCGTCGTGCTGAACTCCACGATCCACGCCACGCTGGAAGTGTTGAAATCTGATATGAAAATCACGCGCCATGTGAAATCGGTGGTGATCCCTTCGCGCTTTAACAAGCTTGCCGATGCAGACCGCCCGGAAACCGCGGCTTTGGGTGCAGCCACGAAGAAAGAGCTGGAGGCCGTGGCGATCGTCCTCGACGCTCGCATCGACCAGATGCGCCACCAAGCCGCAGCTGCCTCGCGCGAGAGCAAGGCCTACTGGGACGCCAAGTCCGCTGAGGTCGTCTCGGCGATGAAGACGTTCGTCCAGGCGCAACTGCGCGGGATCGAGAACGAACGGATGGCGAGCAGGCTCGACTCCCTCAAGAGCGCCTACGAGATGTTCGCCTCGAAGGTTCGCGAGGTGGCCAAGCAGGTCGGGGTCAGCGTCCAGGGCACGCGCGACGTCGCGGCGCTAGAAGCGGCGGCCGGCGCGGG
>JABSSB010000034.1 GCA_013214715.1 Paracoccaceae bacterium | reverse complement strand
GCTAGCACAACGAAACCAACACACATGCGGCTCGACAACTATGTCTTGAATACGCCCAAATTGGCAAAACTCACCAAAAGCTCGAAGACTGCGCTTGCGAAGCCGTCATAATCGATCCTCTCACCACCAAAACCGCCATCACAGTTGAAAACACGCACAAAAGGGCCAGCCTCGCCGCAACATTAAGTGACTTGGGAAATATCGGTTGAAACGCCTTAAAAAAGGCCAATTTCCGCGCGATCGAAAATCACTTAGATAATATTGGGAATATTTTAGGTGACCAAAATGCGAAGCGTTGTTTTGATAATTCTGGCGTGCGCCCTGTCCGCTTGTGCCGGAGCGCCAAGGCAGGGGATGAATTTTCAATCTGCTGACGATTGTTATGCCGAGGCGTCGCGCAAGATCGAAGAAAACCGCGCCTATAAGGCTCGCTCATCAGTTGCATCCTCTGGAAACATTCTGATTGATGTTGCCACCGCGTCTCTTTTGGATATCGGCGAGGACGCCTCCATCGATGCCCGTTTGGGGCAGTGTTTGCAGCAGGTTGGTGCTGATCTATCACGGCTGCCTACGCCAGCTCTCTTCACCGAGCGCTATGACGCGTCCGGGGGCGCGGCACGTTGGGATCCCAAACCCGCACCGCTGACGACACAGGAGCAACGCATGAAGGTTGACTTTTGCGCTGCACAAGAGGGGGTCGAACCCGGTTATGGCTATAAAACCAAGATGCAGCGAACGGTCTATGGACAGGAGTTCCTTCAGGCCATTCAGGTTGGGCGCGGCGTTGGTCCTGAAAAGGCACGTGTGATCAATGATTGCGCCGCCCAACAAATTAACAAGGAGCGCCAGTCTCGTCCCAAACCGTCAATCTTAAACGCAGGTGCAACAGGCGCGTCCATTGGCTTCGGCAGTCGTTTTGGTACGTCCAGCGGTCAAGCCGCGACTGGCACCAGAGACGGGTATTGGAACAGCTTCTGACGGTGGTGGGTCAAAAGGCCTGCCTTTAACCTGCCAGCATGTCCTGCGGCAGCGGGTGGGAAAGCGCTGTCGAAGCTAGCAATTGCACAGGTATCCAATCTCACGCCTAAAACCCTTTACCGGCCAAAACCCATCAAAAAGCTCGAAGACCGCGCTTGCGAAGTCGTCATAATCAATACGCTCGCCACCAAAAGTGCCATCACAATTGAAAACACGCACAAAAGGGCCGGCCTCGCCGCAACACAAAGTTACTTGGGAAATATCGGTTCAAGCGTGTATCTGCATTGAAGACAGGCATGGCACGAGACGTCATGTCGGACGAGGAGCAGGCTTTTTGAACAGAGTTCATCCTTGTCGTCCACGCCCCGAATGGGCGCAACCCCAACAACCGCTGCTGTGTCCTTGATGGTGTTTTCTGGATAGCATGTACCGGTGCGTAGTGGCGGGACCGTCCTCCAAGGTTTGGAAAATGGTGATGTAAACAAATTTTTTTCATCACTGCGCTTGCAAAACTCTCATTATCCGCCAGTGTGTATGTGCAAGAAGGCTGCAAGACTTGTGGTAAATGAACGCTTAAAGGGTGATGACTGCATGAACTTCTTACAATACAGCACAGCTGGCAAACTGCTATGCTTGCTACTCGTGGCACTTTTCAGCGCTCTCGTCATAGACACCACTGCCAAAATATTCGCTGTGCTGTTCGATTTAGGCGGCACATTTTTTGGCGGTTATGCCAGCCTTGGCCGTTACATTCTCTATCTGTTTAGCGGGGAAGTTACGTTTCCCGATCCAAATTTTTCACAATTGACGCCTCTCCCAGGGGAGCTGTACGTCGGTTTAGCGATGCATTATTTTGTTGCGGTGATGGACACTGCAGTCTTTTTCTTCGTGACGTTCGTCATTCTAAAGTCACCACCCAGGCTCTTGGTTGCTGTTGTCCAAATGTGGCTCTTCTTGTTCATGCCACTCTTGATTGATATGCCCGCGCTTGGCCTTGGCTGGGCGGCAGCTGACAGCCCGATACAGCCCATCATTCTTTTGCGAACTTTCGTGTGTCATACCTCTTTTGGGATCGCGATGTTTGTTGGGCTCATAACCTTTGATAGGTTGTATATGTCGGGAAAAAGATAGTCAGTTGATGTATCTGTCGCGACTATTTGACAGGTACTGCAGCACTTGTGCGGTTTTGGCGACCTTGTTTTCAATCGTCTTGGACTCATTCAGAGATGGTCGCCATACGTAAAGCCTTCGCCTAACTCGCAACCGTTTGCGGCTTGTCTGGAACGCCAGATGCTCAAGATTGCGACCAGGGTTATGCGGCCGCACAAACTGTTGACTAAGCTATGGCTTTGCAAGCGTTGACCTGCCCCCGATCCATCCCGCGTTCTGATGTAGAGTTTGCTCAACCTTTTGAAGGAGCAAAGAGATGCGAAAGAGCCGTGTCAGGGAAACGCAGATCATTGGGATGATCAAGGAACAGAACGCCGGGATGCCTACGGCAGAGGTATGTCGCTAGCATGGCTTCAGCCAGGGCACGTTCTGTAAATTCAAGTTCTGACAAGTGTTCCAAACAAAGCAGACCGTCGTTCTTGTGGTCGCATCGTCTGTTTTGGGCTCTGTCCTGCCATTCTCTGCGGTAGGCGCCACCGTCTGCTTGGCAGAACTGGTGTGCGCTGGCTAGATCAGACATTATGTCTGAAAGGCTGTTTTTTGGGCAGATACAATCCGGCCAAATCAAACCATCACTCCCCCTTTGCTTTGGCCCGCGCCCGGATCTCTGCGCGCATCCGCTCGGCCTTCAGCCGCCGCTCGCGGCGTTCCATGAACTCGCGCCACATACGCCATAGCAGCTCGGTCCAGCTTGGCACCTCGCCCAATTCGCCGCCCGTGACTGGCTCCAATCCGCCGCGCAGCAGGACCTCGCGTTCTTCGCGGCGGTTGCGTTGGACCTCCTGCACTTGCAGCGCCGCTTCGCGCCAGGTGACCAGGCGCCCATTCTTGCCAAAGACCATGTCCCGCGCCTTGCCTTGGCCCCAGCGCACGCCCGTCAGCGGGTTGCGCGGGCCATAGAGGCGGTCATTCTGAAGCTGCCAGATACGCTCTGCCTCTTCCATCGACATCAGCGCCGCGACCGGGCGTCCATGGCGGGTCAGGATGATGCGTTGCCAGGGGTCCTGCGCGCGGGTCACGAGATGGCCCAATTGGCAACGCGCGTCGGTCACTGTGATCTCCATAAGTGGGTCCTTGCCAAACTGTACAAAACGGTGAATTCGCCCTCACAGCTTTGTACAAAACGGTAAAAATTTGCTGCATTCACCGCACGGTGTCGTGACAAGGCCGCAATCCCGCGTTAGGTGGATCTTATGAAGTCAATACTCAAGAGGACATGAAATGACCCGTTTGATCGTGCTTGCCGTTTTGCTCACTGGGCTGGCGGCCTGTGAAACTGCCAAAGGCGTAGGCCGGGATATCAACAAGGCCGGAACCACGATTTCCGACACTGCAGAGGATGTGCAGCAGAGCCTTTAAAACTGCTTTAAAGTATAGGCTTAGTCAGTCGAGGAAGACGCGTAGCGCGGCCTCGAACTCTCTAGGTTTGTCGGCATGAAGCCAATGTCCGGCGCCGGGAATGCTGGCAAAGCGGGCTTTGGGAAAGAGCGATTTGATCCCGTCGCGATGCGCGCGGGAGACATAATCGCTCTCGCCCCCGGTCAGAAACAGGGTTGGCCCGTCCCATGTGGTGCTAACCTGCGGAAAAGACATGATATTTGGCATTTCAGAGGCCAAAGTGTCGAGGTTCAGCAGCCATTTTTGCCCGACCACGTCCAGCGATTGAGTAAAGAAGGATTGCAAAGGCTTTTCAATGCCTTGCGCGCCCAACGCCTCGGCCGCATCCGACCGGCGCGTGACGCGGCTCAGGTCCACGGCGCGCATCGCGTCGATCATGGGCATCTGACTGTGGCTGTAGGTCACAGGCGCAATATCCGCCACCACCAGACGGTTCACCAAATCCCCATGTTGCAACGCCAACATCATCGCCGCCTTGCCGCCCATCGAATGTCCGACCACGTCGAAGCGCCCGCCTTCGGCGCAGATGGTTTCGGCCAGATCAGAGGCCAGGTCTTCGTAGGAATGTGTATCTCTCCAGGGGCTTGCGCCGTGATTGCGCATATCAACGGCCACCACGCGGCGGCTATCGGACAGGCGTTTGGCGATCACGCCCCAGTTGCGGGCCGAGCCATAGAGCCCATGTGCGATCAGCAAAGGCGGTAGGTCTGTGTCCGTACCATGAGAGATCTGGGTCAACATGATCTGTCCTTACCTCAGCGCGCGTCTGGGAGCCAGAGATGTTGAGCCGGCCTTCGATGCGCCGTAACGTGCTCGGATGAGATCACGACTCCCACCGGACTTTCCCGGACGCCTGACAGAACTCCGCCGCCTGCTGCGCCGCCAATTAGGGTTGCGGTGCAAGACTTTGGCCGGTGTGACCGCGCGCAGTCGTCGGGTTTTGCCGGGGCATGTGCAGGCGGCTTTGGTACGTCTGGCGGATGACGAATCCCTGATGCAGCATCCTGTCCTGCAGGTTGTGATTTCCAGCGACCCGCATGATGCGGATGTCAAACTTGTGCAGAAGCACTTGTTNGGGGTCGATGTGGCGGACCGTCGGAAAGGATGGTGGCTGGGCATGGCCGGCGCCATGGCCTTCAACATTTTGTTGCTGGCCACGCTGATTGGGTTGGCGATCTGGTGGTTTGAACCGCTGGCCTGAGCGCTGATGCCAGACGATGGCTGGGTGAACCCCGCCCTACGCAGGGATCACCGTTGTTTTTGTTTATAGGGCGGGGTTTGCCCCGCCGCTATCTCATCACAATCAGAGATTAGGATAGATCGGGAATCGCGCGCAAAGCTCGGCCACTTCGGCTTTGACCTTGGCTTCGACCTCGGCATTGCCGTCTTCGCCATTGGCGGCGAGACCGTCCACCACTTCGATGATCCAATCCGCGATCTGGCGGAATTCGGCCTCACCAAAGCCGCGTGTCGTCCCGGCCGGAGAGCCCAGACGAATGCCAGATGTCACCGTCGGCTTTTCGGGATCAAATGGCACGCCGTTCTTGTTGCAGGTGATATGCGCGCGGCCCAAGGCCTTTTCCGTCGCGTTGCCCTTTACGCCTTTGGGGCGCAGATCGACCAGCACGACATGGGTGTCGGTGCCGTGGGTCACAGTGTCCAACCCGCCTTTGATCAGCTGGTCGCTCAGCGCCTGGGCGTTCAGGATCACGTTGCGCTGGTAGGTCTTGAATTCGGGGCGCAGCGCCTCTCCAAAGGCTACGGCCTTCGCGGCGATGACATGCATCAGCGGGCCGCCCTGAATGCCGGGGAAGATGGCGGAGTTGAACTTTTTCGCCAGCGCCTCGTCATCGGTCAGGATCATGCCACCGCGGGGGCCGCGCAGTGTTTTGTGCGTCGTGGTCGTCGCCACATGCGCATGCGGGAAGGGAGAGGGGTGTTCGCCCGCCGCGACGAGGCCGGCGAAATGCGCCATGTCCACATGCAGATAAGCGCCAACCATATCGGCGATCTCGCGCATCTTGGCGAAATCGATCTGGCGCGGAATGGCCGAGCCGCCCGCGATGATCAGCTTTGGCTGATGCTCCTTTGCCAGGGCTTCGACCTGATCATAGTCCAGCATGTTGTCCTGCTGGCGTACGCCATATTGGATCGCGTTGAACCATTTGCCAGACTGGTTGGGCCGCGCGCCATGGGTCAGGTGCCCGCCCGCATCCAGAGACATGCCCAGAATGGTGTCGCCCGGCTGCAAGAGCGCGGTGAACACGCCCTGGTTGGCCTGCGAGCCCGAGTTGGGCTGCACATTGGCGAAGCCGCAGCCAAAAAGCTCCTTGGCACGTTCAATGGCCAGGTTTTCGGCCACATCCACGAACTGACAACCCCCGTAATAGCGACGGCCCGGATAGCCTTCGGCATATTTGTTGGTCATCACGCTGCCCTGCGCCTCCATCACGGCGGCAGAAACAATGTTTTCCGAGGCGATCAGCTCGATCTCGTCGCGCTGACGGCCAAGTTCATCCGTGATCGAGCCAAAAAGTTCGGGGTCACGGTCGGCAAGGCTTTGGGTGAAAAAGCCGGTGTCACGGGCTGGCGCGTCCATTTGGGGCCTCCGGGGTTGTTTCAGGTTGCAGGTTTGCAGCGTTACCTAGCCCAGACAGGGCTGTTGGGAAAGGTCGTAAAGCGACGCTGGGACGGCATGGCGCGGCAAGACTGGTCTTTGCAGAGCGGCTGTGCTTGTGTCGGATCAGAACGCGCAGGATCGGAAACCTCTGCCATGTCGAAGAAAATAGCCTTCCTTGCCTCATCGGCCCCGGTCGCCGAGACCGCGCGTGCGGCGTTGATTGTGCGCTATGGTCAGGTTGAGCCGGAAGAGGCCGATATCATCGTGGCGCTNGGGGGCGACGGCTTCATGTTGCGCACATTGCATCAGACCCAGGCCTTGGGACTGCCGGTCTATGGCATGAACCGCGGCACCATTGGCTTTTTGATGAATGCCTATTCCGAAGCCGACCTGCAGGACCGGCTGGCTGCGGCCGAGACCGAGATCTTGCACCCTCTGGTCATGATCGCGCGGGATCGGGCTGGTCAGACCTATGAAGAGCTGGCCATCAACGAGGTCTCGTTGCTGCGTGCTGGTCCACAGGCAGCCAAGCTGCGGATCACAGTTGATGGGCGGCTGCGCATGTCGGAGCTTGTCTGCGATGGCGCGCTGGTTGCCACGCCCGCGGGATCGACCGCCTATAACTATTCCGCGCATGGTCCGATCTTGCCTATTGGCTCGGATGTGCTGGCGCTGACGGCGATTGCGGCGTTTCGACCCCGACGCTGGCGCGGGGCGTTGCTGCCCAGCACGGCCCGGGTGCGATTTGAGGTTCTGGAGCCTGCCAAGCGCCCAGTGATGGCGGATGCGGATTCTATTTCGATCCCAGATATCGACTGGGTCGAAATCCATTCAGACCCGGCCATCGGGCATCGCCTTCTGTTCGACCCCGGTCACGGGTTGGAAGAAAGACTGATTTCGGAACAGTTTACCTGACACTCAAAAACGCTTCCCCGGGCCAAAAATCCCAAGAAAACGCCGTGACATTATAATTTTGGCTTCTGTGAACTCGGTCACATAGCTGTGCGGACATATGGGATAGCCTTGTTCGTGTGAGTGGATCACCCAGTTACGGGTGGCAATCATACTGAGTACCCTTTTTTGAGTGTGTCTTAGACTGGGCGTGTGGTTTGACCACACGCCCTTTTTTTGTCTATGCCGCCATCAGGTCCCACAGAATGCGGTCCATGCGGCCGATGCGCTGTTCGATCTGGGCGCAGGCTTGGGTGATCAGGTCTTCGCGCCAGCGCTGGCCAACGATCTGGATATTGATCGGCTGCGGACCTTGTGGCAGCTGCGCCAGCCGCGCGGGCACGCACCCTGCGGGCAATCCCATGAAATTCATCGAATAGGACCAGATCGCCTCTCCAAGGGTCGAGACAATGCCCGCTGCGCCGTCGAGGTCACGGTCGGGCGCAAAGAATGGGTTGGGTTGAAACGGTGTGACGATCAGGGGCGTCTCGGCCAGCAAAAGCGACCATTGCCGCGCATAGGTCGTCCGCGCGGCCATGGCGGCCAGAAGATCATCGCCGGTGAGCGGTGGGAACCGATCGAAATAGCCTGCAAAGACCTGTTGGATCGTGTCAGAGCCTTTGGCCTTGATCTCGGGCGCGAGCAGGGCGCTGATTTCTCCCATCAAGGCGCGATAGCCAAGCTCCCCGCAGCTGCGCAGGTCGGGGATGTCCAGCTCGACCAGATCATGCCCGGCATCGCAGAGCGCGTCGCAGGCGGCGTCCAGCGCGGCGTCGACCTCGGGGTGCAGATCAAAGCCATACATCTGCTTGGTAAACCCGATGCGCAGCTGCGCGCCCATCTCTGGCCCCCGCCAGGGCAGCGGCACATGGAACGGGTCGCGCGGGTCCGGGGCGATCAGGCTGGGCATAGCCAGATCCAGATCCGCGGCGGAGCGGGTCAAAAAGCCCTGCACGGACATGGATTGCGCGAGCAAGCCGCGTTCGCCTTTCTGCGATGGGTTGAAGGCCGGCACCCGTCCCAGTCCGGGTTTGACCGTGACAGCCCCATTGGCCGATGCCGGAAACCGAAGCGAGCCACCGATATCATTGCCATGCGCCAGCGCACCAATACCCGCCATGACCGCCGCCCCAGCCCCGCCCGATGACCCGCCGGGTGAGATATGCGGCCCCCATGGATTATGAGTGCGCCCGTGCAAAGGATTGTCCGTATCGGCCCTGAACGAAAATTCCGGCGTATTGGTCCGGCCGATCACCACCGCGCCTGCCTTCAACAGATTGCGCACCAAAGGCGCATCATCCGGGGCGATCATGTCGCGATAGGCGCTGACGCCATTGGTGGTGGCATGGCCCTCTTGATCGATATTGACCTTGATGGTCACCGTGATGCCGCGCAAAGGCCCGTAATCATCCCTGGGCTGCTGATCGAGAATGCGGGCGCGGCCGAGCGCGTCCTCGGCCATCATGTCGATGACGGCGTTGAGGTCAGGGTTCACCGCCTGCATCCTGTCTATGGACGCTTGGGCGGCCTCGGTGCAGGAGATGTCTTTTGCGGCGATGGCGGCGGCCTGTTCGGCGGCTGTCATCTGCCAGATCTCTGTTGGACTAGTCATATCGCTTCCCTCGGTCGTGCATCAGAGGGGGCGGCGGGGTGAACCCCGCCCTACGCCTGCTCTGCCCCAAACGCTCTGGGGCAGAGCCTGCGCCAAGCACAGGGCTCGGCGCAAGGGGCGTGATCAGGCCGCGTAGCCGATGGTTTTCAAAGCGTCGCGGATTTCATCGAGGATCGCGGGGTCATCGATCGTGGCGGGCATCTTGAAATCGGCCCCATCCGCGATCTTGACCATCGTGGCACGCAGGATCTTGCCCGAGCGCGTCTTGGGCAGGCGATCCACCACCACGGCCAGCTTGAAGGCCGCCACCGGGCCGATCTTTTCGCGCACCAGTTTCACAACCTCGGTCACGACCTCGTCATGCGGGCGGTTCACCCCGGCATTGAGGCAAAGGAAGCCGACAGGCAACTGGCCTTTCAACTCATCCGTAACGCCGATCACGGCGCATTCGGCCACATCCGGATGTCCAGCCAGAACCTCTTCCATGCCGCCGGTGGACAGGCGGTGCCCGGCGACGTTGATCACGTCATCGGTGCGCGCCATGATGTAAAGATAACCATCTTCATCAATCATGCCCGCATCGCCGGTCTCATAATAGCCGGGGAAGGTGGTCAGATAGGATTTGCGGAAGCGGTCATCAGCATTCCAAAGCCCCGGCAGCGTGCCCGGCGGCAGCGGCAGCTTGATTGCAATCGCGCCAAGCTCGTTCGGGCCCATCTCATTGCCGCCTTCATCGAGGATTTGCACGTCATAGCCGGGCATCGGCACAGAGGGGCTGCCCAGCTTGACCGGGATTTCTTCGACGCCCAGCGGGTTCGCGGCGATGGCGAAGCCGGTTTCGGTTTGCCACCAGTGATCGACCACCGGCACCTTGAGGTGATCAAAGGCCCATTGGATCGTGTCCGGATCCGCCCGTTCGCCTGCCAGAAACAGCGCGCGCAGGTGGCTGAGATCATAATCCTTGATCAACTTGCCTGCCGGATCTTCGCGCTTAACGGCGCGGATCGCGGTCGGTGCGGTGAAGAAAGAGGCGACTTTATGCTCTTCGATCACGCGCCAGAAGGTGCCTGCATCGGGCGTGCCGACGGGCTTGCCTTCGAACACGATAGTCGTGTTGCCATGCAGCAGCGGGCCATAGCAGATATAGGAATGCCCCACGACCCAGCCGACATCAGAGGCGGCCCAGAAGACCTCTCCGGGTTTGACGGCATAAATCTTTTCCATCGTCCAGTAGAGCGAGACCATATGTCCCGCAGTTGACCGGATCACGCCCTTGGGCGCGCCTGTGGTGCCGGAAGTATAGAGGATATAGCAAGGGTGGCTGCCTTCGACGGGCACACACTCCGCGGGGGTGACACCGTCCTGCACGGCGTTCCAGTCGTAATCACGGCCGTCGATCAGATCGGCTTCGAGCTGCTCGCGCTGGAGGATCACAGTGAATTCGGGCTTGTGTTCGGCAATCTCAATCGCGCCATCGAGCAGGGGTTTATAGGCCACGGTGCGGCCCGGCTCCAGCCCGCAGGAGGCGGCGATGATCGCCTTGGGTGCGCAATCGTCGATGCGCACGGCCAGCTCATTAGCCGCAAAGCCGCCGAACACGACAGAATGGATAGCGCCCAGCCGAACCACCGCCAGCATCGCCACGAGCGCCTCGGGCACCATTGGCATATAAATGATCACCCGGTCGCCTTTGGTCACGCCCTTTGCGGCCAAGGCGCCGGCAAGCTTCGCCACCTTGTCCTGCAATTCGGCATAGGTGATCTTGGATTGGGTGCCAGTGATCGGGCTGTCATGGATGATCGCGACTTGATCACCGCGCCCGTCGCGGACATGGCGATCGACCGCGTTGAAACAGGTGTTGGTCTGCGCATCCGAGAACCAGCGGTAAAACGGCGCGTCGCTGTCATCGAGGGCATGGGTCGGTTTGACATCCCAGTCGATATACTCGGCAGCCTCCATCCAATAGGCTTCCGGGTTGTCGCGCCAGTATTGCATCAAGTCATGATAGCGCGTGTCGCTCTGGTCGGTCATGCGGTCTGTCCTCCTCCGCTCGTCATTGGCTGACGTGTGGTTCTCCTCGGGCTGTGATGCGGCTTTGCGCCACAGCTTTCAAGGCTGTAGACGCAGCTTGCCTTGATTTGGCTGCAGATACCGGCAGTTTAGCGCAACCGGTTGCGCTCACCCGTAATGAGTCACGGGTGTTCCGGCGATGGCGGCCACGTTCAGCAACCCGCGCGCGGTGATGGACGGGGTCACGATATGGGCGCGGTTGCCCATGCCCATCAGAATCGGACCAACCTCCAACCCGCCAGCTTTGACCTTTAGGATGTTGCGCACACCACTGGCGGCATCGGCATGGGCAAAGATCAGGACATTGGCCGCGCCTTGCATCCGTGAATTGGGGAAAATCCGATCGCGCAGCGCGGGGTCGAGGGCGGTGTCGACATTCATTTCTCCTTCATAGCTGAAATCGCGGGGCGCGCTGTCGAGGATGTCGAGCGCCGCGCGCATCCGCACGCCTGAGCCTTCCGTCTGGTTTCCAAACTGGGACTGGGAACAGAAGGCTATGCGCGGTTCGAGTCCGAAGCGGCGCACATGGCGCGCGGCCCCGATGGCAATTTTGGCCAATTGCTCGGGCTGGGGCAGCTGATGCACATGGGTGTCCGCAATAAATAGCGGGCTGTCTTCCAGGATCATCAGCGACAGAGCGCCGTGCGGGTGCAGGTCTTGTGGCCCGCCGGCCAGCACCTGGGTCACATAGTTCAGATGCCAGTTATACTCGCCGAAGGTGCCGCAGATCAGGCTGTCGGCCTCGCCACGATTGACCATGATGGCGCCAATGGCCGTGGGATTGGTGCGTAGGATCGCGCGGGCGCTGTCGGGCGAGACGCCGCGGCGCTGCATGATCTGGTGATAGGTCGTCCAGTAATCGCGATAGCGCGGGTCATCTTCGGGATTGACCAGTTGGAAATCCCGTCCCGGCCGCACTTTCAATCCCAGCCGTTCACAGCGTGCTTCGATCACCGAAGGCCGGCCGATCAGGATCGGTGTTTCGGTTGTATCCTCCAAAATGGCCTGCGCCGCACGGATCACGCGTTCATCTTCGCCTTCGGCAAAGACGATCCGGCGTGAGGCCGCCGCCGCGGCGTCAAAGACCGGGCGCATCAGCAGCGCGGATTTGAACACTGCCTGTTCCAGTTTCTCGCGATATGCGTCCAGATCGTCGATGGGCCGGGTCGCGACGCCGGTTTCCATCGCCGCTTTGGCCACGGCCGAAGACACCACCGCCACAAGGCGCGGGTCGAACGCCTTGGGGATCAGGTAATCCGGGCCGAAGGTCATCTGCTCCCCGCGATAGGCCGCGGCGGCTTCGGCCGAGGTGGTCGCTCGGGCCAGCTCGGCAATCCCGTCGATACAGGCCAGCTGCATCGCGTCGTTGATCTCGGTCGCGCCAACATCCAGTGCGCCGCGGAAGATGAAGGGGAAACAAAGGACGTTATTGACCTGATTGGGATAATCGCTGCGTCCGGTGGCGATGATCACATCCGGCACGGCTTCGCGCGCGCGCTCGGGCATGATTTCCGGTGTTGGGTTGGCGAGCGCAAAGACAATGGGTTTCGCCGCCATTTTCGTCACATGTTCGGGCCGAAGCACATTTGGTCCCGAAAGGCCCAGAAACAGGTCGGCGCCTTCGATCACCTCACCCAGACTGCGCAGGTCCGAGGCTTGCGCATACTCGGACTTTTGCGGTGTCATGTCTTCGGTCCGGCCCTGATAGACCAGCCCGTGAATGTCGCAGAGCCAGACATTTTCCCGTTTCACGCCGAGTTTCAGCAGCATGTTCAGGCAGGCAATACCCGCCGCGCCGCCACCGGTGGAGACGACCTTGATATCTTCGAACCGTTTGCCCGCGACATGCAGCGCGTTCTTGGCTGCCGCGCCCACCACTATGGCAGTGCCATGCTGATCATCATGAAAGACGGGGATGTTCATCCGCTCACGGCAGATTTTTTCCACAATAAAGCAATCGGGGGCTTTGATGTCTTCAAGGTTGATCGCACCAAAGGTGGGGCCAAGAGCGCAGACAATCTCGGCCAGCTTTTCGGGATCTTTTTCATCCAACTCTATATCGAAACAGTCGATATCGGCGAATTTCTTGAACAGGACTGCCTTGCCTTCCATCACCGGTTTCGAGGCCAGCGGCCCGATATTGCCCAGCCCTAAAACGGCGGAGCCGTTGGAGACGACCGCCACGAGATTGCCCCGCCCTGTATATCGCGCGGCGGTGCTGTCATCGCTGCGGATCTCCAGGCAGGCTTCGGCGACACCGGGGGAATAGGCCAGCGACAGATCGCGCCCGTTGGCCAAAGGCTTGGTCGCGCGGATTTCCAGTTTTCCCGGCTTCCCGCGCGCGTGATAATCCAGGGCTGCGTCGCGCAATGATGTGGTGTCAGACATGGCGGGCTCCTCTTCAATGGTTTAAGGCTAAACTATCTGTGACGCGGGGGAAACCGGTGATCTGTCATTGCGGTTGTTTGCGATGCTTGCAAAAGCTGCGCGGCGCGGGCAGCTTTGGTGGACAACACGCGAAAAAACCGGTGGGGAGGCGCCAGTGACACTTAGAGAAGCGGCGATGCAGGTTCGCGAAAATGCCCATGCGCCCTATTCGAATTTCAAGGTGGGAGCGGCGATTCGGGCTGCGTCGGGGACCGTTTATGTCGGCTGTAACGTCGAAAACGTGGCCTATCCTGAAGGCACCTGCGCCGAGGCAGGGGCCATCGCTGCCATGGTCGCCGCCGGTGAGACCGTGATCACCGAGGCTTACGTCGTCGCAGGCTCCCCCACGCCGGTGCCGCCCTGTGGTGGCTGTCGTCAGAAACTGGCCGAATTCGGCGCAGGCGATGTGGCTGTGACATTGGCCACAACATCGGGCGTGGAAAAAACCACCACAATTGCCGACTTGCTGCCGGGCCGTTTTGATGCGGGGCATATGGAAGGCTGATGGACGCCCGTCAGATCATTGCCGCCCTGCGACGCGGAGAGAGCCCGGATCCGGACGCCTTGGCCTGGTTCGCCCAAGGGCTGGCCGATGACGCGGTCAGCGACGCGCAGGCGGGTGCGTTTGCGATGGCCATTTGCATGGGCGGGTTGGATGCGGCGGGTCGTGCGGCCTTGACGCTCGCGATGCGCGACACGGGCGCTGTGCTGGACTGGGACTTGCCCGGCCCTGTGGTAGACAAGCATTCAACGGGTGGCGTGGGGGATTGCGTCTCGCTGGTTCTGGCTCCCGCCTTGGCCGTGTGCGGGGCCTATGTGCCGATGATTTCCGGTCGTGGTCTGGGCCATACCGGCGGAACGCTGGACAAACTTGAGGCCGTGCCAGGCGTGCGCACGCAGGTGCCGCAAGACCGGTTTCAAGCGCTGGTTGCCAAGCTGGGCTGTGCGATTGTCGGGGCAACTGGCGACATCGCCCCGGCTGACGCGCGGCTTTATGCGATCCGCGATGTGACGGCGACGGTTGAGAGCCTTGATCTAATCACCTCGTCGATCCTGTCCAAGAAACTGGCCGCCGCGCCCGAAGGTCTGGTCCTGGATGTGAAGCTTGGCAGCGGGGCATTCATGAAAACCCGCGATGAGGCCATGGCCTTGGCGCAGGCGCTGACCAGCACGGCCAATGCGGCCGGATGCCAAACCGAGGCGCTGATCACTGACATGAACCAACCCCTTGCCCCCAGTCTTGGCAACGCGCTGGAAGTTGCAGAGGTGATGCGGGTGCTGACCGGCGGGCTGGTCGACGAACCGCTGGCCCGGCTGGCTGTGGCTTTGGGCGGTGGCTTGCTGGCGCGGCATGGGCTTGCTGCCGATGCCGCGGATGGCGAAGCCCGCCTGTCGACGGCGATTGCCGACGGGCAGGCGGCGGAGCGGTTCGGAGAGATGCTGGCGGCAATGGGCGGGCCGCTGGGTTTTGTCGAAGACTGGGCGCGCTTTCTGCCCGAAGCCAATGTGATCCGAGAGGTCCGCGCCCCTCAGACCGGATATGTCTCTGGCTTTGATGGAGAGGCGCTAGGCCTTGCCGTGGTCGCCTTGGGCGGGGGCCGCCAGCGCGACGGCGATGAGATCGACCCGGCGGTGGGCCTCTCCGATGTGCCGCGGCTGGGCGCGCAGATCGTGACGGGGGACACTCTGCTGCGTATCCATGCCAGCCGCGAAGATGCGGCGGCGCGAGCGGAGACGGCGGTTTTGAAAGCGATTGTGCTGTCCGATACGCCGCCGGACCCGGCGCCTTTGATCCATGAAAGGATTACCTAGGATGCCGCGTGCCTTTCTTGTGGTGATGGATTCGGTCGGCATCGGCGGCGCGCCGGATGCGGACGCCTATTTCAACGGTGACCGGCCCGATACGGGTGCAAACACTCTGGTCCATATCGCGCAAGCCTGCGCGGCGGGGCAGGCGGACACAGGTCGCAGCGGTCCGCTGGCCCTGCCGCATCTGAACCGGCTGGGATTGGGCGCGGCGGTGAGACTGGCCTCGGGCGAGGTAGCGCCGGGTCTGACGGCCACGCCCGAGGGTCTTTGGGGCGCGGCCACAGAAAGCTCTCGCGGGAAAGATACGCCGTCGGGGCATTGGGAACTGGCGGGGCTGCCGGTGCCATTTGACTGGTATTACTTTCCAGACACCACCCCATGTTTTGACGCTGATTTGTCTGCTTTTGTGGCGCAGGCGGCAGGGGTGGAGGGCATTCTGGGCAATTGCCATGCTTCGGGCACCGAAATCATCGCGCGTCTGGGGAGCGAGCATATGCAGACCGGATGGCCGATCTGCTATACCTCTGCGGATTCGGTGTTTCAGATCGCCGCGCATGAAGAAAGCTTTGGACTGGAGCGTCTGTTGCAGCTGTGTCAGGACGTGGCCCCCCGCCTGCACGAGATGAAGGTGGGCCGTGTGATCGCACGGCCTTTTGTCGGCTCTGCCGAGGGTGGTTTTACCCGCACCACGAACCGGCGCGATTATGCCGTGCTACCGCCCGCGCCGATTCTGACAAATTGGGTGCAAGACGCAGGTCGAAAGACCTATGGCGTCGGCAAGATTGGCGACATTTTTTCGATGCAGGGTATTGATGACCTGCGCAAAGGCGATGACGCGACGCTGATGCAACATTTTGGCGATCTGGTTGACAGCGCCGAGGATGGCGCGCTGGTCTTTGCCAATTTCGTGGAATTTGACAGCCTTTACGGTCATCGCCGTGATGTGGCGGGCTATGCGCGGGCTTTGGAATGGTTTGACGGCGCGCTGGGTGCGCTTCTGCCCCGGCTGCAACGGGATGATCTGCTGATCCTGACCGCCGATCACGGAAATGACCCGACCTGGACCGGCACTGATCATACGCGCGAACGTGTGCCTGTGCTGGGTTTGGGCGCGGGGGCGCGCAGCATCGGGCAGGTTGGGTTTGCCGATGTCGCGGCCTCGATCGCTGCGCATCTGGGCGTGCCGGGGCAGGGGCCGGGCCGTAGTTTTCTGTGACCCCTTGCCTGTGGAGGGTGACCCGGCCTAAGCACAAGTGAAGCCAATAGCAGGAGCGCCCCATGTCCGAGTATCTGACCGTCGTTGATCACCCCTTGGTGTTGCACAAGCTGAGCCTGATGCGGGATGTGAATACTCCGACCAAGGAGTTTCGCCTGCTGCTCAAGGAAATCACCTTGCTTCTGGCCTATGAGATCACGCGCGAAATGCCGATGACGACGCAGCAGATCGAAACTCCGCTGGAGGTCATGGACGCGCCGGTGGCCGATGGCGAAACCATTGCCCTTGTGTCGATCCTGCGGGCAGGCAACGGGATGCTGGATGGTGTGCTGGAGCTGATGCCGAATGCGGGCGTCGGCTTTGTCGGCTTGCAGCGCAACGAGGAAACGCTGCAGCCCGAGCAATACTATTTCAAAGTGCCCGCACGGCTTGATGAACGGGTGGTGATCGCGGTGGACCCGATGCTGGCCACGGGCAACAGCTCGGTCGCGGCGATTGATCTGCTGAAACAGGCGGGGGCCAGGGATATCCGCTTCCTATGCCTGCTGGCCGCGCCGGAAGGGATCGCGCGCATGCAAGAGGCACATCCGGACGTGCATATCGTCACGGCCGCGGTGGACCGGGGGCTGAATGACAAGGGATATATCATGCCGGGTCTGGGCGATGCCGGGGATCGGATGTTCGGGACTGTGTGAGGCCGTTTTCGTCCCTATAC
>JABSSB010000339.1 GCA_013214715.1 Paracoccaceae bacterium | reverse complement strand
GGGCCCGCCGCCGAGCGTCTGAGCGCAGCCTATCGTGACTGGCAGAACAGTCTGCAAACGCGTCTGGATTATCCCGAAACCCATATGGTTCTGGGAGGTTTTGCTCTGACTTTGCGCAATTTCGACATGGCCTCGGCAGCCTTTGGGCAGGTGACGCGGCTCGATCCTCAGCGGGTTGATGCTTGGGTCATGCAAATCCGGATCGCCGCGGCTCAGGGCCAACGCGCCCGTGCCACGCAGTTGATGCAGGAGGCACAATCCTTCCTGCCCGATGATCCGGGACTGGCGCAATTGCGGCGCGATTTGGGGCTTTAGCCGCGATAGCCTGTCGCGATCACGAATTTTTCGGAACTGTCCGACCGGGATGAGGGCGGTTTGAAATTCGCGACCTTTGTGAATTTCTGCTTCAGCAGCTTCTGCAATTCGCCCTCGGCGCCGCCGGCCAGAACCTTGGCTACAAACGTGCCGCCAGGCGCCAGAACATCGAACGCAAAATAGGCGGCTGCCTCACACAACGCGATGATGCGCAGGTGATCGGTCTGTTTGTGACCCGAAGAGGCTGCCGCCATGTCCGACATGACCACATCCGCCTGACCGCCCAGCCAGTCCTTGACCTTGAGATCCGCGTCGTCTTCCATGAAATCAAGCTGGTGGATTTCGCAGCCTGCCAGCGGCTCAACCTCTTGCAGATCGACGCCCAGAATACGCCCGACCGCTTTGCCCGGCTTTTCGCTCAGCGCGTTGACCCTCGGCACGGCCACCTGCATCCAACCGCCCGGTGCACAGCCCAGATCCACCACCCGCGCGCCCGGCACGAGAAAGCGGTATTTGTCGTCAATCTCCATGATCTTGAAGGCCGCTCGCCCGCGATAGCCTTCTTTCTGCGCGCGCTGGACATAAGGGTCATTCAACTGACGCTGCAACCAGCGTGTCGATGACAGTTTGCGCCCGCGGGCGGTTTTGACCTTCACGGTCAGATCGCGCCGACCGCGCCCGGATGTGTTCTTGCCGGAAGGTGTCTTGGCCATCGGGCGTCCTCTCGTGGCTTTCATAGCTGATAATCCGCACGACACGATAATTCAACGCGCTCGCGACGGCCGAATTTGCAAATGTCAGCGTGATGCGTGGAGCGGGTAACGGGAATCGAACCCGTAACTTAAGCTTGGGAAGCTCGCGTGATACCTTTTCACCATACCCGCGCTCAGGGCTGCGTGGTTACGCATTGGTTCCAGGAAGGTCAAGCCGTTATTGGGCGGCAGCAAGGGGGGGAGGTGCGGCCGGATCGCGCCGGTCCCATCTTGCCTGTCAGCGCGAATAATTTGGATCCTTGCGCGTCACTTGAACATCATGCATGTGCGTTTCTTCTGGCCGCCAAAACCTCATTTAAACAATAGCTTGTATCATCTTTTGGATTTGATTGTCCGGCCTGTCTACAGTGATGCAAGCGCCGCGCTTTGAGCGTCTTCAGTTTGATCCTTTCTCTTTGTTTGAGAATGGCTTCGTCGTGGCCCAAGAGCACTTGTAATTGTGTCCTTGCGATATGCCTTCACCACAGCACAGCTCAGAAATGCTATCCTTGCCGCGCAAGCCATCAAGGACAGTCCCGATCTTCTCTTCACTGGAATATTGCTTGCGTGTGGGAGGCTTAGTGTTTTTGACAGATCTTCTGTTAGCGAGCTTCCATCGAACATGAGGCACATGAAAGCCCAGGCCGAAACCCTGGCACTATTCAAACAGATCAAGAAAAAGGTGAAGTGACATGGCAGGTTTGAAAGGAATGACGGACGCGGCAAAAGCTGCAAAAGCGGAAAACCCAACTGAGGCGGTTGCAACAACACCTGCTAAAAAGGCTCCAGCGAGGCGTAAGGCGTCTCAGAAGGCACCTTCCAAGACCACTAAGACAACCACTACCCAGGCAGAGCCGGTTA
>JABSSB010000338.1 GCA_013214715.1 Paracoccaceae bacterium | reverse complement strand
AAATTGCCCAGACCGCCGGGCTGTTGGGCGCCGTCGGTCAGGCTTGCTAAAGAAATACAGGGGTGTTGGGGGCTGTCATGGATGGCTCCGGTGTGCTGGTTTGAGGAACGAATAAAGGACGGGTAAACTGTATCCGGAGCCAATCAGCCATTGGCTGCGAGACACGTCACATGGTTGCGTTTAACGGGTGATGGGTGACCTTGCACTGTGGATTGCGGTCGGGGCTTGGCAAGCGGAGCAAAAAGGCCTAACTGACGCTCTCACGCGGGGGATGCGATTCGTGGACCTTGCGTGTTCTGTCCAAGACGGTGGGTGAAAGCGTCAGCTTTCATAATTCCTGCCTGAGACGGTGAGAGACATGAAACACACCCCACGGGATCACGATCCCTCGGGCGGGTTTTGGCCGATCCCCGTACATTAGGACGTAACGCCGGGTTCGCCCGGCAGACGAAGCCGGGAGGGTATTCCCCTTCCATTATTGGAGTGAAACTGTGGATAGAGCCCAGAAAGAGAAAGTGGTCGAGGAACTCGGCCAGATCTTTGAAAGCTCTGGCGTCGTGGTGGTTGCCCACTACGTCGGTCTGACAGTTGCTGAAATGCAGGACCTGCGTGCGCGCGCTCGCGAAGCGGGTGGGTCTGTTCGCGTTGCCAAGAACCGGCTGGCCAAAATCGCCCTTGAAGGGAAGCCATGCGAAAGCATGTCCGACCTGCTGACGGGCATGACCGTTCTGACCTATTCCGACGACCCCGTGGCGGCAGCCAAGGTTGCGGAAGACTTCGCCAAGGAGAACAAGAAGTTCGAAATCCTTGGCGGGACCATGGGCGAGAACGTTCTGGACCGCGCCGGCGTTGAAGCCGTGTCGAAAATGCCGTCCCGCGAGGAGCTCATTGCCTCCATCGTTGGCTGCATTGGCGCACCGGCTGCCAACATCGCGGGCGCCGTTGGCGCACCGGCAAGCAACATCGCCTCGATTCTTTCGACCATCGAAGAAAAAGCGGCGTAAAGCACAGCACTGGATTGACCGGCGTGTGGCCTAGGGCACGCGTTGGAACACACAAACTGGAAACGGAAAGAGCTGAACAATGGCTGATCTGAAGAAACTGGCAGAAGAGATCGTTGGTCTGACCCTGCTTGAAGCACAAGAACTGAAAAACATCCTGAAGGATGAATACGGCATCGAGCCCGCCGCTGGCGGCGCTGTGATGGTTGCTGGCCCGGCAGGCGATGCCGGCGGTGCAGCTGAAGAAGAAAAAACCGAATTCGACGTCGTTCTGAAGAACGCCGGCGCTTCGAAAATCAACGTGATCAAAGAAGTTCGCGGCATCACCGGTCTGGGCCTGAAAGAAGCCAAAGCCCTGGTCGAAGCCGGCGGCAAGATCAAAGAAGGCGTTGCCAAGGACGAAGCCGAAGACATCAAAGGCAAGCTGGAAGCAGCTGGCGCCGAGATCGAGCTGGCCTAAGCCCCGCGCTTTGCACAAGACAAAAGCAGGCGTCCCATGCGGGGCGCCTGTTTTTTTTGGCGATGGGGTGTGTGTGTTTTCTGTGTCACGGGGCTTGTCAAAAGCTTAGCCACGGATTAACTACCCTTCTCGCGCGGTTTCGAACGATTCGAAGCCGCACAATTAATTTGAAAAATCGTCACGCAGCAGGGGCAGCAGGTATCGAGCCGAAGAACACGGGATGATCGCGGCGCGACCCGGAGAGGTGTCTTTGACATATCGGCAAGCCTGAGTTGGCAAGTCACCCTGAACACTGGGGTGGTTTTCCAAGGCAGGTATGTGCGGATCGGGGGGCGTCCGGTGGGACGGACGCCAAGAATAGACCGCCATAAGCCGTCACTGAAGGAAAGGGACCGTTGCCCGACGGTGCCTGTCCTGCTGTTGATACAAAAGGGTGACACGTCACATGGCGCAAAGCTTCCTTGGCCA
>JABSSB010000337.1 GCA_013214715.1 Paracoccaceae bacterium | reverse complement strand
CACGTCGATAGGCCGGAGATGTAAGCGCAGCAATGCGTTCAGTTGACCGGTACTAATGGCCCGATAGGCTTGATTTGTTCCAGTAACAAACAGATCAAACACATGAACCAAAAGCAAAACACTTGACTTGGACAACACTCATTACTGGGCTTTTTGCCCGGTTTGGTGGTCATAGCAGATGTGAAACACCCGGTCCCATCCCGAACCCGGAAGTTAAGCACTCACGCGCCAATGGTACTTGGGCTCAAGCCCCGGGAGAGTAGGTCACCGCCAAACCTGACAAAAAACCCAGTGTCTCTCTAAATCGATAGCATAATGGCGCGGGGTGGAGCAGCCCGGTAGCTCGTCAGGCTCATAACCTGAAGGTCGTCAGTTCAAATCTGGCCCCCGCAACCAGCGTTACAGAACCGCCCGAGGCATACTGCCTCCGGGCGGTTTTTTTGGCGCAACGTCAGCAAAGTCGCCGTATACGGTGCCCGTCCGTCGAACCCGACCTGTTGACCTGTCGCGACGCCTGTTACGCTGCTTGAGCAGCGTAACGCCAGG
The DNA here is from genome assembly GCA_013214715.1 of Paracoccaceae bacterium. GTDB lineage: Bacteria > Pseudomonadota > Alphaproteobacteria > Rhodobacterales > Rhodobacteraceae > JABSSB01. The sequence goes on along the minus strand of JABSSB010000337.1, from coordinate 1,391 downwards.
GGAGAAGTTGGTCGAGGCGTGTGATCTTATGGTCTGCGATCTGGGCAAGGACCCTAGTGAGCCAGGCTTGCGGGTCGACGTTGTTGAGTTTGGCCGTCTCAATCAGAGTGAATGCGATTGCCATGGCTTTGCCCCCACCTTCGGAGCCTGCGAACATCCAGTTATTCCGTCCTATAGCCACCGGCTTGGCGGTGCGTTCGGCTGTGTTGTTATCGAGCTCCAGGTGGCCATTCTCAAGGTAGGGCCGCGCCTTTGGCATCCGGCCAAGGGCGTAGCGGATCGCCTGCGCCAGTGGCGACTTACCAGAGATTTTGGGCAGCTGCGCGTGCAGCCAGTCTTCCAGTTCATCGAAGACCGGCTTTGCTCGCGTCTGCCGTAGCGCGACCCGATCTTCGGGCGCTTTGCCACGGGCGTCCTTCTCCACGGCATAGAGTTCCGCGATCCGGCGGATGGCTTCCTCGGCAATGGCATTGCCCTGGCCCATTGGCAGGGCGATGAGACAGAGCGTGCCTATCAGCGCTCCGATATGCTGGAGAGACGGCGCGCCATGATGGAAACTGGGCGGCGTTTCTAGACGGACAGGGCTCTGCGACGCTCAACGTGGTGGAGCTTGGTGTATTTGGCCGAGCTTAGGTTGGCCGCAAGGCGCACCTGCGCGCAGCACACAGCTGCCGGGGTGTACACGTTGCTGCGAGCACCTCTGATCCGAATGGGGCCGAGTTCCAAACAAGCGCCCTTAGGCGCTGGACTGCTTTGAAGAGTCCGATGCGGTTTTTAGCCACTCTATAGAAGTGACGCGGCATGATTGCGCAGGCGATGTAGTGGCTCAAAGCAGACACTCGCGTTCAACGCAGCGAATGACCACTCAGAGCCCGAAGCACTGACTGCCGCGGTTTCCGCGAATGCCCGCTTTTTGGGGCGAGCAATGCCATTGTGCTCAGACTGTGGCTTAAGTGGCCTGGAAGCGCATAGGGATCTCCGTTTGGCACAAGTGGCGGAAGTCTAGGTGAGACCGTTTCTGCAAAAAGCCAGTTTTTAAGACTTATGGAATATCTTACTTATGCTGTCAGCGGGACACCTGTATCAAAGCAAGAATGATCAAAAGAGTTCTTTGGTTGGCAGGAAGCCTGGTTTCGCTGTGCATCGTCATTGCATTTGTTTTTGCGTCGATGGCCTCCAATCGTGAAGTGCTGGCGTTTGCAGAGGGGCTGCCTTACCAAGGGCGCCTGATCGACACCTCTCACGGGGCTTTCTTTATTGTCGAAAAAGGCGCGCCCGAAGCGCCCCGTGTCTTGCTAGCGCACGGCACAGCCGCTTGGTCCGATACTTGGGCCGAAACCCAGCACAATATTGCACCCGAGGGATACCTTGTGACAGCGTTCGATATGCCA
>JABSSB010000336.1 GCA_013214715.1 Paracoccaceae bacterium | reverse complement strand
TTCGATCGCGGCCATCATCACTGTGTCATCATCGCCGACAGAGGCCGGATAGGTGACCTCGCCCTTGCGTTCGAACATGAACCCAACAGAGCCGGTTTCACCAAGATTGCCACCATTCTTGGAAAAGGTCGATCGCACGTTGGACGCCGTACGGTTGCGATTGTCGGTCATCGCCTCGACAATCACGGCCACGCCGCCGGGGCCATAGCCTTCATAGCGAATTTCTTCGTACTCATCGCCATCGCCTGCCTGCGATTTCTTGATCGCGCGCTCGATCACATCCTTGGGGACAGAGTTCGATTTGGCCTCTTTCACCGCAAGCCGCAGGCGCGGATTCTTGTCGGGGTCCGGATCGCCCATCTTGGCGGCCACGGTGATTTCCTTGGACAGTTTGGAAAAGAGTTTCGAACGGGCGGCGTCCTGCCGTCCCTTGCGGTGTTGGATATTCGCCCATTTGGAATGGCCGGCCATGCTGCGCTCCGTCAGGTCTGGATCTTGAATGTCTGGCAGTTGCTATAGGCCAGAGCGCAGAGGAAGGGCAAGACCGGGGGTTGCGCGGACGCGGATGCGGGCGCAGAAATCCCGGCGCCCGACCCGCCCCATGGGCGGGCGCCGGGATTGCTCTAAGCGATTTGGTTTTCAATATGCGATCTACAGCGTTAACCCCACCGCACGCATCATTTCCAAATCCTTCACCCTGTCTGGCTACCCTGCCTCCACTCGCGCGACAGGCCGGATCAAAACCCCGGCCGCGCTGCAGCGCCTGGTGCGCCCTGATCCTGTATGACATAGGTACCTGCGACAAGCGCCAGCCTCGTCAGCGTCAGATGCGCGCTGTCATTGGAGTTCGGCAGCTTGCGCCGGTCCAGACCGCTGAAATGCGCATAGGCGTTGCGCCGCGCATCATTGGACCACAGCCCGTTGACCTTGAGGTTGTTGGTCCAGGTCTTGAGCGTCACCGCGCCAGTCCCATAAGGCCCATACAAGGTGTCGATCTGACACTGGCCATAGCCGATGCAGAAGAAGCCGTTTTCGCCCCAGCCGGTAGCCCCAGCTGTTCTTGCAGATCCAGCAGCTCTGCGCATCGTTGTGGCCGACAATCTCGACGCAGTGCCCACCGGCAGAGGCGCCCGAGACATGGCGATAGACCCCGCTGCGATAGCTGAAGAAATCCTGATAGACGATGAAACAGCCTGTGACCGACCCGCGCGTGGCGAGCCAGTTCTTGATCGCCACGCGCCGGTCAGCCTGGTCTTGGACCCGATCCGCGCCATGGTCGATTGCCAATTGCCCGGCACCGCGCACGCCTGCTGGCTGCCGGTACAGGGATAGACGCTGTCCAGCGTCACGCCCTTGGTGCGCGTCTTATCCAGCGCGGCATCAGGGAACCAGCCATTCTGGCAATTGCGGCCTTCTTCGCCGCCGTGGCAATAGAACAGATGCGCCTCTGACAGGTCGCGGTCATAGTTCGGGTTGTTGATCGAGCGGCGATAGGTCGTCGCCATCACCGCCGCGACCCCATGCGCCATGCAGGAGCCGCAGCCGCCCTGCTGGTTCACAGGCGTTGTGAAAGTCTTGCCATTCACATTGCGGTGGTCAAAGGCTGCGGGTGCGCCAAATCCGCCTTCGGCAGCAATGACATCCGCTGTGATCGCAGGGGCCACCTTGTCAGCCTGCACCGCCTGCTCCCGCGACATCGCACCCGCGGGCGGGTGAAAGCCCAGCTGCGTCACGCGTTCGGTTTCGGTCATCCGGGCCATGGAGATCATCTCATCCATCACCCAGGGCGTCCCGGCCTTTTCAAGGTCCGAGGCCAGCATTTTGAGATCAGGCGCGCCGACCATATCTCTTTACCCATGTCAAAACAGTTTACGCGTTACCGTCCCCGCCCCCACGGCGAGAGGGCGACAACCACTCTTTTCTGCTCAGGGCGTTATTTCATTCC
>JABSSB010000335.1 GCA_013214715.1 Paracoccaceae bacterium | reverse complement strand
AAGCGCAACGCGGTCTCATGCCCCAAAATGTTGGGCGCGACGTAAAGACCACGTACCCGCCAACCTGCTCCGCGCGATCTACAAATTGTTGCGGCGAAGGTCGGGAAAACAGATCCAGCTTAAGCTTATCGTCAACCCTGCCTTTGGACTCAAAATCGACATCCTGAACATCCAGCTGTGACCGGATGACCCTATCGCTGTCAACGCCTTCGAAAGAGATCAAAAACCCGTCTGCGCCTGTGTCACCGCAGATTTCAGATCGCCCATTATGGCCGAGACAGAACAGCCCCTTGCCTGCCCCCTTTGACAGCGTGTCCCTGCCACCAGCGCCCATGATCATGTCGGCCCCGTCAAGCTCACACAGTTCGTAATCGGCAACATCCAAAATCCTCAGTGTACCGCCGCCCTAGGACATCGTGGGCTTGAACTGCATCCCGCTGATATGGTCGTCCACATCCTTTGCGGCCTTACTGAATGTCGATGTGACCATCCCAGCCATGCGGCTTATCAGGTGTAATGACGCATCAAGGGCGCCGGATATCGTCACGGCCCACGCACAAGGCCGGCGCAAGGTCTATCTGGACCGATAGTGCAGGATGCGCCCCAGCAGGTTCATCAGAACTTGCGCGGCCAGAATGGCGGTGGTGCCGCTTTGGTCGTAATCAGGAGCCACTTCCACCAGATCGACGCCCACGATCTGCCCGCGCTGCGACAAACCGTCGAGCAGTTCCAGCACCTCGTAGTAGAGGAACCCGCCATGGCTAGGCGTGCCCGTGCCCGGCGCGATGGAGGGGTCAAAAGCGTCGATGTCAATGGTCAGGTAATACCGTTTGCCTTCGGGGATACGCTCCAAGACACCCTCGACGCCCAGCTTGCGCAAATGCCGAACCGAAAGAATGTCCGAGCCCATGGCCCGCGCCTCTTCATAGCCTTCCTTGGCGGTCGAGGACACGTTGCGAATGCCAATCTGGGTCAAGCCGGTGACATAAGGCTTCTCTGCCGCGCGTCGCATCGGGTTGCCATGGCCAAAGCGGACGCCGTGCCGTTCATCAACAAAATCCAGATGCGCATCAATCTGCACGATATGGATCGGCGCCTGATCGTCAAAGGCGTTGATGCAGGGGATATTGACCGAATGATCGCCCCCCAGCACCATGGGCAATGCGCCCGAGGCCAGGATCGCCCGCACGCCGGTTTCAATATTGCGATGACTGCCGAGCGTGTCCGTGTGGATGATATCGGCATCCCCCAGATCGACGATCTTCGTGCCCTCAGTGGGCAGATAGGTCACATCATCTTCGAAATCATAGGCCCCGCCATGCCCGAAGGAGAACAGGGTCGAGGCCTCCCGGATCGCGCGCGGACCGAACCGTGCGCCCGCCCGCCATTGCGCGCCGAAATCAAACGGAGCGCCCAAGACTGCGACATCGGCCTCAATCGCGGACCAGTCGGCGACGTAATCGCTTTTGGCAAAGGTGCAAATGCCCACGAAAGGCAGATTCAACCGCCCGCTTTCATATCCGTGCCCGCTCATGCGCCGCTCCCCTGTTTGACCGGAGGATGACAGGCTGCAGACGGATTGGAAAGTGGCGGCGCGGTCAGAGCCTCTGGCTTTGACGCCGAGGCAAGGATATGGCTTTGCCCATGACGCTTCCCTTTGGCCTGTTTCTTGATCTTGTGGGCATCTTCGTCTTTGGCCTGTCCGGGGCGATGCTGGCTGTGCGGCGTGATCTGGACCTGTTCGGCATCGCCGTTCTGGCGCTGGCCACGGGGCTGGCCGGGGGTGTCATTCGGGACGCCCTTCTCGGCGCGACACCCGTCGCAGCGTTGAGCCAGCCGCTCTATATCTGGGCGGCGCTGGCATCGGCGCTGTGCGTCTATCTAACCTATGAAAGGCTGGAAAAGCTGAACAATCCCGTCATGCTGATGGATGCGCTGGGACTGGG
>JABSSB010000334.1 GCA_013214715.1 Paracoccaceae bacterium | reverse complement strand
CCACTTTGACGCTTGGTGTGTTTCTGGACAATGGGTTGGACCCGGAGGACCGGATTTACCTGCGCACTGGTGCCGGGAATACCGCGCTGGATGTTGGGTTCCGCCTGCTGACCAATACGCCTTTTCTCGCGGCGGCCTCTTTGGGGCCTCTGCGGGTCGAGGCGCGCAATGTCGATCTGACGGTGGCTCGGCGCAACCCGTCAAATGGCCAGCTGGACCCGGCGGGCGATGCTACTTTCAGCACCTTGCTACGCGACCCGTCCGGCTCTGATGGGATCACCCGCCTGTCCGAGATCACGGCCAACCCGCTGGGCATTTTCCAGGCGCCGGCTTTGCAAGGCATTGCCCGGCTCAGCGCAGATGTGGCGGCTGATAGCGGCGTAGGCTCTGCCACGGTGCCTCTGAGCGTATCGCAACGGCTCGATTTCCTGAACTCATCGCCGACAATCACGATCAACACGAGCGATCTTGGAAACCTTTTGCCCTCTTCGCCTGCGGATCTGCTGAGCAACGGGACCCTCGATGAAACGGCGCGCGATCTGCTGGCGCAATTGCAGCCTTGGCTGACGCAGTTTGCCAATTCGGCCGGTCAAAACCCGCTGCTGGACACGACGATCCCAGTGCTGGAAAAGACCCTGCGAGAGATCCTGACAATCGACACGTTGCTGTCCGATTTCGGCTCGGCCTTGCTGAGCTTTGCCAATGATCCCGCCGGTGCGGCGCAAAGCGTTGCGACCGCCGCCGCCAACCAGATCGAAGCGCTCAGCACAAGTGCGCGCAGCTTTGTCGTGGATCGCGCCAATATGTATTCCGGGCTGGTCGACGCCGCCGCCACGCAAGCGGCGGAACAGTTGGGCCTGCAATCCGGCAGCGATCAATTCGTCATGCAATTGGGCACGACGATCAGTATTCCTTTCCTGAACGAGCGCGGTGCCATCGGGGTGGGCGACACTGATCTGAATTTCGCGCTTGAGGCCGGAATATCCGGAAACACCGATGTCGAGATCAAGGTGACACTGGGTGTGCGTCTGGACCCGACCTTGCCTGTGGAAGAGGCCGTGTTCCTGCGGCTGGATACGTTCGACGTGGATTTGGCCGCCGATGTTGATCCCAGCTTTGACAGCGATGTCCGTGTCGGGGTTCTGGATTTGGCGCTCGAGGGCAATTCCAACTTCTCGATCCGCGCAGGCCTGTCGGGCGGTGTGGCCACCGGGCTTGGCGTGCCACCATCACCGCTATCCTTGGGAGAAGTTCTGGGAACCTCAACCGATGGGCTACTGAATTTCCAGGTCACGCGCGCGGAAATTTCCGGCGCCTTCATCATGACGGCCAACCTGTCGGGCATCGGCTCTGGCACCTTGTTGGTGACCGGACAGGGAAACCCGTTCTCGGGTGAGCCAGTAACTTACTTGTTCACGGGCACGTTGGCAGATGAAGCCAGCGAATTTTCTGGTCTGACCGGGCAAGGCTTTCTGGCAAATTTGCAGCAGGTCGCCGCGTGGTTGTCGAGCCTAAGCGGTTCAAGCTTTTTGGACACAGACCTGCCCTTTACTGATGCGACTATTGGCGATGCATTGGATTGGGGTGCGGCGTTTGAGGCGCAGGTCAATGATGTCCTGACCGACGCCAACGGCTTTGCTAATTTCGACTCGATCGAAGAATTGGTGCAACAACTGGGTGCCTCAGCAGGGATTGATCCCAACAGCATCACCTCGAATTATAACACCGGCCGCGAGCGTCTGGAATTCGAGCTAACGCTCACCCATGATTTCGGAGATCTCAGCACCGGCTTCAACGTCTCGCAAGGCTTCGATGGGTTGGGCGGCGTGTCAAGCGATGGGTCGTTGACAGTCGGCGCCGATGGCACGTTGCAGATCGGCTTCGGCTTTGACCTGACCCGCGTCAATGTCGTGATGGAAGCGCTGCGCGTGCCGAACCTGTCCTTGCCTGTCGGTGAAG
>JABSSB010000333.1 GCA_013214715.1 Paracoccaceae bacterium | reverse complement strand
ATGATGACAACGATGGTGTGGATGATGACGCAGATGCCTGTGACGATACGGTTCTGGGTGCAACTGATTTTGATAATGATGGTTGTGATGATGCCAACGATGATGATGATGATAACGATGGTGTAAACGATGATAATGATAATTGTCCAGAAACACCGCTTAATTCTAATGTTAATGATGAAGGATGTACATTTGCAGATGATGATGGCGATGGTGTAGGCAATGACGATGATGATTGTCCAAATACACCAGCAGGTAACCCAGTTAACTCAAATGGTTGTACCGATACCGATGGAGACGGCGTTCCAGATGTGGATGATGAAGAAAATGGAATTGGTTTACTGACCGTACCTTCAAATCCAAGTTTCTTGACACAACAAGGTGATAATGCAACTCATTTTTATAATATTGATTATCATATAGGAACTAACGGGGAAGAGTATTTATACGCCATAGGAAGAACATACGGAGATGGTGGTCTTGATTTGCTCATTCACAGAATTGATCCAATAAATCATCAATATTTGGCAACTCAAACTCAAAGAAATGATACTAGTAATGGATGGGATTATGCTTCTGAGTTAACAATTGATGATAATGGCAATATTTATGTAGTTGCAAGAACACAGGGTGATCATGCTTCTATCCATCCTTCATTAGAAACAGGAATGTTAAGTGGTACGCATGGCATTGGTGCGCTAAGTAAATATGATAAGGATTTGAATTTAATTTGGTTAATTCAACCCGGTCATAGCGGTAATAATAGTGACAGAAGTGTACCTTATACGGTAGATGTTACAAATGATTACGTATTTGTTGCAGGTTTCACGCAATCTCCAATACTTGGACAAGGAAGTATTGATGGACAAAATGACGCCTACCTAGAAATTTATGCAAATGCAAATGATGCTAGTATATATCCTGCTGATAATTCTCAAGTATTACCAAAAGCAGCTTTACGTTTAGGAACAGAAAAATTTGAGTCTATTTATGACATTAAAGTAGTTGAATCTGGACAAGACTTGATTATTAATCTTGTGGGATCAACACAAGGAGATATCGATGAATTCACTACTGTCAATAATACGAATAATGGTGTGAATGATAACTATGATCCATTCATTGCGAAATATCGTTTTAACACCAGTACAGAAACGTTAACAGAAATATGTGCTTATCAAGATAATAGAACAACTTTTACAGATGAAGCGCACAATATTGAAGTGGATAGCGACAATAACATTTATATTTCAGGTCGAGTTAAAACAAATTCTAATGATAGTTCCCGTGATGGTTTTGTGATGAAATATGACAGTGATTGTCAACCTGTTTGGTCAGATTACTCTATTGTTCGAGCGAGTGGAAATGGAAATCAAGATATAATAAATGATATTGAACTATCAGTGAATGAAAATAGGATCTATTTTGTGGGTGATACTTTTGGTGGACAAATGGAGAACCAAGACAATCCAATTGGAGGACTCGGTGGTTATGACTATTTTGTTGGGGCGATGAACACCATTAATGGTGGGATTATTGATGTGCAACAGTTTGGCTCATCTAGCAATAATATTGCTTATGACTTAGCGGTTACAGATAATAATGTTATTTATGTTGTAACCAGAAGCTATAGCGATGCATCCATTTTAGGTGAGAACTCCACCTCTACTCAAACTGGTAGCTCAGTGATTCAAGAGTTTTATGATTTATCTTATGATTATGATGGTGATGGCATCATAGCGCAGGATGATACTGATAAAGATGGAGTTGAAGATACTTGTCCTGATGCACTGGAGCTCACAGGTGATGTAACCAATCCATTTAAAAATGATTGTCCTGTAGATGCATCATTTGAAGATGATGATGGTGATGGTGTTGGTGATGATGATGATGATTGTCCGAACACACCTATTGGCTCACCAGTAAATGACAGTGGTTGTATCGACACAGATGGTGATGGTACCGCAGA
>JABSSB010000332.1 GCA_013214715.1 Paracoccaceae bacterium | reverse complement strand
AAGAGCCCAGAGTTTGCCGAAGCAAAGCTGGATGCGATCACAGGCGCCTATCTGAGTCTTACGGCTGAGAACAAAGCCCGCCAAACAGCTTCACGCAGCGAAACCCTGCGTGCGCGCGAGGCCGAATTGCTGGACCAGCTATCGCAGATCAACCGCCAAAGCCTTGAGGCTGGCGGCGAATTTGGACCGTTGACATTGGTAAAAGCGCATAATGAAAAGATCGCCCAGATCGATGCAACGGCGGCTCGCAAGGCCGAAGTCGAAGCTACGTTGACTGCATTGCGTGAAACCGGGGGCAATTCTTCGGCGGATATGAATGACGAAGAGATCATGCGGGCCACACTGCTGGACCGGGCTTTGGCGGACCTGAACTTTGAAAAAGCCCGTCACGAGGCCACTCTGTCCACCTTGCTCAAAAGGTATTCTGAAAACTCTCGGCAGGTGCAGGACATCAAGGGCAAAATCGCGGTGATCGATCAGGCGATGCAGGACCGGCGGACACAGATTCAGGTTTTGGGGCAAACCGGCGCTCTGACCGATCAATCTGCTGGCGGCGAGGAGGACTCTGTGGCCGCAATCGAAGATCTTTTGCAGAAAGTCACCGAACGACTTGAAACACAGAGGGCCGAGGCACGCGATCTGAATGAACGGCGAGTCACGCTCGATTTCCTTGAAGATGAACGTGCTGAAGTCGCAGATATGCTTGCAGAAACACGCACGGCGCTGGATGCGGTGCATCTGGAGAGCGAAGCGGCGCTGCCCGGTCTCATTGATCTCATGGAAGAGGCCAACCTGCCTCTAGAGCCGGCCGAAGACAGCTCCATGTTACTTGCGTTGGGTGGGGCGATGGGCGGTGGATTGTTTGCAACCCTGATTGTAATGGTCATCGGGGCCAGCAGCGGGCGATTGCGGTTCAGTGATGACTTATGGAACCTGACATACCTTGTCCCCATTCTGGGCGCGGTGGATCGCAAGGTGCGGCGCAATCCGTTGGAGTATGAACGCGCAATCAACAAGCTGCGCAACCGCATAAAACTTGTTCCAGCGCGAGTACCCAAGCCAACGGATCGCGGACGTATCCTTTCTATCGGTCGGCTCGACAAGGGATCGACGCCTGTTTTGGCCAAGCAGCTGGCCAAGAGCTTTGCTGCGACCCGGATGCGCGTGTTATTGGTGGACGCGGATATGCTGGAGCAGGGCATAACCGAGCATTTCGGTCTGGGTCAGGCCACGGGATGGAGCGACCTTCTGCTGGACAGAGAGGCGGACGCCGTTGAGGTCGATGGGCTTTGGATCATGCCAAACGGTCCGCGCGGTGTTTTGGATGATGCCGATATTGGCCTTTATGATGTCAACGCCGTGTTGGCGGACCTTGCGCGGGAATGGGACGTGGTCTTGGTGCATTTTGGCTCGCTGACTGACAATGTGGCCGCCGAGCTTGTGCTGACAGCGACGGATTTTTGTCTTGCGCATGTTGTTCACGGTGATCGCCTGACGAATGTTAGGCGACACGGCGAAGCGACGGATAAACTGCCGCGGAATGGCGGTGGGATCTGGTTGGAAAAACTCAAACCTTCGGATCCGTACCTCGCCGGATAAGCCCGCATTACCCAGTGAGTCTGAATGGCCGCCCGCAAGGTCGGTGCAGTTTTTGTCCTGTGATATTGGTCATTCAGAGTGCAGGGATGCGAGGCGACCCACCGCATAGCCTGCCTATCCTTTGGGACAGTCGGTCCCATCCGCGGCGGATTTCCACCCTGTCCAAAGGCACGCGGCCCTGTGCAACTTGGCGCAAAACCACCCGTTGGAGCACTCCAGCCCCCGCTCCGCACATGTCACAAACACCTCTATGATGCGAATGAAAGCCGTGCTGAATTTCGGCCAGACGCCACAGCAATGGCAGCCGCAGCCCCACATCGTGTAAAGCAGCGCAATAAAGCCCGCCCAAAAGAGCCAGGGCGTCACGCCA